>DXGC01000067.1 GCA_019114135.1 Candidatus Corynebacterium avicola
ATGCCGACCCACACGAGTGCGCCGCCGCCACCGTCAGCCTTGGCCGCGACCATGTTCATCATCATCTGGTCGACAGAGATCGAACCCCAGAAGATGTGGATGCCGATACCGGCGAACAGCAGCGTGATACCCAGCCAGATCAGGACATACACCATGATCTTGCCCAGGACCGCGCCCACGCGCTTCGTCTTAGACATGCGAGTACTCGACAATGAATCCAACACCTTTCCCAATGCCGCGTCCGAAGGGGGCGCGGACAGCACTACCCAGCAGTGAGATACTGCAATCTTTAGTACCTTTACTCTGCGATCAATCGAAGTTCAACCATAGTTCACCTCGGGTGTCGCGGTAATCATACCGAGGCATGATCTTCGGAGCGCAGGGCCAGACTGCTCTACCTGTAAAGAAGTTGCAGGTCACACTACACCCCCTCGGCGCGTACGGAAAATCCCCACGCAGGGGAACAGGACAACGTACCACAGCGAGAAAAGTCACCTTCACAGGGGTGGGTGGTTAATCTCACGTCCCCGGCGCGATCGTTCTGTCGAGGCTCTCCCAGCCCCATGAGGATGGACGACCCCCTTCCCAGTCGGGAATTGAACCCGGGTGACGTCCATCGGAGCATCATCGTGAACGAACACAAGAAGGCCCCTTTGATCCAGGAACGCACTTAGATTTCCGGTCGTCCCGAGCCGGTCATGTCGCCCAGAGGGGAGGTGGGTCCACACCCGCGGGCCACTGCAAATCTTGTGGAGCTCAGTCACGTCATCGATCGTCGGCTCGTCAAGACTCACATCACCACATCGCATGCCCCACCGCCGGAGATCACACGTTGAACTTGAACTCCACCGAGTTCCGCTACAAACCAACCTCTGACGATGAGTAGTCAAGTTGCCAGCGCTAATCATCCCGCGGGTCAGAGCGTTGCTCTGATCCGTTCGTACAGTGCACGGCCGAGACCAGGTGCGCATAGCCACCGGCGACGCAAAGGAGCATTCTCACCGCGATGCGGTCGGCCAGCTATGACCGAGGATCGCAGTTGAAAAGCAAAGCGCGTCGCTCGCTCCTGAGCACCGCGATCGGGCGCAGAAGGATCTCAGATAGAGGTTGCCAGGTCATCGCCGGTTATCGAGCGCCGACTGTTTCGATGTCGTGTACGCGGTGTGGGCGGCGAGAATAGCCGTCACGGAGAATACAGCGACGCTCAACGCAATCACCGGCAGGTGATCGATCAGCAGCATCGCGGCGATCATGATCCCCACCAGCACGGCTGCTGCGATGAATCGTGACCGTGCGAGGCGTCCGAATCGGGACCGGAGGAACAGCAGGTTCCCTGCCAGGTATACGAGCGGACCTGCGGCCGTCACGAGAACGATTGCGGGCGTGAGGTGGTCGTGGGAGAGCCGCAGCTCGATGGAGACGGCGACGAGGATCGCGCCCAAGACCATAAAAGCATGCGCATAGGCGTAGGCCGATCGGAGAGCCCCAGTTGACGAGTCCCCGCCGTGGGTATCAGGGCCAGCGAGGGCGAAGTAGTTCCACCAGAGCACGAACAGGGACGCGAAGCCGACGATCAAGCTCAGAGCGAGGCCGGGGGTGAGCTGCCCGTGGGAGACGATGCTGCCGCCCATGAGCAGGATGGACTCGCCCAGGGCGATGATGAAGACGAGACGGTTGCGCTCGGCCAGGTGCTCGGCGTCGGTGTCCCACTGGTGCATGGGGGCTGCGCCGATACCGGGGATCCGGTAGTGGGCGAGCGGGGCCGCGTAGTCGATGAGCACCGCGATCAACCAGAGACCCAGCCGCCACTCGAGGGGCAGTGCCGCACCGAGGACCCAGAATATGCCGGCCAGCAGGGTCCACAGCAGCAGCATGCGGTAGTTGGCTGCGAGCTGGTGGCCGCGGTAGATGATCATCATGAACATAGGACGGAGGAGGCCCATGAACAGGTAGCACCCGACGAAGAGCCAGGCTCCGTCGCCGAAGGCGCTGGGTATAGCGATCGACATGCCCAGTGCGGCGAGCATGAGCACCCCGGAGAGCAGCTGCACTGGGGTGCGGCTCGGATCCAGCCAGTTCATCGCCCAGGCGGTGTAGTTCCAGCCCCACCACACCGCGGCGAACACCACGATGGTCTGGGCAGCGCCCTCCCAGGAGAGGTGCTCGATGAGCAGGTGCGAGAGTTGGATGATGGCGAAGACGTAGACCAGGTCGAAGAAGAGCTCGACGGGGCCGACCTCGGATCGACGGTGCCCGATGCGGGCGAGCGGGACGATAGTCATGGTTGGTGAACCTCGTATGTGTGGTGCGGGGGCCTCGAAGACGACAGCGACGAGCGGGCGTCCAACTGGCTGGACGCCCGCTCGAGACGCTCGTGCCGGCGCTCAGCCTTCGCGGATCGTCATCTTCGCGAGCTTGTCGCCGTCGACGTCGAAGACGAACTTCGAGCGGCCGTTCGCGTGGTTGGAGCGCCAGTCGCCGATGACGGTGATCGTGCTAGCGGCGATGTCGACCTCCTCGACCGCGAGGGTGCCGCGCGAACCGATGAACTCCTTGTCGCTCCAGGTTTTGATCTGCTCGCGCCCAGTGAAGACGCGGCCCCAGTCGTCGACGGTCCCGTCAGGAGCGAAGGCGTCGAGGAAGGCTTGTTCGTCGTGGTCGTTGACCGCGGTGATGAACGAGGCCACGGGTTCGGGGATGGTGGGTGCTGCCATGGGGCGCTCCTTATTTCGTAGGGTCGAGCTCAGCGGGTGGTGTAGCCGCCGTTGGCGAAGATCGTCTGGCCGGTGATCCACCAGCCCTCGGAGGCGAGGAAGCGGACGATCGGGGCGATGTCCTCGATCTTCGTGAGCTGACCACCCATACCCTGCGACTTGTGGAACTCGACCCGCTCCGGGGTCTCCTGGCCGTAGAAGAACGGCGTGTCCATCGGACCGGGCGCGATCGCGGTGACGGAGATGCCTCGGCCGGCGAACTCCTTGGCCGCGGCGCGAGTGAAGTGCTCCACCGGCGACTTGCCTCCGGCGTAGGTGGAGTAGCCGTCGGTGAACGCGGCCAGCAGCGCGGTGACGATGGTGATGATCTTGCCGCCGTCGGCGAGGTTCTTGCCGGCCTCCTTGATGAAGAAGTAAGCGGCCTTGGAGTTGATGTCGAACATCGAGTCGTACTCGTCCTCGGTGGTCTCCACGATCGGCTTGCGCAGCACCTTGCCCGCCGTGTTCACCGCGACATCGATCGTCCCCAGAGCCGCCTCAGCGTCGGCGAACAGTTCGGCCACGTTCGCCGGAACCGTGAGGTCCCCCTGAAACACCGCGCCCTTGCCTCCAGCCGCTTCGACGGCGGCCAGCGTCTGCTCCGCGTCCGCGCGACTGGAGTCGGAGTTGTAGTGGATCGCGACGTTCGCGCCGGCCTCGGCTGCTTGACGAGCGATCAGCCCGCCGAGGTTCTTCGCGCCGCCCGCGATCAGGACGTTCTTGCCGTTGAGCGTGTGATCGGCCATGACAGCCCTCCATATCGTTGGTATGCAACAGTATTACTCTGATACATACGCTAACGTAGCACTATGACAGGAGTACCGACAAGCGATACACGGGAGCGACTGATCGCGGCAGCCGCCGACCTCATCGCCGCCGCCCCCGGCGAGGAGTTCTCCCTGCGCGCGGTGTGCGACGCAGCCGGGGTGAAGATGCCGACGCTCTACCACTTCTTCGGCTCCAAACAAGGGCTGATCGACGCTGTCATCGAGCACGGGTTCGACCTCTACCTGAACGAGAAGTCGTCGATGGAGTCCTCGGGCGATCCCATCCAGGACATCCGTGCCGGCTGGGATGCCCACGTCGCCTTCGGTCTGGCCAACCCCGGGTTCTACACTCTGATGTACGGGAAGGTCCGCCCTGGGTACTCCCCCGAGGCGCAGTCCCGTCCCAGCGAGATCCTGCGCGCGCTCACGGCGCGGGCCGCCGAACAGGGCAGGCTTCTGGTGCCCTCTGAGCAGGCTGCCGCGCACATCCTAGTGACCAACATCGGCGTCACCCTGCGCCAGATCATCTTGGCAGCGCCGGATCCTGCCCTGTCTCAAACTGTCCGTGAAGGCGCTATCTCGGCGATCACCGGCAAAGGAACACGAGCCAACGACTCGCTCACCACCGCCATCGAGCTCGCTGCAGCACAACCAGATGTCCTCGGCAGGGCGGAGACCCAGCTCCTTATCGAATGGCTCGGCCGGTTGAGCAGGGTTGAGAAGCTGGAGTAGGCGAGTGCCACGAGCTTCGGAGAGGCACAGCGGTTCAGGCGGTAGACAAGAGACCTTCTTCGATCAAACCAACGCCGTGCTAGCCGGGCAGGATTCGCGCCGCGCATACAGAGTGCCTAACTCAACACTAGGCCGTCGTAGATGCGCTCGGACGGCTCGACGTCCCGATCGACGGGGACGTGGAGTGTGGCGATGTGCAGCCGTTGCCCGTCAGACCTCACCAGACGTTAGTTTGAAAAGCGGAACTCCACCACGTCGCCACAGATACCAACCTTAGAGATCACCATCGGCTTCGACGCTTCCGAGGCGTGCGCCAAAGCCTGCGCAGAGAACGTGAGCATCCGTCAGCGCCATCCACCAGCATGTCCATCCAACGGGTTCGCCTCCGTCGGACGAATCCTGTTCGCCGCACGTCCAGCGCTCCGGAACATCCGGATGTACCAGCTCGAGTTGGAAGAAGTGCCGTTCGTGAACCTCGGGCTTTGCGGGCCACATGTCGTACGATTCGACGCCGAGCGAGCGAACGATCCTGGCGGTGAGGCCGGTCTCTTCTCCCACCTCGCGCACGACGGCATCCGCAGGCGACTCGCCCTCTGCGATCGACCCAGCGGGCACCTGCACACCGGTGATCTCCATCGGGAAATCGTCATGTGTAAACACGAGCAGCTTCCCTTGGCGGACGACGTACCCGACCGCCTTCTTGACCGAACGTCTACCCATGCTCTCGATCGTCATTCCGCTTCGCCCCACCCGACCTCAGCAAGCACTTGAGCAAGCGCATCACTCGCGCTGGCGTCAGCGTCAAACACGATCTCACCCAGTTCGGGAATCCTGTCGGACTCGCGATACCAAGATGAGACCTGTTCTTCCGACACTTCAGCTGCGAGCGTCTTCGTGCGGTGCCTCCGCAGAGTTTCCTCCAACCCGAGTTCGTAGACGAACGCACGCGTAACACCGCGATGATCCCGTTGGAGTTGGGTGAGCATGTCACCATATATCTCCGAATGAAGGATCCCCTCAACAACGACATCCAGGCCGTTGTCGAGAGCAAAGCGAGCCGACATGTCGATGTAAGCCACGCTGAGAGCTTGGGGACGATCCCGAACGTGAAGGATCTCTCGGCGCAACGTATCGTGCCCCAGCAACGCCACTCCCCGCGGCCGCGCCGCCCTGATCGATTGGGCAAGGAGCGACTTTCCGCTTCCCGAGTTTCCCCGAATGATTATCAGTCGCGAGCTCTGTGAGCCGGTCATCGATCTTTCGTAGTGCACCACGTTGTCACGATACGGCACCGCCGTCGACCAGTGCCCCACACTAACCGACGATCACTCGATCTCTCGACGTACGCCCGCTGCACGAGTCGAACCCGCCAGAGAACAGGCCATCCGAGGCCGCTTGCCGGCGACGCTCGCACACCCGCAGAAATGAGAACCAGCCCCTGCGGAAGCTCCGCAGGGGCCGATCAAAAGCGCAGGTCAGCGCAATAAGCGCTGGGCATCTCATGGTATACCGGAACTCACCCATCGAGCCCAACCGAAGGGTCGAGAAGATAAAGCCCCTGGTAAGAGGCAATTTCTAAACGTTGAACTTAAACTCCACGACGTCGCCGTCGGCCATGATGTACTCCTTGCCCTCCTGGCGGACCTTTCCGTGGTTACGGGCCTCGGCCATGGTGCCGTACTCGTCCAGGTCGGCGAAACTGACGATCTCGGCCTTGATGAAGCCACGCTCGAAGTCGGTGTGGATGACACCGGCGGCCTGCGGAGCGGTCGCCCCCTGCGGGATCGTCCAAGCGCGGGACTCCTTCGGGCCAGCGGTCAGGTAGGTCTGCAGACCGAGGGTCGCGAAACCGGCCTTGGCCAGCGTCTGCAGGCCCGGCTCGTCCTGACCGACCGAGGACAGCAGCTCCGCCGCCTCCTCATCGTCGAGCTCCAGCAGCTCGGCCTCGGTCTCCGCGTCGAGGAAGACGCAGTCGGCCGGGGCGACCAGAGCACGCAGCTCGTCCTTGCGTGCCTCGTCGGTGAGCACGGCTTCATCGGAGTTGAAGACGTAGAGGAAGGGCTTCGCGGTCATCAGGTGCAGCTCGCGGACACCGGCGAGGTCGAACTCGCCGGAGACCGAGGCGGCGTACAGGGTGCGGCCGTCCTCCAGGATCTGCTGGGCCTGCTTGGCGGCGGTCGCCTGGTCCGCCTTGTCGCGGTCCTTGCGTCCTTCCTTCTCCAGGCGCGGGACGGCCTTCTCCACGGTCTGCAGGTCGGCGAGGATCAGCTCGGTCTCGATCACCGAGATGTCGGACGCCGGGTCCACGCGACCGTCGACGTGAATCACGTCGTCGTTGTCGAAGGCGCGGACCACCTGGCAGATCGCGTCCGCCTCCCGGATGTTCGACAGGAAGGCATTGCCCATTCCTTCACCCTCGGCGGCGCCCTTGACGATGCCGGCGATGTCCACGAAGGACACCGTCGCCGGCAGGATCCGCTCGGAGGAGAAGATCTCCGCCAGACGTGTCAGGCGGGGGTCCGGCAGTTCCACGAGGCCGACGTTGGGCTCAATGGTGGCGAAGGGGTAGTTCGCCGCGAGGACATCGTTACGGGTCAGGGCATTGAACAGGGTGGACTTGCCAACGTTGGGCAGGCCGACGATTCAGAGAGTAAGGGTCACGGCCACCATCCTAACGTCTGTCCCCCGGACTCCCACCCCACCCCCTCCGCGGATTCGGGTGCGCCGGGTCTTTCCTGGTAGTTCACTGGCAGCTACCATTAGCACTTTCCATACTCGTTTCAAGTGAACCCTCTTGGAGGACACAAACATGTCCGCAGACGCTCCCGCCGGCCAGAGCACGCCGGTTGCCGCTGCCGATGGCAAGGATGCGAAGGTCAACCGCGACACTTTCAACTCGCGGATGCTCTTCATCTTCGCTGCCATCGGTTCCGCCGTCGGCCTCGGCAACATCTGGCGCTTCCCCTACGTCGCCTATGAATCCGGCGGCGGCGCCTTCCTGATTCCGTACCTCTTCGCGCTGCTCACCGCTGGCATACCCCTGCTGTGGATGTTCTTCGCCCTGGGTCACCGCTTCCGGGGTTCCGCGCCGATGGCTTTCCGTCGCCTGCACCCCAAAGCCGAGATCATCGGCTGGTTGCAGACCGGCGTCGCAGCCTTCATCGGCCTGTACTACGCGGTCATCCTCGCCTGGGCCGCCCTCTACATCTTCAAGTCCTTCAACCAGGGCTGGGGCGACGACCCGTCGACCTACTTCGCCAGCGACTTCCTGGAGTCCGACCAGCTCAGCGAGGGCGGACTGTTCTCCGGGAACATCGTCTGGCCGATCCTCATCGCCATGGTCGTCGTGTGGATCATCACCATCGCCGTGCTGGCCCTCGACGTCTCTTCCGGAATCGGCCGGGTGGGCATGATCTTCATCCCCATCCTCGTGATCCTCTTCGCCATCCTGGTCATCCGCGCCCTGTTCCTGGACGGCGCCGCCACCGGCCTGGACGCCCTGTTCTCCCCGGACTGGTCCGCACTGACGGACACGAGCGTGTGGATCGCGGCCTACGGGCAGATCTTCTTGTCCCTGTCCATCGGCTTCGGCATCATGATCACCTACGCCTCCTACCTCAAGCCGCGCTCGAACCTGACCGCCACCGGTCTGGTCACCGGTTTCGCCAACTCTGCCTTCGAGGTCCTCGCCGGCATCGGCGTCTTCGCCGCCCTCGGCTTCATGGCCGTGCAGCAGAGCGTCCCGGTCGACGAGGTCGCCGAGTCCGGTATCGGCCTGTCCTTCATGGCCTTCCCGGCGATCATCAACGAGATGCCGGCCGGCGGCCTGTTCGGTGTGCTCTTCTTCGGCAGCCTGTTCATCGCAGGCCTCACCTCGCTGATCTCCATCATCGAGGTCGTCATCTCCGCCGTCGCCGACAAGATCAGCGTGAGCCGTCGCCGCGCGGCGATTCTCGTCGGCGTGCCCCTGGCCATCATCTCCTGCGTCGTCTTCTCCACCTCCACCGGCCTGATGGCCGTCGACATCGTGGACAAGTTCACCAACAACGTCGGCATCGTCTTCTGTGCCATCGTCGCCACCATCGTCTTGGCCTATGTGCTGCGCCGCACCGCGGAGATGCAGCGTCACCTGAACGCCGTTTCCTCGTTCAAGGTCGGCCCGATCTGGAAGACCTGCGCCTTCGTCATCACCCCGATCGTGCTGATCTACACCTTGGTGCAGGAGCTCATCACCCTGATCCAGGACGGCTACGGCGATTACACCTCCGGCCAGGTCTTCACCTGGGGTTGGTCGGTGCTGATCATCATCGCCATCGCCGGTATCGTCTTCATCTCCGTGAAGTACCGTGCCACCGCAGTGCTCGACGGTGTCCCCGGGTCTGACTTCGGTGTGCCGGTCGGCACCCACGACGCCAAGGCCCCCAACCAGTTCCTCGTCGGCTCTGCGGCCGGCCAGAAGGACGCACAGAAGGAGAGTGACCGGTCATGAGCACTGGCGCCATCATCATGCTGATCCTGTTCATCGTCGTGATCTGGGGCGGACTTGTCGCAGCCGTGCTCGGTCTCCGCGGCAAGATCGACGAGGAGACCGGTGATCTGGGCACCCTGCCCGGCACCGACGACGAGTCGCTGCTGCTGCGCGCACCCAACCGCGTGAACAACTGACGCGACTCTCCCGACGGTCCTGCCACCACCGGCCCTTTTAGGGCACAATGGGGCAGGTGAGCAGTGATCGAGAGAACCCCAATGACGACACCCCGGAGCAGCCGGGGCAGTCGGCCAATCGCGAGCGATCGGCCAACCCCGACAGTCCCGACCCACGCGATGTCGTTGACGGCCGGGATTTCGCGGACATCCTCATGGGATCCGGACGCATGGACCCCGAGACCTCCCTGCCCCTGCCCGGTGACAGTCCCGACACCGACAGGGAACCGGCTGCTGACGCCCTCCAGCTGGACAACGATCCGGCGATGGAGGTCCCGGACGACCAGTCTGCCGTCCTGCAGTCCGACGAGGAGGTCGGCCCCGGCGACGAGCTGAGGGACCGGGCCGAGGTCCTCGGCACCTCAGCCCGCTGGGCCGCCGGCTGGAGCCTGCGCTTCCTGGTCATCGCCGCCGGACTCTGGGTGGCCGGTTTCGTCACCGCCCAGCTGTGGGTCGGCATCCTCCCGATGCTGCTGGCGCTGATCATCTGTACCGTGCTGTGGCCGGTCGTCAACAAGCTGCGCACGTGGCACATCCCCAACGCCCTCGCGGTGCTGTTGGCGATGATCGGCTCTGTCGGAGTCATTGGCGGCATCATCGCCGCCATCGCCCCCAGCATCAGGGAGCAGATCCCCCAACTCGTCGACAGCGGCGAAGAGGGCGTCAACACGATCCTCGACTGGGTGGCCGGTCCTCCGCTGAACCTTCAGAGTGACCAGCTTGAGAACATGGTCGACCAGGCCACGTCCTGGCTGCAGGACCAGACCGATCAGATCACGCAGACCGCCATCACCGGTGTCTCCGCCATCTCCTCGGCCGTCGTCACCTTGTTCGTGATGATCGTGCTGATCTTCTTCTTCCTCAAGGACGGCGAGAAGTTCCTGCCCATGGTGCGCCGGATCACCGGCCGCCGTGTCGGCTGGCACCTCACCGAGGTCCTCACCCGGTGCTGGAACACCTTGGGCGGATTCATCCGCACCCAGGCGATCGTGAGCTTCATCGACGCCTTCTTCATCGGTCTGGGTCTGTTCATCCTCGATGTCCCCCTGTGGCCGGCGCTGGCGATCATCACCTTCTTCGGTGGCTTCATCCCCATCGTCGGTGCCTTCACCGCCGGAGCTCTGGCTGTCATTGTGGCTCTCGTCGACCAGGGATTCACCACAGCGCTTATCGTGCTGGCTGTCGTGCTGGCGGTCCAGCAACTGGAGGGCAACATCCTGCAGCCGGTCCTGCAGTCCAAGGCGATGAACATGCACGCGGTCATCGTGCTGCTGTCGGTGATCGTCGGTAGCGGTCTCTACGGCATCATCGGCGCCTTCCTCGCCGTGCCGGTCGCCGCCGTGGTCATCGAGATCTTCCGCTACGTCGGTGACCTCACCGACCTCGCTACCGGTGAGAAGCACTCCGCGGACATAGAGTTCGCGACGACAGCCGGCAAGAACACTGGCGCCCAACGAGAGGAAGCCGCCGTACGTTGGCGCGATTGGAAGAACTCCCTGACAACCGACGAAGAGGGTGAGCAGAAGCCCCTCAAACGCTTCCTCGCACCGTTGCTGTCTGATTCCGACAAGGAAAAGAAGGGTGACGAATCCGACAAGCCGGGCGGGGACGCCACCTCGAAGCAGACGGACTGATCCGGTAACATCAGCGCGCGTGACTTCAGATTCCCGCACTATTGACGAGGCTCCGCTCAACCGACGGGGCCTCATCCCCGTTTGGGCGCCGCTGCTCGTCATGCTGGCGGTCATCCTGACCGGTGTCGTACTCGGCAGTATCGGGACGTCCTATGCCCTGCTCTTCGTCATCTCCTCGGTGGTGTGCACCGCGCTGGTGGAACTGCGTGGGCTCTTCCTCACCGTCGCCCCGCTCCCCTTCTTCTGGTTCTTCGGGGTTACTGGTATCGGCGTGGTAAGCAACTGGGACGCATTTGCGTCTGGCAGCAAGAGGACTGCTCTGCTCAACGCAGCATTCCCGTCCCTCACCTACTTCCTCTGGTTGGTGGCGGCCATGGTGATCTGCATCATCGTCGCAGTGGCCCGCTACCAGCTGGACGCCGCCGCCCAGTCCCGTCAGGACCGCCAGCGTCGCGCCCACCGCTCGAAGCTGGCCCAGGCCGAGGAAGCCAACCAGCGCCTGAACACCCGCGTCCGCGACACCGGGCGTGAGAACAAGCGAGTCCCCGAGCGCGCTGCTGAACGCGATACTGAGCAAGCCGCAGAGCCCGCCGCCGAACGTCCCGCCGGCGAGGAGAGCAAGACCCGCACCCGCTCAGCGGCGGAGCTCCGACGCGCCAGCCAGCGACGTAACCGTGCCGCCCAGAACCCCGACAGCCCGCTTGACCTGAGCTGACAGAAGGTAGGACGTCGTCGCACTTTTCATCGGCGGCGCCCCAGACGCGCTGGTCGCCAGAGCCGTCGCGGCAATTGTGGACACATTGTCCACACCGGGCGACGCCTTCCCGACCCTGACCCTGCGGGACCTCTAGAATCAATCCCATGTCAGATGCGTCAGCACCAGCTCCCACATCCCCGGAGACCCCGTGGCCCGTCCACGTGGTCAACGACAAGGTGAAGGGCTGGATCGAGCGACTCGGCCATCTCTGGGTCGAAGGCCAGATCACCCAGGTCAACATGAAGCCGACCTGGAAGCTGTCCTACATCACCCTGCGCGACGTGGACGTCGAGCAGTCCGTCCCGTTGACGTGCTCGACCCAGCTGCTCAATTCCCTTGCCACCCCGTTGAAGAACGGCGACCGGGTGGTGGTCTACGGCAAGCCTGCCTACTACTCCGGACGAGGCTCATTCTCGCTGTGGGTCTCCCGGATCCAGCACGTCGGTATCGGTCAGCTCCTGGCCCGTATCGAGGAGCTCAAGAAGGCGTTGACCGCCGAGGGGCTCTTCGACCCCCGACTGAAACGTCCGCTGCCCTTCCTGCCCACCCGGGTAGGGCTGATCACCGGTCGCGGGTCTGCTGCCGAACGTGACGTCCTGGCCGTGGCAGAGGACCGGTGGCCGGGAGTCCAGATGGAGGTGATCAACACCGCCGTCCAGGGTCCTCAGACCGTCCCCCAGGTGATCGCCGCGCTCGACACGTTGGAGTCCGACCCCACGGTCGACGTGATCATCGTCGCCCGCGGTGGCGGTTCGGTGGAGGACCTCCTGCCGTTCTCCGAGGAGGCACTGGTCCGACACGTCAGCCGAATGAGCACTCCGGTGGTCAGCGCGATCGGCCATGAGCCGGACAACCCGGTGCTCGACAACGTCGCCGACCTGCGGGCCGCCACACCGACGGACGCCGCCAAGCGGGTCGTCCCCGACGTCGCCGCAGAACTGTCCCTGGTCTCCGAACTCCGGGAGCGCGCCGCCGGGGCCCTGAGGTCATGGGTCAACAATGAGAAGCGGGGATTGGAGACCGTGCGGTCCCGTCCGGTGATCGCCGACCCGCTGCTGCCCATCACCCGGCAACGCGAACTGGTCGCCGAAGCGCGTCAGCGCAACGACCGCGGCCTGGGCCTGGTGATCCGGGAGATGCGCTCCCAGATCACCTCGTTGAAGGCGCAGGTCAACGCTCTGGGCCCCGCACAGACCCTGCAACGCGGTTATTCGGTGGTGCAGGTCCTGCCCCGCGACCACTCACCTGCCCGGGTGGTGACCTCGGTCGACGAAGTCTCCCCCGGCTCCCAGCTACGGATCAGGGTCATGGACGGCTCGGTGACCGCCGCCGCCATGGGGGTGACCAGGTCCCCCGATGCCACCGACACAAACGGCTCCAGCAAGACAGCAACCAGAGAGGACAACGCCACCGATGAGTGACGACACCACCCAGCAGACATTCCGCCCCCTCGAGGAGCTCTCCTACGAGCAGGCCCGGGACGAACTCGTCGAGACCGTCAAGATCCTGGAGCTCGGACAGATGAGTCTGGACGAGTCACTGCGGTTCTGGGAGCGTGGCGAGGAACTCGCCGCCTACTGCGAGCGCTACCTCAACGGGGCGTCCGACCGTGTGGAGAAGGCCCTGGCGAAGCGCGCCGGCGAGCAGGATGAAGACGCCGCTGCCGACGGCGCCGGCGAGGACTGAGCCTCAGAAGAGCGTCAGGACCCAGCCCCCGCGTCGATCGGATCCGTGGTGACCACCTTGTCGGCCAACGTCTCGAACATCTCCTGGGTCGCGGTACCCGTGAGCATCAGGGTGACGTCGTCGAGTTCGGCGGCCCAGAGGGTGCGGGCCTCCTCACCGGTGTAGATGTGCCAGGTGACCTCGCCGTCGGAGCCGTCGTTGGTGTAGACGTCGGTCTCCTCACGAATCGCTTCGTCGGTATCGTCCTGGTAGTCGACGGCAGCTTCCAGATCCGCGGAGGTCTGGGTCAACGAAATGAAGTAGCGTTCGTCGGCGACCCATCCGGCGACCGAGGACAGCTCACGGTCGACCGAGATGCGGCGACCGGAGTTGGCCTGCCAGTTGTCGGGGACATCAGGATTACGCACCGGGAAGTTCAGCGCCTGGGCCTCCGAGTCGAGGATCGTGTCGATGTCGACCTCGTTGACCGGACCGGCGGTGTCTGCGGGGCCCGGGTTGTAGCTGCACATCCCGGTGAAGCCGACCGAGAAGGCCATGACCGCCCCCAGTACTCCCAGGGAGATGACCAGATCCCGGGTGGAGGTGAACATGCGCGGTTTCTCGAGTTTCACGCGCTTGATTATGGCAGACACCCACCCCCGATCCCTAGTCGTCCGCCGATGGCGGGTGGGGTCATGGAACAATAGGCAGCAGTACCGACTCTCCTCGACACAGAAAGCTGCGCCATGACCTCCAGCACCGCCCCCGGACACCCCACCGACCCGACTCCCCCCGCTGCGGTGCCCGCCACCTCGCCGGACCGGAACCTCGCGATGGAGCTGGTCCGCGTGACCGAGTCCGCGGCTCTCGCATCCGGTAAGTGGGTGGGACGTGGCCGCAAGAACGAGGGCGACGGTGCCGCCGTCGACGCCATGCGCCGGATGATCAACACGGTGCAGATGAACGGCGTCGTGGTCATCGGTGAGGGAGAGAAGGACGAGGCTCCGATGCTGTTCAACGGTGAGCAGGTCGGCACCGGTCAGGGCCCGGCCGTCGACATCGCCGTCGACCCGGTCGACGGCACCACCCTGATGGCCGAGGGACGCCCCAACGCGATCTCCGTTCTCGCCGCCGCTGAGCGCGGGTCGATGTACGACCCCTCTGCAGTGTTCTACATGAAGAAGATCGCGGTCGGACCGGAAGCTGCCGGAGCGATCGACATCGAGGCACCCGCCGCATACAACATCAACGCCGTCGCCAAGGCCAAGGGCGTGCACCCGTCCGACGTCACCGTGGTCGTGCTGGACCGTCCCCGTCACCTCGACCTGATCGCCGAGATCCGCGCCGCCGGCGCGAAGGTCCGGCTCATCGGTGACGGCGACGTCGCCGGTGCAGTTGCCGCCGCCGGAGAGTCCCACGCCGTCGACCTGATGATGGGCACCGGTGGCACCCCGGAGGGCGTCATCACCGCCTGCGCCATGAGGTGCATGGGCGGGGAGATCCAGGGAATCCTGGCACCCAAAGATGACGAGGAGCGTCAGAAGGCCCTCGACGCCGGCCTGGACCTGGACGGCGTGCTCGGAACCAACGACCTGGTGTCCTCCGACAACTGCTACTTCGTGGCCACCGGCGTCACCAACGGCGACATGCTGCGCGGTGTCAGCTACCGCGCCGGCGGGGCGACCACCCGCTCGCTGGTGATGCGCTCGCGTTCCGGCACCATCCGCTCCATCGAGGCGACCCACCAGATCCAGAAGCTCAAGGAGTACGAGGTCCAGGACTACGTGTAGCCCCGGTCCGGTACCGGTCGAGTCACGGTTCAGCACCGGTCTGAGGTTTCCTCCCCCCAACGGCACCCGCACCAACCCAAACCGGGTCGGTGCGGGTACCCTTATATGCCAGACGTCACAAATCCCAGGAAGGACACGACAGGTCATCATGAGCGAGCAGGAATTCCGCATCGAGCACGACACCATGGGCGAGGTCAAGGTCCCGGTCAACGCCCTCTGGCGTGCCCAGACCCAGCGTGCCGTGGAGAACTTCCCGATCTCCGACCGCCCGCTGGAGTCCGCACAGATCCGTGCGATGGGTCTGCTGAAGGCCGCCTGCGCCCAGGTCAACAAGGACTCCGGCGCGCTGGACGCCGCCAAGGCCGACGCGATCATCGCCGCCGGTAAGGCCATCGCCGAGGGCACCTACGACGACGAGTTCCCGATCGACGTATTCCAGACCGGTTCGGGCACCTCGTCCAACATGAACACCAACGAGGTCATCGCCTCGCTGGCCAAGCAGGACGGCGTGGAGATCCACCCGAACGACGACGTGAACATGGGCCAGTCGTCCAACGACACCTTCCCCACCGCCACCCACGTCGCCGCCACCGAGGCTGCGGTCACCGACCTGATCCCGGCCCTGAAGGTCCTGCACACCTCCCTGTCCGCCAAGGCACAGGAGTGGAAGGCCGAGGTCAAGTCCGGCCGTACCCACCTGATGGACGCCGTGCCGGTCACGCTGGGCCAGGAGTTCGGCGGCTACGCCCGCCAGATCGAGCTCGGTATCGAGCGCGTCGAGGCCACCCTCCCCCGCCTGGGCGAGCTCGCCATCGGCGGCACCGCCACCGGCACCGGCCTGAACACCTCCGCCGACTTCGGCGCCAAGGTCACCGAGGAGCTCAAGAAGCTCACCGGTGTCCAGGAGCTCTCCGAGGCAGAGAACCACTTCGAGGCCCAGGCTGCCCGTGACGCCCTGGTCGAGTTCTCCGGCGCCATGCGCACCATCGCCGTGTCCCTCTACAAGATCGCCAACGACATCCGCCTGATGGGCTCCGGTCCGCTGACCGGTTTCGGTGAGATCCAGCTGCCCGACCTGCAGCCGGGTTCCTCGATCATGCCGGGCAAGGTCAACCCGGTGCTGTGTGAGACCGCCACCCAGGTCTCCGCACAGGTCATCGGCAACGACGCCGCCATCGCCTTCGGTGGCTCCCAGGGCCAGTTCGAGCTCAACGTGTTCATC
>DXGC01000068.1 GCA_019114135.1 Candidatus Corynebacterium avicola
ATCCTGGCCCTGCCGGTAGCGGTCAGTGGTGCGTTACGGTGGGACACGGAAGACCTCCTGGTTGTTCGTAGTGAGTAGTGATTCACCCACCACGGTTACCGGAGGTCTTCCTTTTACGTCATCCCGGTGGAACGTTCGCAACCTCCCCGGGAAGTACAGCTAGTCTCCCTCGACAACCCCCTACTTCTTGCGGAAGGCCCGTCCCACCAGACCGACGGCGGCGGCACCGGCCGCGGTGCCGACACCGACCAACCCGGCACGGCTGACCTGACGGGAACCGGGGCGCACCTCCTGGCGCACGCGGATGACCGCCGGCGGCGGAGCGTCCGGCACCATCAGCGCCAGGGCCTCCGGGGTGGTGGCGGTCCAGGCGGAGAGGTACAGCACGATGCGCCAGATCAGGTACAGCATCACCATGATTCCGATGATGGGACCGAAGGCCGCGGCCGCCGGGCTGGACAGGGCGTTGGAGAACAGCAGGGTCGCGAACTGCTTGATGAGCTCGAAGGCGATCGCACCGATGACCGCTGCACGGGCGGCGGCGGCACGCGGCACGCGGGTACGCGGCAGGTACATCATCAGCCAGAAGAACACGATCCAGTTGGCGATCAACGCCACGATCAGTGCGACGATCCACACGATGAACCGGATGCCGGGGATGTCTCCCAACCCGATGAGTTCCAGCAGGTCACGGGTGAAACCGCTGCTACCGATGGCGGTGACGCCGAAGGCGATCACCAGGGAGAGCAGCAGGCCGAGCAGGCCGATGAGGTCACTGATCTTGCCGGAGATGAAGCTCGCCGGCTTGCCGTCGACCTTCCACATCTCGGAGACGCCGAGGCGCAGGTTCGCCATCCAGCCCAGTCCGGTCCACAGAGCCAGGACAAGACCAATACCGAACACGCTGCCACGCTGGTCGACGGCACCTTGGATGATGTCGTTGAGTGTGGCCCCGAGGTCATCACCGGCGGACTCGGTGATCGAATCGGTGATGTCGTTCATCAGATCCTCGTTGCCGGCGAGCACCATGGCCACGGTGGCGAAGACCAACATCACCAGCGGGAAGATGGACAGCACCGAGAAGTAGGTGATACCTGCGGCGAAGTGGTTACCACCCTGGTCGCCGTAGCGTTCATTCATCCGCATGACGTGGTCGAACCACGGCCATTTGTCGCGGTAGGCGTCAATGGCGCCGGGTGAATCGTCTGTGGACCGTTCGATTCCGTGGTCGTCGAGCTTGTCGGGATCGGCGGCGGTCGTCGTGCGAGCCATCTTCTGGACTCCTCGGGGTCACGTCAAAAATCAATGGGAGTGTGCCGTTCCACCGTAGTGCAAGACGCCGTCACGCGAACGGCGTCCACGCACATCTCCCACGGAGTCTTTTCAGGGCCCCCTCTCCCCGCCTAGCGGTAGGCGGCGACGACCGGGATGGTCTCGTCGAAGAGCTTCTTCAGGTTGGACGGACGGTCGCCGTCGTCGGCACCGAACTTCTCGCCCTCGACCTCGATGTCGGGGTTGGAGTAGTAGGGGACGCGCTCACAGTCCGGTTCGCAGGACGAGGCGTTGTTGTACGCCATGATGTCGACCAGACCGTTCTCGGTGATGTGGCCCTTGTTGTACGGTCGCTCCTCGTTGCGGCCCGGGTCGGTGTCCCAGTCGTGGCTGGCACCGAGGTTGTGGCCGAGCTCGTGGGCGAAGACGCCGGCCTCGCCGGTCTCGTCGTCGGAACGCAGCCAGTCGGAGCCGACGACACTGAAGGCCGAGTCGGAGGTGGTCTCGTCCGGGATCGGGGACTGTGCGATACCGGCGGTGCCGGAGACGACCACGGAGACCAGGTCGGCCTCGTGCTCCTCGCGGAGGTCGGCGACCTCGTCTCTCTCCCGGGCCCAGGTCATGGCGTCACCCTGGTCGTCGGTTTCCTCGAAGTCGATCTTCTCGGCGTGCGCCAGGTCGACCTTGCCCTCGATGTCGCTGCGGTCCAGTGCCTTGCTCATGCCCTCGAGTCCGGAGTCGATGGCCTCGTGGATCTCCTCCTCGCCACCCTCGCTCTCCTCGGCGGCGCCGGTGTAGAGGACGAGGACGTCGATGGTGTGGTCCGCGGGGATGGAGTCGGACTGGCCGATGGCGGTCGGAGCGGCGATGGCCACGGTAGCGAGCAGGGACGCGCCGATGGCGGCGGTCCGGTAGGTGCGCTTGGTCATGTTTCTCTTTCCAGGGTCGATGTGGATCATGTGGACACACGTCATGCCTGGTGACAGACGTGAAGGGGCGGGAAACGGTACGATCCCGTCCGCATTCACAGCACGCTACCGACGCCCCGGAACCAGACCTCGCGGATCAGAAAATAACGAACAGGTAACGAACTTTCGATCAACCCCGTACGGGTGTCCGACACTGTATCCCCCCGACCTCGCAGCCCCCGCTACAGGTTCTGGTTCGGGATTCTCCCCTCGGGCACGACACGTTCCCCGTCCCACCGGTAGGTCACCTCTGTCGTGTACTTCGGCGCAGCGGCATTGGCCTCGCCGGAGGCCTCCAGCGCCTCATAGTCCTTGTACTTCACCGTCACCGAGTCTTCGGTGGTGGAGACGACCGAGTGCTGCTGGACGGTGTCCGTCCCCACCCCGAGAAACTTCCCTCGGTGAAAGAGCATGAGCTGGTTCTCGAACTGGGCATTGCCCACCTCGGACTGGACCACGGTGGCATAGCTCAGGTCCACGCAGGGGTCATAGTTCGACTCGCCGTGGTAGGCCCAGGTCATGTCATCCAGGGACGGGTCGGGGACCTCAGCGATGTGCTCCCGGATCACCGGGGAGTCCGGGTCTTCGCCGCAGTCCGCTGAGTCCGCTGAGTCCGCAGAATCCGCCGTCTCCGAGGGTTCCGGCGACGCCGACCCCGAGCTGCCACCGTCCAGGTCCTCGGGGTCACACACGGTGATGTTCCCGAAGAGCTCCTCAGGGGCACCGTCGTCGATCAACTTCTCCCGGTCGAAGCAGCGGAAGCCGGTGAAGGTCTCGCCCGCCGGCTCCACGTGCGACCAGGTTTCACCGTCCCACCGCAGCAGGTTCTGACCGTCGCTCTGCGGAAGCACGGTCCGCGCCCACTCGCCCTCACAGAAGGCGACCTCCCACCCGTCATCCAGCGCATCCCCGATGGTCTCAGTGTCACACGGGTCGGGTGCGGCCGTGGTGAAGGCGGGCTCGTTGTCGCGAGAATCGTCCGTGTCGGTGCCCCCTCCCCCTGAGCACGCTGACACCGCCATCACTGCGGCGGGTACGACAAGACAGGTCGCGACACGGCGGGAGCGCATTCGAGTCTCCTTCGCTGTTCCGTCTAAGAGCTCGGCAGTGCGCCGGCGATGACGTCCGGCAGCGGGATGTACTCGGGCACGGCATCCATCGACGGCGACTCGACCTGCACGCCCGGCGCGACCTGGTTCACCCAGGCGGTGACGTCGTCCACCGCACCCTGGGCGACGGCCCGGGCCGGCCAGTTGGTCGTCCCCGGGGCAGCGTCGGGGGTCGGCGGGCCGACCCGGTCGAGCACGTCGGTGAGGTCCCGGTTCAGCGCACCACGGGTGCCGTTGGTCTGCACCGCGACCGTCCAGCCACCGCCGAAACCGACGGAAGCGTGGAAGGTCGACCGGTCGTCGGACCAACCCGACTTCCAGCCCTCGACACCCGGCAGCAGGGCGACACCGAAACGCTGGTTGTAGCCGTCGGCGGCGACGGTGCGGGACTGACGCATGGCAGACAGCAACGGACCGGTGCCGGTCGGGTCCTCACGCAGCTTCGCCGAGAGGTAGCGCGACCAGTCGTTGCTGGAGAACTTCCAGTTCCCCCAGCTGTCCGCCGGGACCGCCGAGTTCATGTTGTAGCGGCTGGAGATGGTGCTGATGGCGTCCGGGTACTTCCCGGCCAGTTCCGAGGCAAGGGCGTCATCCGAGTTACGGATCATCCGGGACGCCTTGTCCTTGTCCGCCGCCGATCCGTTCTCGAAGACGTAGTCGGCGATGAGCAGCTTGGTCAGCGAGAGGCTGTACCGCGGCTCATTCTCGTTCGCGGTGCCGAGGTGGGCACCCGAGTGGGCGTGGTCCACGGAGATCTGCGACCTGGCCGGCGCATCGAGCGACTGCGCCTGGGCGGTACCGGTCAGCGAGACCGCCAACAGCGATGCAGTCAGTGCCGGCCCAGCGACCGGGAATGCGATTCGGGACGTCCTCATCAAGTGCTCCTCTACCTCAGCAGGCCCATCTTCTCGTACACGTCTGCAACCACTGACTCTGCCACGACCGAGGCCTTCTCCGCACCCTTGTCGAGGATTCTCTGCAGCTCGGCCGGGTCGGCCATGTACTCGTCGTACTGAGCCTTCAGCGGGGTCGTGAAGGCCTGGAGCGCGTCCGCGGTGTCCACCTTCAGCGCACCGTACTGTGCGCCGGCGGCCTGGTAGTCGGCGACGATGTCCTCGACGCTGCGTCCGGTCAACGCCGACTGGATCACCAGCAGGTTGGACACTCCCGGCTTGTTCTCCTTGTCGTAGCGGATCTCGCCGTCGTTGTCGGTCACCGCGGACTTGATGCGCTTGGCCGAGGTCTTCGGCTCGTCGAGCAGGTTGATCAGACCCTTGGGGTTCTCCCCCGACTTGCTCATCTTCGCGGTCGGGTCCTGCAGGTCGTAGATCTTCGCCGCGCCCTCGGGGATGAAACCGTCCGGCACCACGAAGGTCTCGCCGAAGCGGGCGTTGAAGCGCTCGGCGAGGTTACGGGTCAGCTCCAGGTGCTGACGCTGGTCCTCGCCCACCGGCACCAGCTGGGGACGGTAGAGCAGGATGTCCGCGGCCATGAGCATCGGGTACATGAACAGTCCGGCGGAGGTGCGGTCAGCGCCGCGCTTGGCGGACTTGTCCTTGAACTGGGTCATCCGTGAGGCCTCGCCGAAGCCGGTGAGGCAGGTCAGCGCCCAGGCCAGCTCGGCGTGCTGCGGCACCTGGGACTGCACGAAGATCGTGGACTTCTCGGGGTCGATGCCCAGGGCGAGCAGCTGTGCCACACCGGCGAGGGTGCGGCCGCGCAGCTCGGTCGGGTCCTGGTCGACGGTGATGGCGTGCAGGTTCGGGATGAAGTAGAAGGCGTCGTAGCCGTCCTGCAGGTCGATCCACTGCTTGACCGCGCCCAGGTAGTTGCCGAGGTGGTAGGAGTCCGCCGTCGGCTGGATGCCGGAGAGGACGCGCTTGATCTCGGTCTGGTCGTTGGTGCGGTCGTTGCTGCGGTCACGTGCGTTCATGCCCACTGAGGTTACCCGCCTCCTCAGGAGTGCACACCACCAGTACCTGCAGTCCGTCGGGCAAGTTCCAGCAATGCCTCGGCGTCACCGTCCAGGCCGTCGCGCCCCGCCGTCCGCGGGTACACCGCACGCAGCGACCGTCGGAAGGTCACCCCGTGCACCGGGACACGCACCAGAGCACCGGACGCCACCTGGTCGGCCACCGCCCGTTCGGCGATCACCGTCGGCTCCCCCATCCCGGTCACCGCGGCACGCTGGGACGCCAGCGACCCGAACTCCCCGGCCGGACGCGCGATGGTCCCCAGCGTCTTCTCCAGGATCTCCCGGCTGCCCGAACCCCGCTCGCGGGTGATCAGCGGGGTGGTGCGCAACGCCTGGGCGGTGATCTCCCGGCCTGCCCACGGGTGGCTCGGCGGGACGACCACGATGAGGTCGTCCACCCCCACCACCGTGGACGCCAGTCCGTGGCGCACCGCCGCACCCTCGACGAAGCCGAGCGCACTCTCCCCGTCGGCGACGGCGTCGCACACCTCGGAGCTGTTGCAGGGGCGCATCGACAGGGTCACGTTCGGACGCTGCCGGTGGAACCGCGCAGCCCACACCGGGAAGTACAGTTCGGCGATGGTGTTGGACACCGCCACCTGCAGGGTGCGCGGGGCGTCCGGATCGGACGCCTCCCCGGTCGAGGTCGCCGCGGCGACCTTCCGGGAGAATTCCGTGGCGGCCGCGAGGTAGTCGGACGCCGCGTCGAGGATCACCCGTCCCGCTTCGGTCGCGACGGAACCGGAGGTGGTGCGCTCGAAGATTTTCGTGTCGAGCAGCTTCTCCGCCGCCGCGACCCGGGCGCTGACCGTCTGCTGGCTCAGGTCCAGGTCGCGGGCGGCCGCGGCGAAACTGTGGTGCCGGTCCACGGCCACCAGCGTGGTCAGCTGGTCGACCGGCGGGATGTTCTGGTTCACCGGTACGTCGCCAGCACCGGTGAGTGGTCACTCCACCGCAGGTCGTAGTCGGGGACCTTGTCCACCCAGGCTGACTCCGCGCGGTCCATGAGGGCGCCGGTCGCCACCTGGTAGTCGATCCGCCAGCCCGCCCCGGTGTCGAAGGCCTTGCCGCGCCAGGTCCACCAGGAGTACGGCCCCTCCTCGACGTCCGCGTTCAGCCGACGCAGCACGTCGAACCACACCGGGTCCTCCGGGGCACCCGCGGCCACCCGCTCGGAAGCGACCCCTCCCGCGGCGTAGTCCACCGCACCGAAGAACTCCCCCGGAGAACCGGCGGGGTTGCCGTTGCGTCCGGCGTCCGTGGCGTCGCCCACCTGGGTGACCTCGTCCGGGTAGGTGCCCAGCAACGAGTCCATGAAGGCGCGCTCGTCCGGCAGGAAGCCGGACTTCTTGCGGTTCGGACGCCAGTTCTTCAGGTCCGCACGTCGGTGGCAGATGTTCCAGTCCCCGCCGACGACCATGCCGCCGGTGGCGTCATACTCCGCCGCCCGCTCGGCGAGGTAGGGACCGAAGATGTCGAGGAACCGGAACTTCTCGTCCTGCTTCCCGGTGCCCTCCGCCCCGGAGGGCAGGTACACCGAGGCCACCCGGACGCCGGCTGTCGTCGCCTCGATGTAGCGTCCGGCGTCGGCGAACTCCCCGGCGGCGTCGTGGTCACCGAAACCGACGGTGACGTCGCTGATCTCGTGGCGCGACAGGATCGCCACGCCGGCGCGTCCCTTTGCCGCGGCCTCCGCCTGCACCAGGTTCCAGCCGGACTCCAGGGCCGGCGCCAGCGCCGCAGTGGTCTGGTCCGGGTTGGCCCGGACCTCCTGCAGCAGGACGACGTCCGCCGGGGTCTCCTCCAACCATGGCAGGATGCCGTGGTTGTTCTCGTTGCGGACCTTTGCGGCGGCGCGGATACCGTTGACGTTGACGGTGGCGACTGTGAGGCTCATACCGCCACAGCGTACCTGCAGATGAACATACCTGTATGAGGGCATAACCGTCTCTCCCCGTGTGTGGGGTGGCCGCCGACCCGCCCCGTCGACGGCACGTGCATTGCCGTATTATCGCAAGTGTAAACGAGACGAACAAACACGAAGCAGTGACGCGTCCCCACCGCCCACCCACGGTGAGAGGCCACGACCACGCGACTCGAAGAGGGAGATACCGGCCCATGGCCAAGATCATCTACACACGCACCGACGAAGCACCCCTACTCGCGACGTACTCGCTCAAGCCGATCATCGAAGCCTTCGCATCCACCTCCGGTGTGGCCGTCGAGACCCGCGACATCTCCCTGGCGGCCCGTATCCTCGCGGTGTTCAGCGACCTCCTGCCGGAGGAGCAGCGTGTGGACGATGCCCTGGCCGAGCTCGGTGAGCTGACCAAGGAGCCGGACGCCAACATCATCAAGCTCCCGAACATCTCGGCCTCCGTCCCGCAGCTCAAGGCCGCGATCTCCGAGCTGCAGGCCCACGGCTACGACCTTCCGGCCTACCCGGACGAGCCGGAGACCGAGGAGGAGAAGGACGCCCGCGCCCGTTACGACTCCGTCAAGGGCTCCGCGGTCAACCCGGTGCTGCGAGAGGGCAACTCGGACCGTCGCGCCCCCACCGCCGTGAAGAACTTCGCCCGCAAGAACCCGCACCGCATGGGTGCCTGGTCCGCGGACTCGAAGACCAACGTCGCGACCATGTCCTCCGACGACTTCCGCCACAACGAGCAGTCGGTGATCATCGACGGCGACGACACCCTCACCATCCGTCTCGTGACCGCCGACGGTGGCCAGACCGTCCTGAAGGACGGACTGAAGGTCCTCGACAAGGAGATCGTCGACGCGACCGTCCTGCGCTCCGAGACCCTCGACGAGTTCCTCAAGGCACAGGTCGTCCGCGCCAAGGAGGAGGGCATCCTCTTCTCCGCCCACCTGAAGGCCACCATGATGAAGGTCTCCGACCCGATCATCTTCGGCCACGTCGTGCGCGCCTACTTCTCCGACGTCTTCGACAGGTACGGCGACACCCTCTACGCCTACGGCCTCAACGGCGAGAACGGCCTGGCCGCGATCTTCTCCGGTCTGGACGAGCACTTCGACGAGATCGGCGCCGACCTCGCCGACGAGATCCGCTCCGCCTTCCAGTCCGCGCTGGTCAACGGCCCGGACCTGGCCATGGTGAACTCCGACAAGGGCATCACCGGCCTGCACGTCCCCTCCGACGTCATCGTCGACGCCTCCATGCCGGCCATGATCCGCGGCGGCGGCAAGATGTGGAACAAGGACGACGAGCAGCAGGACGCCCTCGCCGTCATCCCCGACTCCTACTACGCCGGTGTCTTCCAGACCGTCATCGAGGACTGCCGCAAGAACGGCGCCTTCGACCCGACCACCATGGGCACCGTGCCGAACGTCGGCCTGATGGCCCAGAAGGCCGAGGAGTACGGCTCCCACGACAAGACCTTCAAGATCCCGGAGGCCGGCACCGTCGAGGTCGTCGACAGCTCCGGCGAGGTGCTGCTCTCCCACGAGGTCGCCCCCGGCGACATCTGGCGCGCCTGCCAGGCCAAGGACGTCCCGGTGCGTGACTGGGTGAAGCTGGCCGTCAACCGCGCCCGCGCCACCGGCTGGCCCGCCATCTTCTGGCTGGACCCGGAGCGCGCCCACGACCGCAACATGACCGCCAAGGTCGAGGAGTACCTCAAGGACTCCGAGCTGGTCGGCGACATCGAGGGCCTGGACCTGCGCATCCTCTCCCCCGTCGAAGCCTGCCAGGTGTCCCTGGACCGCATCCGCGCCGGTGAGAACACCATCTCCGTGTCCGGCAACGTGCTGCGTGACTACCTCACCGACCTCTTCCCCATCATGGAGCTGGGCACCAGCGCCAAGATGCTGTCCATCGTGCCGCTGATCGCCGGCGGCGGACTGTTCGAGACCGGCGCCGGCGGATCCGCCCCGAAGCACGTCCAGCAGCTCATCGAGGAGGACTACCTCCGCTGGGACTCCCTGGGTGAGTTCCTGGCCCTGGCCGAGTCCCTGCGCAAGCTCGCCGAGACAGACAACAACCCGCGGACCCCGATCCTCGCGGACGCCCTCGACGCCGCCACGGAGAAGGTGCTGAACGAGGACAAGTCCCCGGCCCGTGTCGTCGGCGAGATCGACAACCGCGGCAGCCACTACTACCTGGCCGCCTACTGGGCCCGGAACCTCGCCGACCAGACCGAGGACGCCGAGCTCGCCGAGATCTTCACCCCGGTCGCCGCCGAGCTGGAGAAGTCCTTCTCGACGATCAAGAAGGAGATGCGCGCCGGTCAGGGTTCCCCCGCCGACATCGGCGGCTACTACTGGATCGACGAGGAGAAGACGAACTCCGTGATGCGTCCCTCCACCACCTTCAACGCCATCATCGACGGCCTGGCCTCCCGCCAGCAGTAGTACAGCGCCGCTGGTACGCCTCCGCCTCCGCCACCGCCCCGCCTGCCGACCCCGGCACGCGGGGCGGTGGTGTATTTAGGGTGGGCACAGCCCAGGGGACCCCGTGGGTACCCCCGATGGTGACAGCAACCACCATGTGTCTCTTCACACTCCCCGTACGGGGGTATTTTCCGCTGCTTCACCCTCTCCGACCGTTCATAACGGGGGAAAACAAAAGTAAGATCTGAGGTGAAGCTCCACCAGGGAAGCTCCCGGGGCGGCGGCCCCTCCACCTGCCCCGACCCACGGACAAAGGAAAATTCGGGACAGTCATCATGGCCACCACAGACACAGCCACCGCAGACATCACCACCGTCCCTCTCCTCGAACTCCGCGGCGTGTCCATCGCCGCCGTCGACGAGGCCACCGGCACCGAGACCCTCATCTGCCGGGACATCGACCTGACCATCAACGACGGCGAACGCCACATCCTGCTCGGCCCGAACGGCTCCGGCAAGTCCACCCTGCTCGCCGGGATCATGGGCCTGCACCCGTTCCACATCACCGAGGGAACCGCCACGCTGCGCGGCGTGGACATCACCGACCTGGAGGTCGAGGACCGCGCCAAGGCCGGCATCGGCCTGGCCTTCCAACGTCCTCCCGCACTCGCCGGGGTGTCCGTCGCCAAGCTCGCCCACGCCATCGGTGCGTCCGACCGTCTCGGCCCCGCCGAGGAGGCCCTCGGACTGGGGCACCTCGGCGAGCGCGACGTCAACGTCGGCTTCTCCGGCGGCGAGGCCAAGCGCTTCGAGGTCATGAAGCTCGCCCTCCAGGGCCCCTCGCTCTGCCTCTTCGACGAGCCGGAGTCCGGTGTGGACCTGGAGCAGGTCAGCGTGGTCGGCCAGGCCATCAGCGACCTTCTCTCCACCTCCGGGGACGACGGACGCCCCCGTGCCGGCCTGGTCATCACCCACACCGGTTTCATCCTGGAGCATCTCGACGCCACCACCGCCCACCTCATGGTCGACGGCCGCCTCACCGCCTCCGGCGACCCCCACGACATGTTCGCCCGTATCCGCGCAGGCGGATACCGCTAAAGCGTCAGAAAGGACGCGATCACCATGACCGCCACACTCGACCGCAACTTCACCGCCGCCGTCGGCCCCGAGGCAGCCACCCCCGATCTGCTCACCCAGGTCGGCTGGGAGGACCCCGTCAAGCGCTCCTCGACCACCATCGTCGTCGACCACGGCTACACCGCCATGGACTCCACCGACGAGGACGTCATCGTGATGCCCGTCGCCGAGGCCCTGGTCACCTACCCCTGGGTGCAGGACCTGATGTGGAGCCTCATCGACCCGGACGAGGACGAGGTCCTGCGCCGGGCGTTCGAGTCCACCCGCACCCCGCTGGGCACCTTCACCTGGGTGAAGGACGGCGCCAAGGTCGAGATGCCCCGCCAGTCCTTCACCGTGATGACCGTCCCGCAGGAACGCCAGTTCGTGCACGACATCACCGTGATCGGCAAGGACGCCGAGGTCGACTCGGTCTCCGGCGCCGCCGTCGCCGAGGGCCTGTCCCACGGCACCCACGTCTCCGTCGGCGAGACCTTCATCGGTGAGAACGCCAAGGTCCGCAGCGTCGACGTCGACCGCTGGGGCACCGAGATGTCGGTGCACACCTACGACCGCACCCGCGTCGGTGACGGTGCCACGGTCAGCTCCGTCTCGGTGGCCGTCTCCGGCCTCCGTGAGTCCCGCTCCACCTCGGTCACCGAACTCGGCGCGGACGCACGCTGCACCTCGCACTCGATCGTCTTCGCCCCGGAGGGCACCGACCGTGAGATGGACGACCGGACAGTCCTGACCGGCCGCGGCGCCCAGGCGGAGATCGTCGCCCGCATGGTCTCCGACGGCGGACGCATCGCCAACAACTCGACGTTGACCTCCACCAGCCCGGACGTCCGTGGCTTCCTGGAGTGCGACGGACTGCTGCTGCGCGACGGCGGCGAGATCTCCTCGATCCCGGCGCTGGACGCCCGCATCGCCCGCGCCCAGCTGTCGCACGAGGCCTCGGTCGGCATGATCGACGACGAGAAGCTGGACTACCTCAAGTCCCTCGGCATGGACGAGGACTCCGCCCGAGACCTCATCGTCCAGGGCTTCCTCAACCTCGAGGACACCCGGATCCCGGCCTCGGTGCGTGACCGCGTCGCCGAGCTCGTCACCGCCGCCCGAGGTGCCGAGAAGATGTAGCCGACTGAACCGCTCGGTCTACCGGAAGCGAGTTCCCTACCAGGGAATTTCTTCCAGAGTAGACCGAGCGGTTTGTCATTTCCACCAGGTGCGCTATCGTGTTCCACAACACAAACACACCACCTACGGAAGGCATGCACCACTATGGCGACCAAGTACGACAACTCCGACTCCGGTAACTGGGGATTCGCGTCCCGCGCGGTCCACGCCGGCCAGCCCGTCGACTCCGACACCGGATCCCGCAACCAGCCGATCCACCTCACCACCTCCTACGTCTTCGACTCCGCCGAGCATGCCAAGCAGCGTTTCGCCCTGGAGGACCCCGGCCCCATCTACAGCCGTTTGACCAACCCCACCCAGGAGGTCCTGGAGAACCGACTGCTCGTCCTGGAGGGCGGTACCCACGCCGTCGCCTTCGCCTCCGGCCAGGCCGCCGAGACCGCCGCGATCCTCAACCTCGCCAGCGCCGGTGACCACATCGTCACCTCGCCCCGCCTCTACGGCGGCACCGAGACCCTCTTCGGTGTCACCCTGGCCCGCCTCGGCATCGAGGTCACCTTCGTCGAGGACCCGGACAACCTCCAGGCCTGGCAGGACGCCGTGAAGCCGAACACCAAGGCCTTCTACGGTGAGACCTTCGCCAATCCCCAGGCCGATGTCCTCGACATCCCGGCCGTCGCAGAACTCGCGCACGAGAACAACGTCCCGCTGATCGTCGACAACACCATCGCCACCGCCGCGCTCGTGCGTCCCCTGGAGCTGGGCGCCGACGTCGTCGTCGCCTCGCTGACCAAGTTCTACACCGGCAACGGCTCCGGGCTCGGCGGCATCCTCATCGACGGCGGCTCCTTCGACTGGACCGTAGAGAAGGACGGCCAGCCGGTCTTCCCCGGCTTCGTCACCCCGGATCCCGCCTACCACGGTCTGAAGTACGCCGATCTCGGTGCTCCCGCCTTCGGCCTCAAGGCCCGCGCCGGCCTGCTGCGCGACACCGGTGCCGCCCTGTCCCCCTTCAACGCCTGGGTCACCATCCAGGGCCTGGACACCCTGGCTCTGCGCGTCCGCAAGCACAACGAGAACGCTGTGGAGGTCGCGAAGTTCCTCGCCGACAATCCGGCCGTCGCCACCGTGCACTTCGCCGGTCTGCCGGACTCCCCGTGGTATGCCATCAAGGAGAAGCTCGGCCTGGAGTTCACCGGCTCGGTGCTCGCCTTCGACCTCGCCGTGGACGACGCCTGGTCGGAGGAGGCACGCGCCAAGGCCTGGGCCTTCATCGACGCTCTGAAGCTGCACTCCAACCTGGCCAACGTCGGTGACGTGCGCTCCCTGGTGGTCCATCCCGCGACCACCACCCACTCCCAGTCCGACCAGCACGGTCTGCAGCGCGCCGGCATCACCCAGGCCACCGTGCGACTGTCGGTCGGTATCGAGGACATCGCCGACATCATCGCCGACCTGCAGCGCGGCTTCGACGCCCTGTAACCCCCGACCCAGCCAGCACAGGAGACCTCCGTGGCCATCGACCCCGCCAAGCTGCCCGCGTCCGCCGACTCGGTGACCCTGCCCATCGGTGACTTCACCACCGAAGCCGGGGTGCCGGTGCCCGGCGCGGAGCTTCTCCTGTTCGCCTGGTACGAGGGCCCCGCCGAGGAGGCCGTCCTGCGTCCGGTCCTCGTCATCGAGCACGCCCTGACCGCCGACGGCAACGCCGCCGAATGGTGGGACGGGATGATCGGCCCCGGTCTGGCCCTGGACACCAGCCGTTACCTGGTGCTCTGCGCCAACAGCCTGGGTGGCTGCCAGGGGTCGACCGGACCGTCCTCCACGCACCCCGACGGTGGCTACTGGGGCTCCCGCTTCCCCGCCCTGTCGATCCGCGACATCGTCCAGGCGGAGAAACAGCTGCTGGTGGACGTACTCGGCGTGGACCGCATCCGGGGTGTCATCGGCGCATCGATGGGCGGTGCCCGGGTGCTGGAGTGGACCCTCATGTACCCCGAGGTGGTCGAGGCGGCGCTGCCGATCGCCGTCTCCGCCCGTGCCTCCGCCTGGCAGATCGGCATCCAGTCCGCGCAGATCCGCTTCATCACCGCCGACCCCTGCTGGCAGGACGGCGACTACCACGGTTCCGGTCGCATCCCCTCCCACGGCCTCGGTCAGGCCCGCCGCATCGCGCACCTGACCTACCGCGGCGAGCTGGAGCTCGACGAGCGTTTCGGCACCGAACCGCAGCCGGGCGAGAACCCCTACGGCCCGTACCCCTGCCACACCGAGCGTTTCTCGGTGGAGAGCTACCTGGACCGTCAGGCGGAGAAGCTCGAGGCCCGCTTCGACGCCGGCAGCTACGTGATCCTCACCGACGCCCTGAACCGTCACGACGTCGGCCGCGGTCGCGGCGGGATGAACGCCGTCCTCGGTTCCTCCCAGGTACCCACCATGATCGCCGGTGTCGACACCGACATCCTCTACCCGTACCACCAGCAGGAGCACCTCTCCCGCAACCTCGGTGACTTCATCGGCCTGTCGAAGATCACCACCCCCACCGGCCACGACGGCTTCCTCACCGAGACCCGTCAGCTGACCATCATCCTGGACAAGTTCCTCACGAAGGCGGCACTGCTGGCACAGCGCTAGTCTGCACCTCGGTCGCCCGGGCGTAGACGGTCTCCCCGGCGCTGGTGTCGGAGAGCCCCAGAGCGCGGGCGTCGCCCCGGGTGATCTGCGCGGTGAACTCCTCGCCGGTGGCGGCGTCCTTCAGTTCCACACGCACCTCGAAGCCGAGCACGGCGACGCGCTGGACCACGGCCTCGCGCACCTCGGTGGCGGGGATCTCGTTGCCGGGGACCTCCGGGGTGGCGTTGCGTCCCAGGCGGATGTCGTGCGGACGCACCGTCTTCCCGTCCAGCGTGGTGACGTGCCCCAGGAAGGACTGGACGAAGGGCGTCTCCGGCCGGTCGTAGAGCTCGGAGGGGGCACCGACCTGCTCGATGCGTCCCTCCCCCATCACGGCGATGCGGTCGGCGACGTCGAGCGCCTCCTCCTGGTCGTGGGTGACCAGCACGGTGGTCACGGTGAACTCCTCGTGCATGTGGCGTAGCCAGGTGCGCAGGTCCTCGCGGACCTTGGCGTCCAGCGCGCCGAAGGGCTCGTCGAGCAGCAGGACGCCCGGATTGGGCGCCAGGGCACGTGCCAGCGCCATGCGCTGCCGCTGGCCACCGGACAGCTGCGCGGGGTAACGACCCTGGTAGCCGCCCAGTCCGACGATCTCGAGGAGTTCGTCGACGCGCTTGTCGATCTCCTTCGCCGGACGCTTGCGCACGGTCAGCCCGAAGGCCACGTTGTCACGCACGGTCATGTGCTTGAAGGCCGCGTAGTGCTGGAAGACGAAGCCGATGCCACGGTCCTGCGGGCTGAGCCGGGTCACGTCCCGGTCGTTGATGACGACGGCGCCGGAGTCCGGCACCTCCAGTCCGGCGATGGTGCGCAGCAGCGTGGACTTGCCGGAGC
>DXGC01000069.1 GCA_019114135.1 Candidatus Corynebacterium avicola
CTCCAAGGCCGGCGTCACCGAGAAGTGGGACCTCTACGTCCGCGGCTTCGAGCTGGCGACCGGCTACTCCGAGCTCGTCGACCCGGTCATCCAGCGTGAGCGTTTCGAGGACCAGGCGCGCCTGGCCGCCGGTGGCGACGACGAGGCCATGGTGCTCGACGAGGACTTCCTCGCCGCCATGGAGCAGGGTATGCCCCCGACCTCCGGCACCGGCATGGGCATCGACCGTCTGCTGATGGCGCTGACCGGCCTGGGCATCCGCGAGACCGTGCTCTTCCCGATGGTGAAGCCGGAGCGCGACAGCTAGGACCACTGGGGGGATAAGTGGGGGTGGTTCGCTGTGGGCTGGCTGTCAAACGCGACTTTGTGTGACGCGCATCATGGTCTGTGGTTATGATGTAATCATTATTTGTCCGTCCCAGTCCATGCTGTACGGCTGAAGTACAGCGAAAGGTAGCTGCCAAAACATGAGCGACCGAAGCAAGCGGAACGACTCGACCCCGGGCCTCCACACGATCAAGCGTGACGCCACCGGTGCCGTGATGCGTGCCCTCACCCGGTTCACCGGCTCTGACATCGCACAGAAGTACGGCCTGAGCGACAAGATCGACCGGGTTGCCTACGAGTCCACCAAGGGTGGCATGCGCACCCTCGGTGCAATCAACCGTCAGTTCAAGAAGAAGAAGGGCTCCGGCAAGCCGGTCCGCCTGGAGACCCAGGGCGGTGAAGGCGATGCCGCCACCGAGCCGAAGAAGCCGGCGAAGGTCGTCTTCGACCTCACCCCCACCGAAGACCAGGAGATGCTCGTCTCCGCCGTCCGCGAGTTCGCCGAGGAGCAGCTGCGCCCCGTCGCCGGTGACGCCAACGAGGCCGCCGAGACCTCCAAGGAGGTGCTCGACAACGCTGCCGAGCTCGGTATCTCCCTGGTGAGCCTGCCGGAGGAGTTCGAGGGCCTGGCCGCCGAGTCCGCCTCCACCACCTCCGCCCTCGTCGCCGAGGCCCTGGCCTTCGGCGACATGGGCCAGGCCGTCGCCATCCTGGCACCGGCCGGTGTCGCGACCACCATCACCAACTACGGTGACGACGCCCAGCAGAAGACCTACCTGCCGGAGTTCGCCGGCGAGTCCGTCCCGCAGGCTGCCGTGATCGTCAACGAGTCTCGCCCGCTGTTCGACCCCTCCGTCCTGCAGACCACCGCGAAGCGCTCCGGCGACGACATCGTCATCAACGGTGTCAAGACCCTGGTGCCGAACGCCGGCTCCGCCGAGCTGTTCGTCGTCGCCGTCGAGCTGGACGGTGTGAACACCTTCGCCATCGTCGAGTCCTCCACCGAGGGCGTCGTCGTCGAGGCCGACCCGTCGATGGGTCTGCGTGCCGCCGGCCTGGGCCGCGTCCTGCTGAAGGACGTCAAGGTCCCCGCCGCCAACCTGCTCGGTGGTGCCGACCTCGACAACGAGACCCGCGCCGACAACTACACCGAGATCATCCGCCGCGCCCGCCTGGGCTGGGCAGCACTGGCCTCCGGTACCGCCGAGGCCGTCCTCGAGTACGTCAAGCCCTACGTCCTGGAGCGCCAGGCCTTCGGTGAGCCGATCGCCAACCGCCAGTCCGTGGCCTTCATGGTCGCCAACATCCGCATCGAGCTGGACGGCCTGCGTCTGATCACCCAGCGTGGCGTCTCCCGTCTCGACCAGGGCCTGTCCTTCAACCGTGAGGCCGGCCTCGCCCGCCGCTTCGCCTCCGAGAAGGGCATGCAGATCGGTTCCGACGGCGTGCAGCTGCTCGGCGGCCACGGCTTCACCAAGGAGCACCCGGTCGAGCGGTGGTACCGCGACCTGCGTGCCATCGGTGTCGCCGAGGGCGTCGTCGTCCTGTAGTCCGTAGCAACTGAATCCCCGAAGGAGCATAAAATGATCAACCTTGAACTCCCGAAGAAGCTGCGGGCCACCGTCAACCAGGCGCACCAGGCAGCGAACGAGATCTTCCGTCCGATCTCCCGTAAGTACGACCTCGCCGAGCACGAGCGTCCCGTCGAGCTCGACACCATGGCCTCCCTCGTCGAGGGCATGACCGACGGCGGCGGCAACATGGCCGGTGCGTCCGGCGGCCGCGGCGACAAGAAGAAGGACGACGGCAGCATCCGCAACGGCGGAAACATGTCCTCCCTGCTCAACGTCATCGAGACCTGCTGGGGCGACGTGGGACTGACCCTGTCCCTGCCGTACCAGGGCCTGGGTAACGCCGCCGTTGCTGCCGTCGCCACCGACGAGCAGCTCAAGGAGTACGGCAAGGTGTGGGCCGCCATGGCCATCACCGAGCCGCAGTTCGGCTCCGACTCCGCCGCGGTGGCCACCACCGCCAAGGAGGACGGCGACGAGTACGTCCTGAACGGTGAGAAGATCTTCGTCACCGCCGGTGAGCGCTGCGACCACGTCGTTGTCTGGGCCACCCTGGACAAGTCCGCCGGCCGCGCCGCCATCAAGTCCTTCCTGGTCCCGCGCGACACCCCCGGCTTCGAGCTGGTCCGCCTGGAGCACAAGCTGGGCATCCGGTCCTCCGACACAGCCCACTTCATCCTGGACAACGTCCGCATCCCGAAGTCCGCGCTGCTCGGTACCCCGGAGATCGACACCAAGAAGTCCTTCGCCGGTGCGATGGCCACCTTCGACAACACCCGTCCGCTGGTCGCCGGTATGGCCGTCGGTGTCGCCCGCGCCTCCCTGGAGAAGCTGCGCGAGATCCTGACCGACGCCGGCATCGAGATCGACTACGACGCCCCGGCCTGGAACCAGACCGCCGCTGCCTCGGAGTACATCCGCCTCGAGGCCGACTGGGAGGCCGCCTACCTGCTGACGCTGAAGGCAGCATGGATGGCCGACAACAAGCAGCCGAACAACAAGGAAGCCTCCGAGTGCAAGGCGAAGGCCGGCCGCATGGCCACCGAGCTGACCCTGCGCGCCGTTGAGCTGGCCGGTACCTTCGGCTACTCCGAGCGCTCCCTGCTCGAGAAGTGGGCCCGCGACTCCAAGATCCTCGACATCTTCGAGGGCACCCAGCAGATCCAGCAGCTGGTTGTCGCCCGCCGCGAGCTGAACCTCTCCTCCGCACAGCTGAAGTAGCAGGTCGCCTGCGCTGCACCCAGACAGCGGCCCCCGGTCATCACGACCGGGGGCCGCTGTGGTGTGTTCACGTCACTTTTAGCACCTTCGGCTCGGGTTCTAGTGATCATTGCAACACACCTGACCAGGTCAGGGGGTGTAGGCTCCGGATGAGCAACGCGGGAGGTGCTAAAAGTGGCAGGGGCAGGGGAGGGGAACGGGCCCGTTCCGAAATCGATCACACCTTCGTCGATTTCCACATTCTGAGATGCGCAGGTCAGGGCTTTGTTTGCTCCAGCTGAACAAGGAGGAAGGTGTGATGGATGTCCGGCGCACCCCGGACATGCCGAAGGCCGGTCACCGTCACGGTGACCGGCCTTCGGGGTTGCGGGGCTACAGGGGGCTACGGGTTACGCGGCCTCATCCTCGGACGAGCCGTGCACGGACGGCAGCTCGCGCGGCACGATCTTTCCGACCGCATTGCGCGGGAGCACGTCCATGAAGACGTAGTAACGGGGCACGTTGTGCCGGGCCAGACGCGCCTTCACGGCGGCCTTGGCACGGTCCTCGAAGCCCTCCCGCTCGGACTCGTCGTTGAGCACCACGTAGGCAGCGAGAGCCTGGCCGAAGTCGGGATCGTCCACACCGTGGACGGCGACCTCGTAGACCTCCGGCATGTCGGAGATGACGTCCTCCGCCTCCTGCGGGTACACGTTCTCACCACCGGAGACGATCATGTCGTCGCTACGTCCGGCGAGGTAGAAGAGACCGTCCTCGAAGTAGCCGAGGTCACCGGTGGAGACGAGGCCACGCAGGTTCTCCTTGTCCACGCCGGGTCGGGTGTAGCCCTCGAACAGCAGGTCGTTGCCCACGAAGACTCGTCCGACCTCGCCTTCGGGAACATCGTTCCCGTCGTCGTCGACGACCTTGAGGACGGTGGCCATCGGGGCCTTGCCGGCAGTGTTCGGGTGCGCGTCCAGTTCCTCCGGCTTGGCGATGGATGCCCAGGACACCTCGGTGGAGCCGTAGAGGTTGTACAGGACCTTGCCGAACTTCTCGTGGGTGTCGCGGATGACCCGCGGCGGCAGTGCCTCACCGCAGGCCACGATGCTCTTGGTGTTGGCGTCGAAGTTGTCGGGGACGACCTCGAGCAGGCGGCGGAGCTGGGTCGGCACGATGGCGATGTTCGCGGGACGGTTGCTCTCGATCAGCTTCACGGCTTCACGCGGCGAGAACTTGCGCTGCAGGATGAATGTCGCGCGCAGGGCCAGGCCGAGCTGGATCTGGCAGAAGCCCCACAGGTGGAACATGGGTGCCGGCACGTAGTAGCCGCGGTGGTGCTTCAGGGGGATCCGGGACATGATCGAGGACGCCGGGAGGTAGGTGGAGGGCTCGGGACGGCGGGCACCCTTCGGCGTTCCCGTGGTTCCGGACGTCAGGATGATCGTGCGTCCACGACGGGGACGCGGCGGAATCTTAGACTCCGCGGGACCCGTCCGCAGCACCTCGGTGAGGGTCGGCCAGTCAGGGTTACGGGTCGCATGATCGTCGGAGGCCAGGGCATCGCTGACGTTGCTCGCGTACTCGATGTCGTCGGCCGCTTCCTTTTCATCGTCCGACAGCGGGGTAGCGGCGGAGTCCTGGTTCTCCTCCCAGTTGATGACCACCGGGCATTCGTCGAAGCCCTTCGGCAGCAGCGGGATGAACTCCTCGTCGATGAAGAGCAGGTCGATCTTCTGCTCCTTCATGACTGCCCTGGTCTGCTCTGCCGAGGCGCCGGTGTTGAACAGGACGATGTCGGTACCCAGGCGCCCATGGGCGCACAGGGTCATGAGGAAACCGCGGTGGTTACGGCTCAGCATGCCGATCTTCTGACGCTCGCGAACGCCGGTACGGTACAGGGCCTCGGCAAGCTTGTTCGTCTGGTTGTGGAGTTCACCGTAGGTGATCGACCCGGCATCATCGATGATGGCGGTGTGGTACTCGTCCTGCGCAGCTCCGATCGCGAGAAGCCCCGCGGGAGTGAACGACCACTGGATGATGGACTTCAGGGCCTTGCCCATTGCCAGCGGACCCATCGCCCCCAGGACGCCTGACTTGAACAGGGGAAGAGTTCCCTTGGCGAGGATGGGCAGTTTGTCGATCGTGACGGCGGGCTGAGATCCGCTCATGACGCTCCTTCGCGTTAGTGGGTTAACCGCTGCCGGTTAACGCTTGGTGTACCCGGATTGTGGTCCACATTACATATTTGTTTTCAACACGTCAGCCAATCCGGTCAACCATGTTTCGATAACAAGAGAATATTTGTCCCAATAGAAACGTCGCAGGTCACGATAGGTAGTCGAGGTGAAGTACTTGTGACGCTTTCTTCCTGCGGGAATGGCGGTCCGCGTCACAGTGGGACGCCGCGGCGCCGCGGCGGTCCACGCGGTGCGACAGGGGGGCGTCCTGCTGTGGCGTCAGGCCTGTTCGCTGATGGCGTACAAGCATGCAGGACGCCCTGTTTACCTACTCCCACCAGCAGTTTTCGTGCTGAATGCCGGGTATTCCGGTCTGGAACATCCTCGGAGGGTCCAACGTTGTGGCTAGTGAGTAAAACAAGGGGTCGCCGAATCACTAAGGTGGTCCCCACACCCGGACCTTGAAGTGAGGGAGAGCAAATGTTCGAGAGGTTCACTGACCGTGCACGACGCGTCGTCGTGCTGGCGCAGGAGGAAGCCCGCGCGCTCAATCACAACTACATCGGTACCGAGCACATCCTGCTCGGGCTGATCCACGAGGGTGAGGGAGTCGCCGCCAAGGCCCTGGAGTCGATGGGTATCTCGCTCGAGGCCGTGCGCACCGAGGTCGAGGACATCATCTGCACCGGAGGCCACCCGCCGAGCGGCTACATCCCCTTCACCCCGCGCGCCAAGAAGGTCCTGGAGCTGGCCCTGCGTGAGGCACTGCAGTTGGGACACAAGTACATCGGCACCGAGCACATCCTGCTCGGCCTCATCCGTGAGGGCGAGGGCGTCGCCGCCCAGGTGCTGGTCAAGCTGGGCGCCGACCTGTCCAGTGTGCGTCAGCAGGTCATCCAGCTGCTGTCCGGCTACGAGGGCTCCGAGCCGGAGGCTGCTCCGGACGAGCCGGCCACCGCCGGCGTCGGCCAGTCCAACGAGCCCGGCCCCGGCGGCAACAAGCCGGGTCAGAAGTCGAACTCCCTGGTCCTCGACCAGTTCGGCCGTAACCTGACCCAGGCCGCCAAGGACGGCAAGCTCGACCCGGTGGTCGGGCGCGAGAAGGAGATCGAGCGCATCATGCAGGTGCTCTCGCGTCGCACCAAGAACAACCCGGTGCTCATCGGTGAGCCCGGTGTCGGTAAGACCGCCGTCGTCGAGGGCCTGGCCCTGGACATCGTCAACGGCAAGGTGCCGGAGACCCTGAAGGACAAGCAGCTCTACTCGCTGGACCTCGGTTCCCTGGTCGCCGGTTCCCGTTACCGCGGTGACTTCGAGGAGCGCCTGAAGAAGGTGCTCAAGGAGATCAACCAGCGCGGTGACATCATCCTGTTCATCGACGAGATCCACACCCTGGTCGGCGCCGGTGCCGCAGAGGGT
>DXGC01000070.1 GCA_019114135.1 Candidatus Corynebacterium avicola
CGAAGAAGAAGGCTTCCACTGCGCAGGAAGACATGATGCAGAACCAGATGATGATGATGCAGAAGCTGATGCTCTGGGTCATGCCGGTGATGATGTTCGCCGGTGGTTTCCTCTGGCAGGTCGGTCTGGCCATCTACATGGCTGCGAACACCTCCTGGATGTTCTGCCAGCAGATCCTGGTCTTCCGCAAGATGGACCGCGAAGAGGAGGAGGAGAAGGAGGCGAAGCTCGCCGCCAAGCGCACCAGCGCGCCGAAGCCGGGCAAGAAGCCGAAGGGTGGCGCTGCCGCCGCCGGCACCGCCGGTGCCGCCACTGCTGTCGCAGAGGGCTCCAAGGACGCTCAGGACGCCCCGGAGGCCCAGGAGGGTGCCGAGGGCGGCCAGGACGCCGCGAAAGCCTCTGAAGGGGCTAACGCCGCTGCAGGATCCGGGGCTGGCCAGTCCCAGGGCTCTGGCTCCAAGCTCGACGAGGAACAGGCGACCAAGTACCGCTCCCAGGCCGAGTCGATGAGTCCGGAGGCCCTCGACTCCGCGATCACCCGCCTGAAGGAAGTCATCGACAACCCGCCGTCGAAGAACCAGCGTAAGAAGCGCGGCCGGAACCTCGAGTTCCTCGCCATCCTGGAGGACGTCAAGTCCCAGTCGTAGGGCTGACCCCTCTCCCGCGCTCCGGGTCTCCCGGAAGCGGCGCTCCCGCATCAGCGCCCCGACCAATCTGGTCGGGGCGTTCTGCTGTCTGGGGGCGTCCTGCTGTCTCGTGCAGGGGTGCCCTGCCGCTATGCTGGACGCCGTGAGTATCGACGACCTTCCTGAGACCCCCTCCATCGCCACCGAGGTCTTCGGTGACCGTGTGGCACTGGCTGAGTCCTACGCGGGCTGGCTCGCGGACGCCGGTGTCGTCCGCGGACTGATCGGCCCGCGGGAGGTGCCCCGGTTGTGGGACCGGCACATCCTCAACAGCGCCGTACTCGGTGAGGTCATCGACGAGGGCTCCCGGGTGGTGGACGTCGGATCCGGTGCCGGCCTGCCGGGTATTCCCCTTGCCATAGCCCGGCCGGATCTGACCGTCCAGTTGGTCGAGCCTCTGCTGCGTCGGGTCACCTTCCTCAATGAGGTCGTGGAGGACCTCGGGCTGAGCAATGTCGAGGTGTACCGCGGTCGCGCCGAGGAGAAGGAGATCGTCTCGACGGTCGGCGGCGCCGATGTGGTGACCTCGCGTGCCGTGGCTCCGGTCGGTCGTCTGATCAACTGGTCGCTGCCCTTGGCGCGTAAGGGTGGGGCCGTGAAGGCGCTCAAGGGCTCCTCCGTGTCGGAGGAGCTGGTCCGGGACCGCAACGACATCCGTAAGGCGGGTGGGTCCGACGGAGAGGTTCTCGAGGTCGGCGCCGGCGTGCTCTCGCAGCCGACGTTCGTGGCCGTTGTCGAACGTCGTCGCTGAACCGGCAGTGGAACGGCACTGAACCGGCACCGGACCGGCGCCCGATTTTCCCCGAATTACAGTGCTGTTGTTCAACGGTGAGGATCACCGTCAAACGGGGTGTTTCACGTGAAACCTCCGTTGTTCACACGGGGGAAGGCGACTACTGTTGTGTGAGTAGACGGGGACACCGTGGATGTTTCACGTGAAACCTCTCCCCCGGCGGACGTCGGTTCCGGCGAAGCCGGAAAGGACTGAATGAGCCCCAGACGTCCTTTACATCCAGCATGTCCCCAACCCCTATCGCCCCATATGCCCCGGCAACACATTGTGCAAAGGTAGTTCATGATTCCATCTGAGTGGGATGACACCCCCATCGCTGATGCGGCCCGTCGGGCGGCCCGCATTCAGAACCCGGAGCGTCTCAGTCTCGAGCGGCCTTCGACGACCCGTATCCTCACGGTGGCGAACCAGAAGGGCGGTGTCGGGAAGACCACCTCGACCGTCAACCTGGCGTGGGCACTGGCACTGCACGGCATGAAGGTGCTTGTCGTCGACCTGGACCCGCAGGGCAACGCCTCCACCGCCTGCGGTGCCGAGCACCGAATGGGCACCCCGTCCAGCTACGAGCTTCTCATCGGCGAGAAGAACCCGGACGAGGTCATTCAGGTCAGCGCCGAGAACGAGAACCTCCACTGCATCCCGGCGACCATCGACCTCGCCGGTGCGGAGATCGAGCTCGTCTCCCTGGTCCGCCGTGAGTACCGCCTTCCGGACGCCCTGCGGAAGACCTTCCTGACAGAGGCCGGGTACGACTACGTCTTCATCGACTGCCCGCCCTCGCTCGGCCTTCTGACCATCAACGCGATGAACACCGCCACCGAGGTCATGATCCCCATCCAGTGCGAGTACTACGCGCTGGAGGGAGTCGGACAGCTGCTGAACAACATCAGCATGATCCGGGAACACCTCAACCCCAAACTGCACGTCTCGGCCGTCCTGCTGACCATGTACGACGCCCGGACGAAGCTTTCGGAGCAGGTCGCCGAAGAGGTGCGTACGCATTTCGGAAGCGCCGTTCTCGACAACCAGATCCCCCGCAGCGTCAAGGTGTCCGAGGCCCCCGGCTACGGTAAGACCGTGCTGCAGTACGACCCCGGTTCACGTGGAGCCCTCGCCTACTTCGATGCTGCAGTGGAACTCGCAACGCGAGGCGATTACCTCCCATTGGAAGAGACCGGCCCCATCGGTGTCGCGCCTGAGCTTCACACCACGGAGAAGAACTGATGACTGAAAAGAAGAAGCCGGCCGCTCCCCAGCTGCCCAATGCTGACACCCGTCGCGGCGGACTTGGCCGCGGACTCGGTGCACTGATCCCGACTGGCCCGTCGAAACCCCGTCTCGGTGCGGGCGCCGCAGACGTGATCCTCGGAACCGGGACCTCCTCCCCCGCCGCGGAAACATCGGACGGTGGGTCGGACTGGAAGTCCCCCAAGACTTCAGCGAAGAACGGCACCGCTGCTTCAGCGCCCACCAAGAAGCAGAGCGGTTCTGAGAAGACGTCGACTCCTTCGGCGTCGCCGGTATCGGGATCCGATGTTTCGGCCGCCGGGGACGACTCGGGCAACACACCGGACAAGCGTCACAGTGACGTTACTTCAGAGGGTGGCAGCAAGCCCACGAGTTCCGTCACTGAAGGTACCGAGACCGCCAATGAGTTCGGCGCGAGCTACCGAGAGATCCCGGTTGCCGACGTTCGCCGGAATGCGAAGAACCCGCGTGAGGTTTTCGAGGAGGAGCCCCTCAACGAGCTCGTCCACTCGATCAAGGAGTTCGGTCTCCTCCAGCCGATCGTGGTTCGCCCCCTCGAGGCGAACAGCTTCGAACTCATCATGGGTGAACGACGCCTTCGCGCGTCCAAGCTTGCCGGGCTCGAGGTCATTCCGGCCATCGTGCGGGAGACCGAGGACCAGGACATGCTGCGCGATGCTCTCCTGGAGAACATCCACCGCGTCCAGCTGAACCCCCTTGAAGAGGCGAGCGCCTACCAGCAGCTCCTCGACGAGTTCGACGTGACACAAGGAGAGCTGGCGAAGAGGCTGGGACGCTCCCGTCCGTTGATCACCAATATGCTGCGCCTGCTGCAGCTCCCCGTGAACGCGCAGCGCAAGGTCGCTGCCGGCGTCCTCAGCGCCGGCCACGCACGTGCCCTCCTCGGAGTGAAGACGGGTCAGGAGGACCAGGAGCGGCTCGCTGACCGGATCGTCGCTGAAGGCCTGAGCGTTCGCGCGACCGAGGAAGCGGTCGTCCTGCTCAACCGCGGCGACGGAGCGGAGAAGTCGCAGCGTAAGCGTGCGGTGCGTGAGCAGCCGGAGGCAGTCCAGCATTGGGCGACGTCTGCGGCGGACGCGCTGGATACCCGCGTGACCGTGCAGATGGGTGCCCGCAAGGGCAAGATCGTCGTCGAGTTCGGCGACCAGGACGACTTCGAGCGCATCACAGATCTGCTGAAGCTCCCCCGCGAGGAGTAGGTGGGTGTTTCACGTGAAACCACGGGGTGTGGTGGTTTCACGTGAAACATCACTGAGCTGAACCACTCTGCAGAAAGTCGCACCACCCCTTTATATGTCCAGGTAGACTTACAGCGGACGACCGAAGGAGTGCCGGTGGAGATCAGGTACAGTGCACTTCGCCTCGATGGCGAAGCTCACGTGGAGGCCGAGGCAGGGCGGGACACGTTCTGGGAGCTGCCTCCGGGGGCGGAGTCTGCCGACCCGAAATTCGACAAGCAGATGTGGATCAACACTGTCCTGTACCGGTGGGGCATCTGCGGCTACACCGCATTTGTCGGTACCGGTGACTTCGGCAGCGGTGAACGTGCTGCAGCCTCGGTCTTCTTCGCTCCCCCGACCTACTTCCCCGGCGCCGCCGTCATGCCCTCCGGGCCGGTCTCCGGTGACGCAATCCTGATCTCGAATGTCTTCGTGGATCAGCCCTACATGGGCCTGTACCTCGAGCACAGCCTGATCGACACCGTGGTGACCGAGGCTGAGCGACGTGGCATCGCCGCCGTGGAGGTCTACGGGCGCAATGACGCCGACACCCCGGTCGGGTCCTACTTCCCGGAGGGCTATCACGGTTGGGAGACTCGCCCGCACAGCGGCGACCTCGAGTCAGCTCCCGTGTTGTCCGCGGACATCCTGGAGCAGCAGGGCTTCGAGATTGTCGGCAAGCACCCCCGTTTCCCCCGGTACCGCAAGGACCTGAACAAGGGCTCCTCCCTGTTCAGTGACTTCGAGATCGACGCCCACGCTCTGTTGAACAATTCTGGACCTCTCAGCACGGTCCTCGGCGGTCGTTGGGCCTGACGGGCACGATCTCTCGGCGCCGGATCTCCGGTAGGGGCTCGTCGAGGCTCGCGGGCTCATGGACCGACTGACACCGACTGAAGGTCATGGGGGGCCTCAGAGGCCTCGGAGATCCCCGGGGAGGCGTTCTGGGGCGTCTGGGAGTGCCTGTAGGTCGCTCCGGTGTGCCCCGAAGTCCTATCGCTCGATGTAGATCGGCGGATCGGGAGGCGGAGCGACGGTGATTCCCCGGACGGTGCGCCTCTCCCCCAGGGCGAGGGCGCCCTCGAGCTCGTGGGAGGCGTCCGCCATGGAGATGAGTCTGTACCCGAGCGACGTCTCGATCGCCATGGGATCGGTGACAGTCCCGTTCACGAAGTCATGAATGATGATCTGAGTGATGAGCCGGTCCCGCGCGGAGTCCAGCGAGATCCCCAGGCTCATGGACAGCCGCTCGGTGAGAGTGGTGAGAGTGGTGGTCACGGCGCAGCATCCTTTCCGGTGGGCTTTCCACCGGAGCCTACGCCGAATCCATCGAACAGGTGATCAGGCCCCGGACTCCGCGGCCAACAGGTCGGCGAAGCGGTAGGTGCCGGTCGGAGCCGTGTCAGCGTCCAGCAGGTAGAGACGCTTCACCGCCACCACCAGGGATTCCGCGATCGTGTCGCGGCAGTCCGGGTTCGCCAGGACCGCCACATCATCCGGGTTCGTCAGATAACCGGCGACGAACTGCACCGCGGGCATCTGCGTCATCCGGAGGATGTCCCAGGTCCGCCGGTGGCTGTAGAGGTTGGTCAGCGAGGTACGCGCCGAGACCTCACGCTGGATGAAGTTCGACAGTTTCTCGCCGGTCAGTGAGGAGCGTCCGAACTCCGAACCGAAGTAGAAGGAGGCGGCACCGTGCGCCCGCTCGTTCGGATAGGAGTCGGCTCGGAGCGAGATCATCAGGTCAGCGCCGAAGGCGTTCGCGATCGAGGCACGGTCCAGGTGGGAGGGGTTACCGGTGCGCGGACGCGAGATGATGGTCTCGATACCCGCGGCGATCATCCGTCCCTCGGTCCTGGTGGCCAGGTCCCAGAGGATCTCCTCCTCCGTGATCGGTCCGTAGGGGCCCTTGACGACCTGACCGTGGTCACCGTCGCCGAGGCCCGGGTCCAGCACGATGCGCTTGCCGGTCAGCTGCGGTCCAGCGGCACGGATGCGCTCCTTCTCGCGGATGGCCTGCGGGGAGCCGCCGGTGATCCGTCGGCCCAGGTAGCGCAGCGACCGCAGCGTGGAGGGGCCACAGATGCCGTCGACGGTGAGACCGTAGTTCAACTGGTAGGAACGCAGAGCTTGATGTGTCTCCTCGCCGAAGTGGCCGTCCACACGACTGGTGAAGAACCCGAGGTCGAGCAGGTGGACCTGCAGTGAGGCGACATCATCACCGACGAAGTAGCTGCCGGGGGCCTGCAACGACAGCACCCGTGCCCCGAGGGTGTAGGACGCCTCTCGCAGGGAGCGCAGCGTCCCGTCGGTGATGGTGCCGTTGGCGTCGATCCCGCGCTTCTGCTGGAACGCGCGGATGGCGGTCTCCAGCGCGGGGTCGAAGTACTCGTCCTCCGCGGACCACTGCTGGGAACCGTCGCCGGCGGCGTCACCGTCGAAACCGTCGATGAAGCCGAGACGGGCGAGAGTGCTCCGCACCTCGGCCACGCGGGGGCTGCTGTCCCCTACCTGAAGTCTGAATCCGAACATCGAAACCTCCAGACCCGTTTACGCGTCGAGTCCGTCGAGCACGGCCACGAGGTCCTCCTTGGACTGCCTCCCGTGCAGTTCCACGACCTTCTTACCGTCCTTGAAGACCATCAACGCGGGGATACTCATGACCTGGAACATGGCCGCGAGGCCTCGTTCCTCCTCGACGTTCACCTTGGCCACGGAGACCGTGTCGGCGTAGTCGGCCGCAATCTCGTTGATTGTCGGCTCCATCTGCAGGCATGGCTGACACCATCCCGCCCAGAAATCGACGAGCACGGGCTGCTCGGCGTCAATGACACTGGAACGGAAGGAGTCCTGCGTCACGGCGAGGGGTTGGTTCATTCGTGAATCTCCTGGGGTGATGGGCACACGTTTGAACCCGATCTTACCCGCATGGGTGTCGAACTACGTCCTCCGAACGGTCACGATCCCGACACAGTTACGTCACATTAACGTCAAGGTCAGGGGCGACCATATCGGTCGGACGCAGTGTGTTTCCGCTGCTCTCGCGTGTTGCTGAGCATCACGGACACGTCGCGACACACCATCTGCGACTCATTTCCGTAACACCGGACGGGCCGACCGCAGCGTGTCGAAAACTGACGGGAACCGGCGGGAACCGGCGGAACCGGCGAGGCCGTCCGCTACAGGGCGGCGAGGTAGGCCTCGGCGTCCAGCGCGGCGCGGCAGCCGGAACCGGCGGCGGTGATCGCCTGCTGGTAGTGCGAGTCCACCAGGTCGCCGGCGGCGAAGACGCCGGGCACGGAGGTAGCGGTGGAGGGCTCGGCGACCTTGACGTAGCCGTTGTCCTGCAGTTCGACCTGCCCCTCGAAGGCGGTTATGCGCGGGTCGTGGCCGATGGCGACGAACATGGCGTCCATCGGGACCTCACGGGTCTCGCCGGTGACGGTGTCCTTCAGCTTCAGCGCCTGGACGGTTCCCTCGCCGAGGACCTCCTCCACCGTGGCGTTCATGATCATGTCGATCTTCGGGTTGTTGCGGGCGCGTTCCTCCATGATCGCTGAGGCACGGAACTCGTCACGACGGTGGATGATGGTCACCTTGTCACCGAACTTGGTGAGGAAGTCGGCCTCCTCCATCGCGGAGTCGCCACCACCGACGACGGCGATCTGCTTCTCCTTGAAGAAGAAGCCGTCGCAGGTCGCGCATGAGGAGACGCCGTGTCCCAGCTTCTCCTCCTCGCCCGGCACACCGAGGTACCGCGGGGCGGCACCGGTGGCGAGCACCACGGTGCGGGCATGGAACTCCTCGTCGTCGGTGAAGACCTTCTTGATGTCACCCTCGAGCTCCACGCGCTCGACGTCCTCCATGCGCAGGTCGGCACCGAAGCGCTCGGCCTGGTTACGCATGTCGTCCATGAGGGACGGGCCCATGATGGACTCCGGGAAGCCCGGGAAGTTCTCGACCTCGGTGGTCTGCATCAGCAGGCCGCCGAAATCCATGCCCTCGAAGACCAGCGGCTTGAGCTCGGCACGAGCGGCGTAGATGGCGGCGGTGTAGCCGGCGGGGCCGGAACCGATGATGATGACGTCGTGGACGGTGGGGGTGGAATCGCTCATGCAGATGATTCTAGCCATGTTGTCCAGCCCTCGGAGGCCCCGGTGGCAAGTCAGTCACCGGCCGGTCGAGAGTGAGACAGAACTCAGTGTCCAGGTGCTCCCGAACTACTCCCGGCCTACTCCTCTGCGAGCCGTTGCCGCAGGTGGGCGCGCGCCCGGGCCCGCCTCGACTTCACCGTCCCCACCGGGACCCCCAGGTGCTCGGCGGTGCGGTCCAGCGGCCAGTCGTGGACCTCGGTGTACATGAACACGTCCCGCAGGCCCGGATGCAGACTGTTCACTGCTTCGTCCAGGACGAGTCGCTGGACCGCGCGCCCGGCGTCCTCCGAGCGACGGCAGGTCAGCTCCGGGATCGGGACGTCCTCGTCGAGGGAACGGTGTGAGTCCTCGTTGCGTCGGGACGCCCGTCGGACATGGCTCAGTGCGGTGTTTCGCACGATGGTGCACAGCCAGGTCGCCGCCGAGCCGGCTCCCCGGAAGGTCGCGGCGGTGCGGTGGACCTTCAGCAGTGCGTCCTGCAGCAGGTCGGCGCGGTCGTCGTACGGGACGCCCGCCTGGCTCAGCGTCCAGTTCAACAGGACCCGGTGCCGGTCGACGAGCAACGCGAACGCCTCCCCGCACCCGGCATGGTGCCGGCGCAGCAGTTCTGCGTCCGACAGCACGGTCGGCCCGTTCGGCTTGCTCAATGCAATGGTCATGATCACGAATCCCCCAGATTCTGTGTCTTCTCCCCTGCCCTCCACCGTCCCCGCGGTGAAGAACCCTCACAGCACGTGCGCTGTGTCCCCCTACTGTATCCCGGCCGACGACCTCGGTAAAGGTTTTGGTGAAAAACCTAGGTGCCCGTGCGCCGGGGCCGGGGACGGAGCGCGGCACTCATGCGAGGGAGAGGAAGAGCTTCTCGAGTTCCTCCGCCTGAGGTGCGCCTTCGTCGTCGGGATTCTGCAGGCACTCCTTCAGGGAGGTGGAGATGACCAGGAAGCCGGCGCGATCGAGTGCCTTCGACACTGCTGCCAGCTGGTTCACCACCTGTCGGCAGTCGGCGTCGGCTTCCACGGCCTCGATCACTGCAGCCAACTGTCCCTGTGCGCGCTTGAGGCGGTTGGCGACCTTGCGCTTGGCTGCAGGGTCATGGCTGGGGGAGGCAGGGGCAGGGGTGTTTTCGCTCGTCACGGCATCTCCAATCGGTTGAGGTTGACTTTCAGAATACCCTAAGGGGTATTGTGGCCCGAAGATACCCCCGGGGTATTTACGAGTCTATCAACCGGAAGGAAAAACCTGACATGTGCCGACCTACCCCCTGCCGCGTCTGCGGCAAGACCACATGGGCTGGCTGCGGCCAGCATGTGGCGATGGTCCAAGCGAGCGTTCCAGCTGACCAGTGGTGCCCCGGCCAGCATTCCCAGGCCGAGATCCAGGCAGCGAAGTCACAGCGCGGAAGCCTTCTCGACCGCCTCTTCAAGCGCTGACCAACCCCCGAAAGGATTCCCACCCATGCTGCTCGAACGCATCTACGACGACGACCTCGCCCAGGCGAGCTACTTCATCGGCTGCCAGGACCGAGGGGAAGCCGTGGTGGTCGACGCACGGCGTGACCTCGGCGTGTACCTCGACCTCGCTGCCAGGAACAACATGACCATCACCGCGGTCACCGAGACGCACATCCACGCCGACTACCTGTCGGGCACCCGCGAGTTGGCGGCTGCCACCGGTGCGAAGATGTACGTCAGTGACGAGGGCGGTCCGGACTGGACCTACGGTCCAGGGTTCGACGACGCAGTCCGAATGCGGCACGGGCACCGGATCACCCTCGGGAACATCTCCGTCGAGGCCGTGCACACACCCGGACACACTCCGGAGCACCTGTCCTTCCTCGTCACCGACGGAGCACAGGCGACCGGGCCCGGTTTCATGCTCACCGGCGACTTCGTGTTCGTCGGTGACCTCGGGCGTCCCGATCTGCTGGACGAAGCCGCAGGCGGCGTCGACACCCGCTTCGCCGGCGCGAAGGACCTCTTCGCGAGCCTGCGTGATCGTTTCCTCACTCTTCCCGACTACGTACAGGTGCTCCCCGCGCACGGCTCCGGCTCAGCCTGCGGCAAATCCCTCGGTTCCGTCCCCGCGACCACGGTGGGCTACGAACGCGCCTTCTCCTGGTGGGCGGAGTATCTCGCGAACGACGACGAGCAGGGCTTCATTGACGAGCTGCTCTCCGGGCAGCCCGACGCCCACTCCTACTTCGGACGCATGAAGGTACAGAACAGGGTCGGTCCGGAGGTGCTCGGAGAGCTTCCTGCACTCACAGAATTCACTACCGCAGAACTCAGGGCCGCCATGGTCGACGACACCGTGGTCTTCATCGACACCCGTGACCACGGTGACGTTCACCAGGGCACGCCCGCCGGATCCCTCAACGTGCCCGGTGTCGAGAAGTCGGCGAGCTTCGGTGCATGGGTCGTGAACCCCGAGGTCGAGGATCGCCCCGTCGTCCTCCTCTCCGCCAACCGTGACGAGGCCGAGACGTACCGGGACCATCTCCAGCGGGTCGGAGTCGACACCGTGCGGGGTTCATCACCTCGGTCAACGGACTTGAGCTCGTCACCCCGCAGCTGATCCAGCCGGAGGAACTCGACGACGCCGACCGGACCATGCTGCTCGACGTGCGCAACAAGGCTGAGTACGCCGAGGGTCACGTCCCCGGTGCCCGGCAACTCTCCGGCGGACGGGTGCTGTGGCACCTGGACGAGCTCCCCCCGAAGGACGCGGGGACCATCGTCACCTACTGCCAGAGCGGACGGCGGAATTCTGTCGCCGCGAGTGCGCTGCGGCGCGAAGGGTACGACGTCGCCGAACTCGACGGCAGCTACGTGGCCTGGGCCGCGATCCCTGGCAACGAGCCGGACGTCGACTGACCCGTACCGCAGTCTCCAGTCACTTTCCTCAGACACCAGGAGTCCAGGTGGAAGCCACCCTCATCATCGCGCTCGCGCTCGCCCTACTGGTCGGGGTATCGCTCGGGTTGCTCGGCGGCGGAGGATCTATCCTCACCGTGCCGATCCTGACCTACGTGCTCGGCATGCAACCGCAGGAGGCGATCGCCGCCTCGCTGTTCGTCGTCGGTGTCACCAGTACTGTCGGAATGCTCGGACATGCGAAGGCGGGACGGGTGCGCTGGAAGATCGGACTGATCTTCGGAGCTGCCGGCATGGCCGGGGCCTTCGCCGGCGGTGTGGTCGGCGGCTACATCCCGGGCGCGGTGCTCATGGTTCTCTTCGCCGCGATGATGATCGCGACGGCGACCGCGATGATCCGGGGTCGCACGAGGACTGCGGACGCGGACCGGGCTGCGCAGGACGGCCCGATGCCCCTCCCCCGCATCATTCTCGACGGTCTGCTGGTCGGTCTCGCCACGGGACTCGTGGGAGCAGGGGGCGGATTCCTGATCGTGCCTGCGCTCAACCTGCTCGGGGGCCTGCCCATGGTCGTCGCAGTCGCGACGTCTTTGTTGGTCATCGTGATGAAGTCCGGGGCGGGCCTGGCGGGTCACCTGGTCTCGACCAGTCTCGACTGGCCGGTGCTTATCGCTTTCACCGGGACGGCTATCGTCGGGTCCTTCATCGGGGTGCGTCTCGCCGCGCGTATCCCCGAACAGGAACTCCGACGGTGGTTCGGCTACTTCGTTCTACTCACCGGCGCCGTCGTGCTGGTGCTGGAAGTGCCGCCCATCATCGCCGAGATACTCGTCTGACCAGCGTCCGATGGAGCCGGGCTACTCCTCCGCGCCCGTGCCCGCGTCCGCGGCGTCCGTGGCGTCCGTGGCATTCTCGGCGTCCGCGTTCTCCTGGATGCCGGTCACGGACGCCTCGCCGACGCTCGCGGCGTCCGGCATCGGCAGCTCGGTGATCCACAGCAGCACCCGGTCACCGGAGGCGACGTTCGACGCATCATCGCCGACGTCCTGCGACAGCGTCATGGTCTCCCCCGACGCGGTCTGGGCGTCCAGCAGTGCCGCCTGATCCAGGGAGTTCAGGTCGCCACCGCGCGGGGCGAGCCGCATCTCGATCCGGGTTCCCTCGGTCAGGCCGTCCAGCTGCACCTCGGTCACCGTGGTGGTGTCCGGCAGTTGCAGCAGCAGACCGATGCCCGGCTTCAGCGACTCTGGTCCGTCCCCCAGCTGGGCGAAGTACTCGGCGGACTTCCAGGTGGTCCCGGTGTCACCGTCGAGGATCAGCGGGGCTTCGTCCGGGTTGTCGAGGGTGCCGGTGCCGGCGTCCGCGGGGGCCCACTCGGCGGCCCACAGCGGGTCGATCTCCTCCGGGGTCTGGTTCGCCGGAGCCTCCGCGGAGGACGAGGCCCCTGCCCCACCACGGATCGAGTCGGTCGTCACCGGGGAGTCCCGACGGTCACCGCCGAAGAAGGCGACGGCCACCACGGCCAGCGCCACCACCAGGAAGATGCCGCCGATGGTGATACCGGCGGACAGGGCGGTGCGTCCCGCCTTCTCCGGGGCGGCACCGAAGCCCGCACGTTGCTCCGGGTTCGGAGCCACGTCCACCGTGGTCACCAGATCGGCGTCGAGGTCAGTGGTCGTCGCCTCACGCAGACGCTTCGCCAGGGTGTGGCCGTCGATGTCGCCGGCGTCGCCGCCGTTCTGGGTGTCCTCGGCGATGGCGCGCAGGCTCTCCGGCACCTCGGCCGGGTCCACCGAAGACAGCAGCAGGTCCAGGGACACGCGGATCGCATGAAGGTCCTGACGCGGCGTGCCGTTCGGCAGGACACCCGGGAAGGCCAGCACCGCGCGACCCTCCGAACTGATCCGCAGGCGGTTGCGGTGGTCGATGCCCAGCGAGCCGTCGATGTCGGCTGCGGCACCGGCGGCATCCGCCAGATCCGCCAGGGCGAATCCGGCGGCCAGCGGGTCGGGGCCGGAGTCGGCCACACGGGTCAGCGGGGCACCGTCGGTCCAGTCGGACACCACGACCACCAGCGTGCGGGCATCGCAGATCTCCCGGATGGCAGCCACGGCCGGGGAGTTCACGCGCGCCAGGGTGTCGGTGCGCTCCAGCAGCTCCCGGGCACTGGTCCGGGCGAGCTGCGGGTCCAGGATGGTCAGCGCGACCAGGTCGCCGGACTCGTTGTCGCGGGCCTGCCAGAAGCGGGCGGTCGGTGAACCACCGTGGTCGGAGAGCAGGCGGAAGCGGCCGTGCAGGATCGGTGCGCCCGGCACCAGGCGAGGGCCGCGGACCTGGCCGGCGGACAGCGGCGGCATCGCACCACCGGCGAAGTCCTGGGCCATCGCGCCGGTCATTCCGTTCATACCGGAGATGCTGGTGAGGTCCATCTCGGTGATGCGGGCGCGACGCCCCGGACCGGTCTCGGTCTCCGCCTCGGCGGCGGCCGAGCGGGCGAAGAAGCGACCCACACCCGGCAGACGAGCCAGGGAGGCGCCGATCATGCGGACCTCCGGCAGCTTGGTGAAGGACATCAGGAACATCACGATCGCCAGGAAGAGCACACCGGTGATCAACAGACGGATCACGAATCCGGGCCGGAAACCGTCCGGGATGAAGAAGCGGTCGATGAGTGCGTCGATCCGCCACACCACGAGTGCCGAGATGATCGAGGCGCCCAGTGCCCACAGCGAGGTCTTCGCCACGCTCTTCATGCCCAGGTGGCCCAGCGACCTCTTGAGCAGTCGGTGTCCGATGATCGCACCGGCCACGAAGCCCATACCGTTGGCCGCACCCAGGAGCACCACGACGAGCCGCGTTTCACTGGCGATAAATGGAGCGGCGGACGCCAGCGCCAGCTTGGTCACCGTGATGCCGCCGATGATGAAGGTCGGCGTCCACACCTCCTCGCGGGCGTAGAACACACGGAGGTGCAGCAGCACCAGGGCATAGGGAATCAGGGTGAATGCGGAGAAGCTGACCGTCCAGCCCAGGATGTTCGCGTCATCGAGGGAGAATTGCCCCAAGGCGAACAACGCCGGGGCGATCAGCGTGCCGAATGCGGTGAAGAAGGTGATGACCGGGACCAGGGCCAGCATTGTCAGCTTCGAGGCCATGGTGAGGTCCTTGACCACGGCCTTATCGTCGCCGTCGGCGGCGTTGCGCGACAGACGCGGCATCACCGCGGTCAGCAGGGTCACACCGATCACGCCGTAGGGCACCTGCAGAAGCTGCCAGGCATTCATGTAGATCGTCGGGGCACCTGGGTCCGCCTCGCCGGCGATACGGTTGTTGACGAGCCAGCCGGCCTGGGAGATCAGCACGTAGACGACGATGGCCAGGGCCATGCCACCGAACTTCTTCAGTCGGTCGTCCAGCCCCCACAATGGGCGCAGATTGATGCCCGCCTTACGGAGGTACGGCACCATGATCGCTGCCTGCACCACCACACCCAGTGTGGTGCCCAGCCCCAGCAGCATGATCTTCGCATCGGTGATGGTCACCGAGTCATTCGGAGAAAGCTGCATGTCATCCGGAAGCAGGATGTACAGGCTCAAGACGAGCAGGGTCACACAGTTGTTGACCACCGGTGCCCAGGCACCCGGTTTGAAGACCCCCTTGGTGTTGAGGACCGCCATCATCACCGCGAACATCGCGTAGAACACGATCTGTGGCAGTACCAGGTAGGCGAAGGCCGTGGCCATGCCCACGTTGACCTTGCTGTCGCCTCCCAGTGACAACTCGGTCAGGAGCGGTGCAGCGAGCACCGCGATGACGGTGACCGTCATCATCAGGGTGAAGGTGATCGTCAACAGACGTCTGATGAACGCCTCACCGCGGTCGGGGTCCTCCTTCTCCGCACGCACCAGCAGCGGCACCACCAGACTGGTCAGCACTGCGCCGAGTACCAGCTCGGTGATGAGGTTCGGCAGCGTGTTCGCCGTGTTGAACGCCGAGGCGACGTGCGTGCCGAGCGCCGCAGCAATGAATACGGTCCGTAGGAAGCCGGTGATACGGCTCAGCAAGGTGGCGATGGCCATTGAGCCGGTGGCGCCGACGACGTCCTTGTCGGACGCCTTGGTTACCGCTGAGCCCTCGTTGCCCTCCGTGCCTTCCGTGCCGTCAGCGCCGGACGCAGCGTCCGACCCCTCGGCACCGGCAGCGGCAGCGCCTGCAGCGCCTGCGCCGGCACCGGCGGTGACCAACGCAGCGTCCGGCCCCGTGGCGCGCAGCCGCGGGTTCGTCGCGGCGCGCTCGGCGGGAGACTTGTCGAGGTGTGAGTAGTCCTCGCTACCGGCACTTCCGGTCCCCGTTCCGGCCTGCTGACCCGGGGCGGCCTTCTTCGGCGCCGGGACTTTCGCCGGTGGGGTGGATGCGCGGAAACGGCCGCGTTCACCGGATTGGCCGGATCCTTCGGAGGTCTCTTGAGAATCGTTCACATGACCATCATTGTGTACGTCGCCGCTTTCCTGCCAACTGTCGACGGCGTTTCGTGACCCGTGACACGGCGAAAAGACCGAAGACGACCATCACACCGACCACCACACCGAGGGCGATCCCGCCCGGTCCGGAGGCCAGACGCACCGTCACCGGATCAGAGATCGGCTGGTCATCGGGGGTGTTCAGCACCATCGTCAGGTCGGTGTCCCGGCTGCCCGAACCGATCGTCGTGGTCATCTGCAGCGTCACACTGCCCTGTGCAGGAATCATCTGCACCCCGGGCGTGTCCAGGGTGACGTCGGCGTCCGCCTCGTAGTCGACACTGACCCGCACCGGCAGCGGCAGCCCGTTGCGGGCGACCACGATCAGCGGGGCGCCGTCACTGGTGCGGGTGAAGACACTGCCCGGCGGCAGCAGCGACACCGAGGACCGCAGCTCCGCCTCCAGGTCGCGCACACGCTTCCGACGGTCCTCTGCGGCCCGGACGGTCTTCCGGTTCTCCGCCTCGGAGTGTCGACGGGTGGTGGACGCCGACCGCAGGACGTCGTAGAACATCGGGCGGGTGAAGATGTCCGGGGTCAGGGCGACATTCTCGTCCTGGACCATGATCCGGGTGAACTGGTGCAGGTCCCCGGAGAGGTTCCGGATGTCGTCACGCTCGGCGGCGTTGATCACCGCAGGGTCGTACTCGGGGGCGATCGTGTTGCCGGGCTCGGCCACACCGCGCAGCGCGGCGCCGAAGGACACCGGACGCGCCGAGCCATCCGACAGGTAGCCACCCAGTGCGGTGAGCCAGGTGGTGGCGTCCGTGCCGTCGACCGTCCACTCCGCCGGCGGGACGGCGACCACGTTCGCCCCGGCGGCGGTGGTCCCGGCGCCGCGCAGCTCCATGTCCAGCACGCCGACGGCCGCGGCCATGCGCTCGGCGCCGGAGTCGTCCTCCAGGGTTCGGCGGTTGGCGGGGTCGCCGTAGGCGGCGGTGGTCGGGACGTCACCGGTCGCGGCCAGCGCGGTGCCGAGTTCCGCGGGGTAGTGCAGCGCGCGGGTGTCGCCGGGCAGCGTGACGATCCCGGCGGTGCTGCCCGGGTTGGCGACGTTCGACTGCACGGTGTTGTCCGCCACCAGCGTGGACAGCGGGGTCTCCCGGTCTGCCTCACCCAGTGCGTTCACCGTGGATTCCTCAAGGTAGCCGGACCCGGGGATGACGACGCCGTCGGCGGCATCGGTGTCGAGGACCTCCTCGATGATCTCGTTGCCGCGGGTGGACAGGTCGGTCAGCCCCTGGTCGCCGACGTCGGAGAGGACGTTCGGGTCGGCGTCGGCGAAGGGCAGCGGCACCACGCATTCGCCGTCAGTGATGGTCTTCAGTTCCTCGAGCCATTCGGACGCGTCCTCGGCACCGCTGCCGGGCTCCGAGGGGATGTCCTCGGACTTGTCGGTCCACCGGTCGCGCAGTCGGACGGGTTCCTCCACCGGGCTGGGGGCTTCGGTGGCCACGCGGTAGCCGTCGGTCATCCGGTTGACGGTCTCCAGCAGGTCCGGGTCGATGGCGATGCAGGTCGCCTCCTGCAGCTCGTCGCCTCCGGGGCGGGACAGGGCGTCGCGGTAGCTGCTCAGCAGGGTGGAGAGCCGGCCGCCGCTGGAGAGCTCCCCGGCGAGCGAGTCATCGGAGAGGTAGAGGGTGTTGGGGTCGGGTGCGTCGCCGACCTGGCCCGGGGTCGTGGTGGCCTTGGAGGACAGAGGCCACAGCACGGTGAGGCCGGAGGGGCGCTCAGAGTTGGTGCTGTCGGTGCTGTCTGTGTCTGCGCCGTCCTCTGTGTCTTCGCCGTCCTCTTCTTCGCTGTCTTCCCCGTCTGCCCCGTCGCGGACGGTGACCGTGGTCCGCGCCGCCGCCATGAAGGACGTCCCCTCCTCGCCGTGGTCGGCGTTGAGGTTCAGCATCACCGGGTACACCCCGGCCTCGGTCAGTCCCAGTCCGGACATGCTGCCGGAGCGCTCGTCGACCGGGACCGTCAGCTTGAAGTCACGGTGCTCGTCCGGGGCCACCGAACCGTCCAGGTCCGTGAACTCGCCGACGACCGGGTACGACCCCTGGTTCGACATCATCGAGGTCGACACTCCCGAGGACTCGTCCAGCGCGTCCTGACGCTGCGTCCGCAGCTGAAGGCCGTCCACCGCACGGTCCGAGGTGTTCTTGATCCGGACGGTCAGGTCCAGGGCGCCGTTCAGCCCCACCACGGCCGGCTGCTGCGAGATGATCTCCACCGAGACGCCGTTGTCCGGGTCCGCCGAGCGGGAGTCCGGGTTCGCCCAGGAGTCGTCAGCGGCGCCGGTGTCTCCCCCGCCGCCAGGATCTTCCTGGGAGAGGAGACCGGAACCGTCGACCGGTGCGTCCTGCGCGAACGTCACCGGCGTCAGCGACACCCCCAGCGCCGCCACCGCGGCGTAGACCACCGGGACCTTGAGATTAGAGACACTGGTGCCGTCGGAGCCACGGGAGCCACGCCAGCGCGGCAACCACCTGTGCACCGTCTGCTCCATTACCTACCGCGGGGTACGCCGTCCGGCCTTCGCCTCTTTACGGGCGAGGTCGGGAAGTTGGTCATGGGCCTGACGGGCGAGCTTGCGCTCGTCGGCGTAGGCGAGCCGCTCGACCAGGTTGCTCACCGGGAGCCAGGCCACCTCGGTGACCTCCGGGTCCTCGTCGTTGAGGTCGCCGTCGACGTAGCGCAGCAGGTGGTGGTGCACCGTCTTGTGGATCCGGCGCCCCTCGGAGACGAACCAGTAGTCGATGGTGCCCAGGTCGCTGACGACCTCGCCGGAGACACCGGTCTCCTCCCACACCTCGCGCTCGGCGGTGGTGTGGCGGGACTCGTCCGGCTCGATGTGGCCCTTCGGGATGGACCACAGCAGCCGACCGCGACGGTCGAGCCGTCCGATCAGGGCGACGTACATCTTCGAGAGGTCCACGGAGCCGTCGCCACGCACCGACTCGGCCATGCCGGAGAGCACCAGGCCGCCGGCGCTGGTCTCCACCGAGGTGGGCAGTTCACTGTGGTCACGCTGGTGCACCGGACGCGCCGGGGAGCGGCGGTTGTCCTGCCGCTGCCGGTTACGCGAGGACCCGCGGGACTCGCCCCGGGAATCTCCCCGGGAGGTGTCCGCAGAGGTGCGGCGGCGACGTTGGTTCATGTGGGACAAGACTACTGCCTGAGACACCGTTTGTGGCAACGCAGCGCCTGGCGGTCGGCGCGGGGGTGGGGTGGCTGGTGGGGGACGGTGTCCGGGGCGGACTGTAGAATCCGGGGAGTGACAAGCAGTGACAGGACCGCCGCGCATATGCTCGCCACCGCCTGGGCGGCGGTGAAGGACGACGCCACCACCGACAGGACGCTCCGGAGCCTCGCCGGCGCCTTCGGTGCGGCCGGCTACCGCCTGTACCTCGTCGGCGGTTCCGTACGGGACGCACTGCTCGGTCGTCTGTCCCACGACCTCGACTTCACCACGGACGCGCGTCCGGAGGCGGTCAGTGCGATCCTCGATGAGATCGCCGAGACCGTGTGGGACACCGGCATCGACTTCGGCACCGTCTCCGCGATGTACCAGGGGGCGATCGTGGAGATCACCACCTTCCGCGCCGACACCTACGACGGGGCGTCCCGGAACCCCGAGGTGACCTACGGTGACACCCTCGAGGGCGACCTGGTGCGCCGCGACTTCCGCTGCAACGCCCTGGCGCTGGAGCTGTCGGAGGATGGTGGCCACGAGCTGCGCGACCCGCTGAGCGGGCTGGACGACATCGTCGACCGGGTGCTGGACACCCCCGCCGCCCCGGAGCAGTCCTTCCACGACGATCCGCTGCGCATGCTGCGGGCCTGCCGTTTCGCCTCCCAGCTGGGCTTCGACGTGCAGCCGCGGGTGCGCGAGGCGATGGTCGACATGTCCGGGCAGATCCAGCGGATCACCGTGGAGCGCGTGGCCGCGGAGCTGAACAAGCTGATGCTCGGCAGTGAGCCGTGGACCGGCCTGGACCTGATGGTGGACACCGGGCTGGCCGACCACGTCCTGCCGGAGCTGCCCGCGCTGAAGCTCACGCAGGACGAGCACCGCCAGCACAAGGACGTCTACGCCCACTCGCTGCAGGTGCTGCGCAATGCGACGGAGATCGAGGACAAGCTGCTCGGCGGGGCGGACGGCGCGCCCGACGGTGACGGGGAAGAGGTCTCGGCCGTGTCCGATGACGACCGCCTCGTCCTGCGGTGGGCCGCCCTGCTGCACGACATCGGCAAGCCCGACACCCGCGCCTTCACCGAGTCCGGCGCGGTGACCTTCCACCACCACGAGGTCGTCGGCGCGCGGATGACCCGCAAGCGGCTGAAGGCGCTGAAGTTCCCCAAGCGTCAGATCGAGGACATCGGACAGCTGGTGTTCCTGCACATGCGCTTCCACGGCTACGGCGAGGGCGCGTGGACGGATTCGGCGGTGCGACGCTACGTCACCGACGCCGGGAACCTCCTCCCCCAGCTGCAGGTCATCGTGCGTGCGGACTGCACCACCCGTAACCGGCGCAAGGCCAACCGTCTGGCGCGTGCGGTGGAGGACCTCGACACCCGCATCGTGGAGCTCAAGGAGCAGGAGGACCTGGATGCGGTGCGTCCCGACCTCGACGGCAACGACATCATGACCATCCTCGACCTGCCGCCGGGACCGCAGGTCGGAAAGGCGTGGGCGTTCCTCAAGGAACTGCGGCTGGACCGCGGACCGATGGAGCGCGAGGAGGCCGTTGCCGAGCTCAAGGGCTGGTGGGCGGCTCAGAACGGTACCGATAACCCATGAGCGGGGCCGCTGAGGTCCGCAAGGGCATCGGCGACTCCTGGACGGTGGCCCTCGGGCTGATCCCGCTGGGGCTGGCGTTCGGCCTGCTGATGACCCAGATCGGGTTCGCCTGGTGGTGGACGCCGGTGTTCAGCTTCGTCATCTACGCCGGGTCCATGGAGTTCCTGGCGATCTCCCTGGTCACCGGTGGTGTCGCTCCCCTGTCGGCGTTGCTGTACGGCTTCCTGGTGAACTTCCGGCACATATTCTACGGGCTGAGCTACCCGGTGTCCGCGGTGCGTTCCCCGGTCGCGAAGGCCTACGGCATCTACTCGCTGACCGACGAGACCTACGCCATCCTGTCGTCGAAACGTGCCGCGGCGTGGACGCAACCACGGGTGATGGCGGTGCAGCTGTTCTGCCAGTCATCGTGGGTGGTCAGCGGTTCCATCGGGGCACTGGCCGGCTCCGGTCTGCCCTTCGAACTGGAGGGGCTCGACTTCGCGTTGACCGCCCTGTTCGTGGTGCTCGCGATCGAGGCGATGGACGTCAGCCGCGACATCTGGCTGCCGGTCGTCGCCGCGGCCGCCGGGATGGCCGCCTTCCTGATCAGCGAGAGTGAGATGCTGCTGATCGGCCTGTCGGCCTACTTCGTGTACCTGGTGGGACGCTTCCTCTGGCAGCGTGCGCAGGAGTCCCAGGAACCGTCAGACTCGCCGGGCTCACAGGGCTCGCAGGGCTCCCAGGACCCACAGGGTGAGGCAGGTGACCAGTCATGAGCGCCGGTCTTCCTGAGGGCGTCGACCTGATCAACACCCTGCTGATCCTCGGCGGGGTCGGCGTGGTGACCGTGATCCTGCGCGCCCTCCCCTTTGCCGCGATGCGCTACTTCCGCGAGTCCGCGCTGGTCGCGTGGCTCGGCATCGCCATGCCGGTCGGAGTGATGACGGTGCTGGTGCTCTATACGCTGGTCGGTTCGTCCTCGAACCCCGGCGGTGTGGGCGCGGCCCTGATCGCGGTGCTGTTCACCGTGGCCCTGCACCTGTGGAGACGCTCGGCGACGCTGTCGATCCTGCTCGGCACCGTGGTCTACGTGGTGCTCGTCAACTGGGTGTTCTGAGCGGCCCGGCGATGTGAGAGACCCGACCACGAAGGCGGGCTCCCGGGCATGTCAGAAAGGTGGGGTGAATCGCTGCTCTCGGAACGGAAATAGCAGCGGTCAGTCTCACGTTTACGACAGGAGAGGGACAGGTCCCCGACTCTTCGCCCCGAAGCTCAGCCTCCGAGTTCTGTCGGCGGCGTAACCTGATATACACAGAACTACCACGCAGACCGGAAGGCACGACATGGGCAAGAAGAAGGAGAAGAAGGACAAGAAGAACGAGAAGAAGCAGGCCAAGGCGCTTGGCGAGAGCAAGGGTCGGAACCTCGGGAAGATCGCGCTGGGCACCTTCCTCGCCGGCGCCGGCATCGGGCACATGACCGTCCTGCGCGATGAGTTCCAGGCGCAGGTCCCGAGCTGGTTCCCCGCCGACCCGGACCTCGTGGTCCTGGGCTCCGGGGTGGCCGAGATCGGTCTCGGTGTCTCCAACCTGGCTGCGTGGCGTCAGCCGGCCAGGTCACGGGTCGGGGCACTCACCGCTGCGTTCTTCGTGGTGATCTTCCCCGGCAACATCGCCCAGTACCTCGAGCGCAAGGACGGCTTCGGCCTGGACACCGACAACAAGCGGCTGATCCGCCTGTTCTTCCAGCCGCTGCTGGTCGCCGCCGCGCTGAGCACCGGGGAGACCCGCAAGAAGCGCTGACCGCTCCCCCAGCCGCGCCGAACATTGCCCATGTCAGAAAGGTGGGACCAATCGTCGTGATTTTTGCCGGATCACTACGCTTGGTCCCACCTATCTGACACCTGTCTTACGGGGAACAAGGTCGCAATGCCCCTCGTCTCCTGAAGGGATCTCCGGGGGTGTCCCCGGAGGTCCTTCTAGGAGGTGGCCTCCTCCAGCTGCGGCTGCAGCTCGTCGATGGCGTAGAGCATCGCGTCCGGGGTACCCAGCGAGAAGGCGCTGGTCAGGTCCTCGTCGGCGACGATGCCGCGGCCGTCCTTCACCGCGCCGATACGGTTCCAGCCGCTGGACTCCTCGAACTCCGTGGTCTCGCTGCCGATCGGGAAGCCGATGACCACGTCGGAGTCGGTGACGTCGATGTTCTCCTCGGACAGGTCGACGTAGAAGTTGTCGTCGGCCATGTCGGCCACCTCCTGGTTCTCCTGGAAGCCCAGGGCGGTGACCAGGTCCATCCGGGCGTCCCCGGCGACGTACGCGCCCCAGCCGTCACCGAACTGGGTGACCACGGAGGCAGTCTTGTCCGCCCAGCCCGGGTTGGCCTCCTTGGCCTCGTCGATCCGGCCGTTGACCTCGCCGATGAGATCTTCACCGGACTCCGGCAGGCCGAGGGCCGTGGAGATCATCGAGACCTGGTCCTCCCAGGTGGTGGTGAAGCTCTCGGAGCCCTCCGGCACGGACACGGTGGTGGCGATGTCGGAGAGCGTCTCGTAGGTGTCCTCGTCGCCGGTGGAACGGACGTCGAGGATCAGGTCGGGGTCGAGTGCCGCGATCTTCTCGTACTCCACCTCTTCGGTGTCGAGGATCTCCGGGGACTTGTCGTAGGAGTCGTCGTTGAAGGGGCTGATGCCGTCGTTGTCCTCGCCGAACCCGAGCCAGTCACTGGCGCCGACGGGCTGGACGCCCAGGTCGAGGGCGATTTCGGCGTCACCCCAGCCCAGTGCCACGACGCGCTGCGGGGCCTCGTCGATGGTGATCTCGCCGAACTTGGTGTCGACGCTGGTCGGGAACTCCCCGTCCGACGTTGCGGCGGAGTCGGCGGAGCTTCCGCCGTCGCTGTCGTCGTCGGAGGAGCAGGCGGCCATCGAGACCGCGGTGGCAATGGCGGTGGCGGCTGCTGCCGCGCGAAGCAGGGTGCGTGTCATGTAGGTGAGCCTACCGTGACCTGACACGGCAGCGACAGTGCTTTTGCAGTGGTCTCACAGAATTAACGCAGCGGGCGCACAGCGCGTGTAAGGCGCACCCGGTGCGTCCCGACTGAACACGGAATGACACGGAAAGGCACGGAATGACCCGCGGCCGGAGCAGCACTAGACTCGTGCCCCATGGGAACCCCACCGTTCATCACCGAACTGCGCGAGAGTATCGGACACGCCCCGCTGTGGCTGCCGGGCGTCACCGCCATCGTCGTCCGGGACGTTGCCGAGGACGCCCCCGTCTTCGCTACGCCGGAGGTCCTGCTGGTCAAGCGCGCCGACTACGGCCGATGGACGCCGGTGTGCGGCATCATCGAGCCCGGTGAGGAGGTCACCACCGCCGCGGTGCGCGAGGTCGCCGAGGAGACCGGGCTGACCGTCGAGGTGGACGCCCTGATCGGCACCGGCGCCGTCGGCCCGGTCGTCTACCCCAACGGCGACGAGTGCAGCTTCATGGACACCACGGTGCGCTGCGTGGTCACCGGCGAGGAGTCCGAACCCTGGGTCAACGACGAGGAGTCCACCGAGGTCGGCTGGTTCCCCATGACCCAGCTCCCGCAGATGGACGCCCGGTTCCGCCTGGTCATCGCCGACGCCGTCGCCCAACTCAAACATCCCGCGGGTTTCCGGCCCCGGCTCGGGTACGTGAAGCGTTCCCGCCCGGTCTCCGGCGACATCCGGGGCGTGTAGGGCCGGGAAGAGAAGGGGGCGACAGCACCGTGGACCGTCAGCGCGCCCTGCCCCGGGACGTCTCCGAGGCGCTCGACCGCATCCTCGACGGTGCGGTGGCCGATGATCTGGAGTCCGCCGTGCTGGACTTCAAGGAGGACCCGGCCCACACCCCCACCCGCAATCCTGAGCAGAAGGCTCACGACATGCTGGTCAAGACGTCCTGCTGTTTCGCTAACGGTTCCGCAGGACGCGGTTTCATCGTCTTCGGCATCGCCGACCGGACCCCCGGGCCGGACGCCTTCAACGGCACAGACCGCGACCCCACCGAGATCGAGCACCTCATCTTCGCAGCGACCCGCCCGCACCTTACCGTCGACGCCTGGGCGGCGTACGCCCACGGTGCGCGCATCGTGGTGATCCGGGTGCCCGCCGGGTTGGCGGTGTACACCGGGGTGGATGAGGTCGTCCGGCACCGCGTCGGGGACGCCTGCCTGCCGCTGGAGGGGCCGGCCCGCTCCGCACTGGAGGAGGAACGCGGCAACCCGGACGCCACCGCCGCCGCCTCGGCGGTACCCGTGGCGTCCTACGATCCCGAGGCCCTGGCGGAAGGTCACCGCCTGTTGGACGCTGCACGACGCAACGGCACCATGCCGGCGCGCTACGGGGCGGCGCCGGACCTCGAGGGTGACGACGGGGACGGGTCGGCTGTCGGTGGGGGTTCTGAGGGTGGCACAGGTGGCACGGGTGGTACAGGAACTGGCCCTGACCAGCCGCGGAGTGACATCGACCTGCTGAAACAGCTGGACCTGTTCACCGACAACGGCGAACCGATGCTCGCCGCCGAGTTGCTCTTCCACCGTCGGGAGGACGACCGGGTCCTCGCCCGGCACCTCTACCGCGCCGGGTCGACCGATGCAGCGAACCCGCCGACCGAGACCGAACTGACCACCCCACTGGTGCTCGCCGCCGGGACCCTGCGGGCACTGGTGCGCGCCCACGCTGACTCCGCGATCCCGGCGTCGGCGCAGGACGAGGCGCTGACCAATGCGCTGCTGCACCGCGACTGGACCCGTCCGGAGCCGGTGGTGGTCTACCAGTCCGCGCAGATGATGCGGGTCCACTCCCCCGGCGGTCTGCCCGGTGGGCGGACACCGGACCGCTTGCTGTCCGGGCCATCGCAACCCCGGAACCCGGCGCTGATGAATGCGATGCAGCTGCTGGGGCTGGACTCCTGGTCTTCGCGGGGTTTCGACCGGATGTGGCTGTCGATGCTCTCGGCCGGCTACGAGCCGCCGGTCGTGGACGCCTCGGCGACCGCGGTGGACGTGACCCTCTTCGATGGGGCCCCGGACATGGAGTTCGTGGAGCTGCTCGCCGCGATCCGCGCCGAGTACGGGCGTGGGGTCACCCGTGACGCTGCGACGCTGGTGGTGCTGCGGCACCTCATGGCGAAGGGGACGGTGGACCTGGAGATGGCGGCGCTGCTGCAGCAGGCCTCCGAGCCGGACGCGCGCACCCTGATGACGTGGTTGGCGCAACGTGGACTGCTACAGCGCACTGCCCGACGGCGCGACGAGTGGAAGCTCTCTGAGCGGGTCGCGGCTCTGGTCCCCGGATTGGAGGCCGAGGTGGGGCAGGATGTGCTGTGACCTTTGGCGGCTCTTGACCTCGGAGAACGTCTAGTCAATGGGGAATCCCCACTTGTGAAGACGGGATAGTCCCATCCGGGACGAGACCTGACGGAGATTCAGCAGCCCCGCCAGGCCGTCACTTCCGGGACACGGTCGTCCAGAGTCCGCTCTCCGCCTGCTGGTGGTGGGTGACTGCCAACCCCGCGGACTCGAGCTGGTCGTGGATCCAGTCCGGTGACAGTCGCAGCTTCGGGTAGCTGCTCTTGTGCAGGTGCCACCGGTCCCCGGTGCGCAGGTGGACCAGGTCGGTGACCATGACGGTGTCGGCATTGAGGTCTTCGAGGAAGCAGGTCATGATCCTGTCCCCGTCACTGCGTACCGGGATGAAGCGGTCGTCACCATTATGCGGCTGTGTCAGGTCTCGGTAGGTCAGCACCAGCTTCCCGCCCGGTGTCAGTGAGGACGAGGCACGCGTGAACAGGGAGGTCACCGCGTCATGGTCAGGCAGGTGGGGGACGGTGTCGCCCATGCACAGGATCACGTCGGCCTGTTCTCCGTCGAGGACATCCGGGAGTGCGTCCACGAGGTCGGCGTTGACCGCGTGAACCGCTTCACGGCCGCTGGCGTGGGTCATGAGCTCATCGAGCAACTGCGTGCTGGTGTCCACCCCGATCGCCCGGTCGAACCCCAGATCGGCGAGAGCCAGGACCTGCGCCCCGGGACCGCACCCGAGGTCGACGGCGGTCCCTGCCGGAGAGTCCACGGTTGTGGCCTCCGGTGTGGCGCCGAGGTACCGCAGCCGGTCCGCTGACCCGGCGGCGGCCTTCTCCAGGTCACCGCCGATCATCCAGGTGTAGTGCTCTGCGAGCAGGTGATCGTAGTGGTCGGTGACCTGGGACATGGCTCCATCCTTCTACCGCGGACCTGCTCGGCGCAACCGAAGACAACGGGTCCTGTGCCCGTCACTGCCCCACCGCTGCCGTCGCCTATCTGCGTTGTCACTTTTAGCACCTGTCGCGGTGCGCCGTGGTCGATGAAAACATCTTGACCAGCGCGTATCAGTACGTGGGAATCGAGGGAGGTGCTAAAAGTGACATGCGGCAGTGGGTAGGATCAGCCGTGGCGTCCTACCAGGTGTTCTCCGGCTCCACGGCGGCGTACTTCGCCGCGCGGCCGGAGCAGATCATCAGCTGGACCTGGTGGAAGATCATCAGCGGCACAATGATCAGGCCCGCTCCCCCACTGAACAGCACCGCCGCGATCGGCAGACCCGAGGCCAAGGACTTCTTCGTCCCGCAGAACTGGATCGCGACCTGGTCCTTGTAGTCGAAGCCGGCGCGTCGGGCGACGAAGGAGGTCAGCCACAGCATCGCGTACACGCCCACGACCGAGCCGATGACGATGCCCACAATCGCCACCCACGACACCGTGGACCAGACTCCCATGACGATGCCCTCGGAGAAAGCCACGTAGACCACCAGGCCGATGGAGATCTTGTCGACGTAGCTGGTCGGCTTCGCACCTGCCACGGTCTTCACTCCCGGCACATTGCGCAGGATCTGACCCAGGACGAACGGCGCAAGCAACTGCAGGGCGATGTCGAGGAACACGGAGGTGTCCACGTGCAGACCACCGTCGCTGCCGCTCATCAGCAGCAGGACCAGCAGCGGGGTGGCGAAGACACCGATGAGGTTCGAGGCGGACGCGCTGACGATCGCGCCGGGGATGTTGCCCTTCGCGATCGAGGTGAAGGCCACCGAGGACTGCACCGTCGACGGGACCAGGCACAGGAAGAGGATGCCCTGGTAGAGCTCGTCGCCGATGGCGAACTTCAGTGGCGTCAGCGCCAGGCCGATCAGCGGGAAGGCGACGAAGGTGAACGCCAGGATCAGCAGGTGGAGCCGCCAGTGCGTCAGGCCGTTGAGGGCCTCGCGGGTGGACAGGCGGGCGCCGTAGAGGAAGAACAATAGCGCGATGGCGATCTTCACGACCCAGTCCATCACCTCGGCGAAGCCGTCGCGGGCGGGGAAGATCAGCGCGACAATGACCGCCAGGACGATCAGCACGATCAGCAGATCGGGCCGGTATCCCAGGATGCGGTTAAAGAAGTTCCTCATGGTGAGACACTATAATCCTCTGAACCTACGGCGATAATCCTGAGGGTTCCCAGTGACTGGTTGCCGACCGGTTGGCGGCTGGCTCTACAGAGCCCGGATCTCGTCGCGTCCTGCGTAGGGCCCTGCGGCACCCTGGGCGCGCACCGCGAGGCTGCCTGCCGCGGTCGCCACGCGTGCCGCCCCGGCCAGCGTCTCCCCCTCAGCCAAGGCGGTGGCCAGGGTGCCGCAAAAGGCATCGCCAGCTCCGGTGGTGTCCACGACCTCGGACTTCTCCACCGGGATGGAGTCGACCATGGTCCGCTCCCCCTCCGCGACCAGCAGCGCGCCCTGGGCGCCCAGAGTCACCACGGCGGAGACCGCCAGGCCGTCCTCCACGGCGGTCCCGAAGGCGTCGAGCAGTTCGTCCAGCAGGGTGTCCCGCGGCAGGCCGAGCACGTCGGCAGCCTCGGACTCGTTGACGATCAGCGGGTCGGCGGACGCCAGCAGTTCCCTGTCGCGGGTGGTCACCGGTGCAAGGTTCAGGACGAACCGCGCACCGAGTCGCCCGGCGAGCGCCGGCAGTGCGGCGGAGTGCTCCGGGGTCAGCTCGCCCTGGGCCAGCAGCACGGCCGCGGTGTCCGGGCCGGAGCCCGAGCCACCGAGCTCGTCCGGGTCGGTGACCTCGTTCGCCCCGGAGGTCACCACGATGATGTTCTCCCCCGCCGGGTCATTCATAATGAACGCCTGGCCGGTCGGGGCGTCGTCGGTGCGTCCCACCGCCGCGACATCGACCCCGTACTCGGCGAGCTCGGCGAGGGCGGAGTCGCCGTCGCCGTCGGTGCCGACGGTGGCGTGGAACAGGACGTCCCCCGTGCCTGCGGCGTAGCGCGCCGCGGCGACCGCCTGGTTGGCGCCCTTACCGCCGAGGGCCTTGCCGTTCGGGGCGCCGATGATGGTCTCCCCGGCCGTCGGGAACTGGTCGACGTGGACGAAGGTGTCGATGTTCACCGTGCCGCAGACGACGACGGAAGGGGAGCTGGGCCGGTCGCTTGAAGTCATGCTTCCAGGCTACTGGCCGGGCCGAGGATCGGTACCTAGTCCTTTCCTCGTCTTTCCCTAGTCCTTGGTCATGTTGAGGATGATGGTGGAGTCGGAGGGCACGACGGCGCCGGCACCCGGTTCAACGGACGTGACCGTCCAGTTGTTGTACAGGACGGGCATGGCACGGCCCGGGTCGATCGAGGTCGGGCGAACGCCGGTGAAGCCCGCGTCGGAGAGCTGCTCGAATGCCAGCTGCCCGTTCATGCCCACCAGGTTGGAGGGGATCTCGAGGTCCTCGACCGGTGCTTCGGTCTCTTCGGCGGGCGCGGCGGCAACCGCTTCCGTGTCCACCTCGGCGGCCTCAGCCTCGACCGTCTCAGTGACGGTCTGGACCACGGTGGCTGCCTCGTCGGACTCAGTGGACGTGGAGCAGGCGCCGAGGGCGAATGCGAGGGTTCCTGCGCCAACGATGGCCAGGGCAGAGCGGATTTTCAAGGGTTTCTCCTGTCGTTGAAGTGACCGGAGAATCGTATGCCCCGAGGGGCATGAACAATGCTGATGTCACGACCGTTCGGCACCTCCCGTCCCTAAAACCCCAGATCATTGTCGCGAGGGGGCAGGAAAGGGGGTAACCAACAGCCGTTCAGGAACATGCGGAATGCGTATGTTTTTATCGTCCGCGGATGCCCATGAGATGCCCATGAGATGCCCAGCGCACAGAGGCACAGTGCGAATCGTCGTCGCTAACCGTGTTCCGGAAGCGTACGTTGCGTCCTCTGTGTTTCGGTGCGCTGCGTACCGACGGATCAGCAGACGTCGTTGGCGTAGTCCCGCACCTTGACCGCGGCGTCGGCCGTGTCCGCGGCGTCCGAGATGCCGGAGAGGATGTTGCCGTTGTCGCTGTCGGACTCCTCTCCGTCAGCAGAGTCCCCGCCGTCCTCCGAGGCGCCGTCGCCGAGGGCCTCGTTCAGCGTCTCGGCCTCCTCCTGGATGTCCTCCGGGGCGGCGTCCGCGAGCTCCGGCCACATGCCCTTCAGCTCATCGAAGGCGTCCGAGAACTGGTTCACGCCGGAGTTCAGGTCACCCGAGCTCAGAGTGTCCATCGCGGTGTCGAAGGGCTGCTGGTTCTCCTCGATGACCTCGCAGAACGCCTCGTCGCTGCGGGTCTCGCCGCAGGCGGTCAGCACCGGGACGGCCAGACCCACCGCCGCAACGAACACGGCGCTCTTCCGCAGCATCGGACGAACCGGGGAGGTCAGTGTGTTCTTCAGCGGCATGTGGATGCTCCTTGTCGGGTTGAAGGCGGCTTCGGCTTATTCGCCGTCGCGGGACGCCATGGCACGCCGGGCGGCGTCCATGTTCAGTGCCGGTTCGCTGGCGTGAGCGTGGCCAGCGTCCCCACCGCCACCGCAGCCGCAGCCTTCGCCGCAGCCACCGTCGGAGTCGGACGCAGCGTCCGACCCGGCGTCCGCACCACCGCTGGAGCAGCAGCCCGCCGCGGCGCGGGCCTGCTCGGCCTCCAGTGCCTTGGCGTGGTCGATCTTCGCCAGCGTCTGCGCCGCCAGGGCGGCGCCCATGCCGATCAGGAAGATCGCGCCGACGAAGAGCAGGCCCACGATGACCCACATGAAGCCACCCTGCAGGCTGACCGCGCCAGCGGCGATCAGGGCGACGCCCGCACCGGTCCACGTCGGGCCGGCGATACGGTGCCCGGTGTCCCACATCTCACGGCTCTTGCGGGCCTCCGGAACACGCAGGCCGACCCACTTGTTGCCCGGCAGCTTGCCGGTCAGAGCAAGCACCCCCGTGACCAGCACAGCAACACCGAGGACGAACAGCAGGACAGACAGAACGATCATGACCCCCAGTCTATTACAATCAGTACCCATGACTAATTCTCGGAACAGTTCAGGCGAGGCCACCTCCTACCGCTACACCCCCGAACTCGCCGGCACACTCGAGAATCGCTGGCAGCAGTACTGGCGTGACAACGGCACCTTCAACGCGCCCAACCCCGTCGGCGATCTCGCCGCGGACGGCCAGGACCTGCCTGCCGACAAGCTGTTCGTGCAGGACATGTTCCCCTACCCCTCCGGCGCGGGCCTGCACGTCGGCCACCCGTTGGGCTACATCGCCACCGACGTCTTCGCCCGGTTCAACCGCATGCAGGGCCGCAACGTCCTGCACACCCTCGGCTACGACGCCTTCGGCCTGCCCGCCGAGCAGTACGCCGTACAGACCGGCACCCACCCGCGCACCACCACCCAGGCCAACATCGACAACATGGAGCGCCAGCTGGGCCGCCTGGGCCTGGGCCACGACCGCCGGCGCGTCATCGCCACCACCGACACCGACTTCTACCGCTGGACCCAGTGGATCTTCCTGCAGATCTACAACTCCTGGTTCGACGTCGAGCAGCAGAAGGCCCGCCAGATCTCCGAGCTGGAGGCCAAGTTCGCCGCCGAGGGCGTCGACGGCACCAGGTGGGACGACCTGACCCCCAAGCAGCAGCAGGAGGCGCTGGACGCCCACCGCCTGGTCTACCGTTCCAACTCCACGGTCAACTGGTGCCCCGGCCTTGGCACCGTCCTGGCGAACGAGGAGGTCACCGCCGAAGGACGCTCCGACCGCGGCAACTACCCCGTCTTCCGCAAGCGCCTGTCGCAGTGGATGATGCGCATCACCGCGTACTCCGACCGCCTCATCGACGACCTGGAGGACCTGGACTGGCCGGACAAGGTCAAGTCCATGCAGCGCAACTGGATCGGACGCTCCCGCGGCGCCGAGGTCGACTTCGTCACCGAGGTCGCCGGCCCGAAGACCGAGGCACGGATCCGCGTGTTCACCACCCGCCCGGACACCCTGTTCGGTGCGTCCTACATGGTGCTCGCACCCGAGCACGAGTTGGTGGACGCCCTGGTCGCCTCCGCAGGCGGCGACTACGCGGAAGGCACCGATCCGCGCTGGACCTACGGCGAGGCCTCCCCGGAGGCCGCCGTGGCGTCCTACCGCACGGCGATCGCCGCGAAGTCGGACCTGGAGCGTCAGGAGAACAAGGAGAAGACCGGTGTCTTCACCGGCGCCTACGCCACCAACCCGGTCAACGGCGACCGTGTCCCGGTGTTCATCGCCGACTACGTGCTGACCGGCTACGGCACCGGTGCCATCATGGCCGTGCCTGCCCACGACGAGCGCGACCACGAGTTCGCCACCGTCTTCGGCCTGCCGATCAAGGAGGTCGTCTCCGGCGGGGACGACGTGCAGGACGCCGCCTACGCGGGTGACGGAGTTCTGGTGAACTCCGCCAACGATCGTGGCCTGGACCTCAACGGCAAGAACAAGGCTGACGCCATCGAGGCCACCATCGCCTGGCTCGCCGAGCAGGGCGCCGGCGAGGAGAAGATCCAGTACAAGCTGCGCGACTGGCTGTTCGCCCGCCAGCGCTACTGGGGTGAGCCCTTCCCCATCGTCTACGACGCCGACGGTGTCGCCCACGCCCTGCCCGAGTCGATGCTGCCCGTCGAGCTGCCCGAGGTCGAGGACTACAAGCCGGTCAGCTTCGACCCGGACGACTCCGACACCGAGCCGCAGCCGCCGCTGGCCAAGGCCAAGGATTGGGTCGAGGTGACCCTGGACCTGGGAGACGGCGAGCAGACCTACTTCCGCGACACCAACGTCATGCCGCAGTGGGCCGGTTCGTCCTGGTACCAGCTGCGCTACATCGACCCCACCAACTCCGATGCGCTGGTCGACATCGAGAACGAGCGCTACTGGACCGGTCCGCGCGAGGGTGTGCCCTCCGGCGGTGTCGACCTGTACGTCGGCGGTGTCGAGCACGCCGTGCTGCACCTGCTGTACAGCCGTTTCTGGCACAAGGTGCTCTTCGACCTGGGCCACGTCTCGTCCTACGAGCCGTACCACCGTCTCTACAACCAGGGCTACATCCAGGCCTACGCCTACACCGACTCCCGCGGCATCTACGTGCCCGCCGAGGAGGTCGAGGAGAAGGACGGCAAGTTCTACTACAACGGCGAGGAGGTGACCCAGGAGTACGGCAAGATGGGCAAGTCCCTGAAGAACTCCGTCTCCCCCGACGAGATCTGCGAGAACTACGGTGCCGACACGCTGCGCGTCTACGAGATGTCGATGGGCCCGCTGGAGACCTCCCGCCCGTGGGCGACGAAGGATGTCGTCGGTGCGCAGCGCTTCCTGCAGCGCGCCTGGCGCCTGGTCGTCAACGAGGAGGACGGCTCGCTGGTCGTCTCTGAGGCTGGAGCTGGTTCTGAACTGACCGACGATGACCAGCGTGCCCTGCACCGCACCGTCGCCGGCGTGCACGACGACTTCGCCAACCTGCGGGACAACACCGCTGTGGCCAAGCTCATCGAGTACGTCAACTACCTGACGAAGACCTACTCTTCCGCGGACTCGATCCCGCGCGATGCCGTCGAGCCGCTGGTGCTGATGCTGGCGCCGGTCGCCCCGCACATCGCCGAGGAGCTGTGGTCCCGCCTGGGCCACGAGCACTCCCTGGCGCACGAGGACTTCCCCACCTGGTCAGAGGAGTGGCTGGTGGATGACACCATCGAGCTGCCGGTGCAGGTCATGGGCAAGGTTCGTGGCCGGGTCACCGTCGCCGCCGACGCTGCCCGCGAGGACATCGAGGCCGCCGCCCTGGAGGAGCCGAACGTGGCCTCCCACATCGAGGGCAAGACGGTCGCGAAGATCATCGTGGTCCCCGGCAAGATGGTCAACATCGTCGCGAAGTAGGCGGCTGCGCTGTACTAGGTGCCGCTCGTCTCGTTCGGTACCCCTGCTCGCGTTTAGCTCTCCCCCTCGCCCCAGTCCACCTGCATTTCCTCAGGTCAGGGGTGAGGGGTTAAGTGCCATTCCCGCCCTTTCGCCTTGTCCCCCGGCTACTGGCATCGCAAATGTACTGCTGGTCATCGTGAATGGCCGATAATCGGGGGAGATCCGGTCATCTACGATGACCAGACGAGCATTTGCGATGCCACCCGGCCTCGGTGGCCGTCGTGATTTCTCAGCCCAGTGCCGTGAGATCCAGGGTCTCCGCGGTGTCGTTGAGCTCCACGGGCAGGGAGTTCTCCGTGACCTCGACCCCGTCACCGTTCCAGTGGAAGGTGGCGCTACCAGGCACGTTCTCGTTCGCTGCCGCAGGAGCATCGCTGTAGAAGGCGTAGTTCACCTGCACGGTCGCCTCGTCGATCCGCTCGACCGACTCGATGGACCGGGCGAGGATCGGTGCGGGTTCGGTCACCATCTCCCCCTCGGCGAACAGCACCACGGTCGCCCGCGTGGCACCGGCCGTGCCTGCCGGCGCCATGCCCTCCTGGCCGTTGGCACCTGTCAGGGTGACCCAGTCCAGGGCCACGCAGGGATCCGGCTGCTCGTCGCCAGGGGTGTAGAAGTACCGACCGTCGGTGTTGTCGTGGCTGGCGAACACCACGGGGATCGGGGTGTCGCCGGTCAGCGGGTTGTTTACCTCGGGCTCCCCGCAGGAGTCGTCGGTGCTGGTCGCGTCTGCGTCCCGGGCAGGATCGGATGCGTCCGACTCCCCTGCTGCTTCCGTGTCCTCGGCGCCCTCTCCCCCGGCTTTGGCGTCCGACGACGACTCCGTCTCCACGACGGTGCCGGTCACCTCGGTGTCGCCGTCGGAGTCCGACTCCCCCGAGCAGCCGACCAGCAGAGCGCCGACGCAGCCGAGCGCTGCCGCTGATGTGAGGAGGGGGCATCGACGGAAGGAGCGTGTCTTCATGGCACGAGGGTACTTCCTACGCCCTGGGGTCTCGGTGGCTAGTTGTCCAGTACCAGGTCGGGGACGATATGTGGATAAGTTATCCACTCGAAACTGGTCCCTTTCGGACGGGGCTGGCGTAGCGGTCCATCGACGTGGTTCACTAGCCGCATCATCGGGGGTACAGGGACGGGGAGAAGTGAGTGTGACGACCAGCGAAAACAGGGCTGTCAGCGATGGAGTTCTCCAATCTGCGGAACCGCCGACCCGTCCGACGGACTGGTACCTGGCCGGGGTCGCGTCACGACGACGAAAACGGATCGCCCGGCACTTCCCTTCCCGGCGCCCGGCCTCACGTGCTGAGCTCGACGCCACCGGTCTGACCCGTGCTGCACGTGAGAGGGCCTACGTCTCTTCCGAGCACGGCATGTTCGTCCCGTTGGAACTGCTTCGTGACCAGGTGACGCCTTCGGGACGTCCACAGCGGAGGTTCGACGCAGTCACCCTCGTCCGCTCTCACGGTTTACGTCGCCCTGCGCACCTCCCCACTGGTTTCGGCGCCGGGGCCATGTTCGGCATGCGCTACTTCTGCGACGATGAGCCGCTGGAGTTCTTGGTCCCGCGTGGAACCAGATCACCCGGGATCGGTCACCTGAGGTACCGCTCCACCCGTGGGTTAGACGAATACCGCGCAAGCGCGGTGCATCCGGATCCGCAGGTCCCGGGGCTTGCCGTGGCGGCCCCGGGGACAGCGTTCGGACATATGTTGCGGGCATTGCAGGACGATTCCCCTGATCGCGAAATGCGTTGGCGGGTCCCCGATCTGACTGCGGTGCACCCTACGCTCGATCAGGGATTCATTCGGTCGGTGCAGGTCTCTGATGCCTTTCACCAGGCACTTGGAGCGGCCGTGACCGGGGATCCGGGGCAACTGACGGGAGTCACGCTCGATCGAGCGGCCGCGGTGTTGGGAGCAACTGATGTCGGAGCCGAGTCTCCCCCTGAGACGCTGATGCGCCTGGTGTTGGCGGACCTGTCGCCCGGCATGCGCACTCAGATTCCGGTGTGGGAGGACGACGGCTCGCTGCTCACCGTCGTCGACATGGGATGGGAGGAACAGCGCCTGTTTCTCTTCTACGACGGGGCCCATCACCTGCAGCGCACCCAGCGTGACCATGACTCGCGGGTGCTAACCGTGCTGCAGCGGGACCGTGGACGGGTACACCGGGTGACAGCGGGACAGTTGGCGACCGTTGATGCAGTCATGGAGCTGAGGGAGGCCGTGCGGCAAGGACTGGCATCGTAGATGGTCGGCTGGTCATCCCAAATGACCGGAAAACACCCCGGATCCGGCCATTCACGATGACCAGGAGTGCATTTGCAATGACACTCGTGGCCGCTCAGGCGGGCGGGATGCTCGGGCAGTCTCCATGGCCGTCCGCAGGTCTTCCTTTTGCGTCATCCCGGTGGGGCGTTCACAACCTCCCCGGGAAGTACAGCTAGTCCAGCATCAGGCCGGGCAGCAGCGTGAAGCTGGTCAGCAGGAACACCGGGATCATCCACCACAGCAGTCCGATGAACGGCTGCCACCGCTGGTACCGGCGCCACTTGTACAGCACCATGCCGATGGCGGTGCCCAGCCCGCCCAGTGCGACCACGATCGGGAGGATGTTGGTGATCGCGTTGTCCCCCAGCGCGAAGTGCAGCACCACCCAGGTCGCGATGATCAGAATCGGGAACACGACACCGAGCTTGATCGCGAGCCGGTTGGAGTCACGGCGGTCGATGTCCTCGAGGTTCTCGAGCGGATCTGCAGGTTCAGGTGCGTTCGTCATGGTGCCTCTCAAGTCTAGTGCCGGTGCAGCCACGTTCCTATCCCGCGACCTTCCCGCACCCCATTGCCGGCCACCCCTCCCCTGGTGCCTCTTCAAACATGTAGCCGCACTGATGCAGCCGCGCAGACGTCGTCGCCAGTCCCAGGACATGGAAGAAAACACAAGAAAGACGTGGAGGCCGTGAGGGGCACTCCACGTCAGAGACGGATGATGTTGCTCTGCTGCTGCACCTACACCGGGCTGACCAGCACCGGTGCCGGCGAATGCGCCAGCAGTTGGTTGGTCGACGGTCCGATGAACACCCGGTTGAAGGAACCGAGCACCGAGGAACCGACGACCAGCAGTTCACCCTTCTTCCAGTGCACGTCGTCCATCGCGCCGGACCAGCCCTGGCCGGAGCCGACCTCCGTGGTCACCTCCAGCTCGGGACGCCGCTCCAGTGCGCGTTCCCTGCCCCGGTCCAGGATCTCGAGCGCCTGGTCCCGCCACCGGGCGTCCGCTTCCTCGGCGTCAGGGTACGGCGTCAGCGTGGGGTACATCGAGGCACCGGTCGGGCTGAAGGCCACCAGACGCAGCGGCACGCCCCACTTGTAGGCCATGTCCGTGGCCTTGCGCAGCGCCTGGTGGGACTGTTCATTGTCCACGTAGGCACAGCTCACGCGGGTCACCCCGTGCTTGGACAAGGTGGCCTGGCGAGGCACGGTCACGACCGGCAAGGGTGAACAGTGCAGCAGCGCGTCCGCGGTCGACCCTGCACGGAACCGACCGACAGGACTGCCGTGTCCGCCGTATCGCGGACCGATCGCGATGATGTCGGCCTGGAACTCCTCCGCGGCCCTGATCAGCGCGGTGGTCTCCGAGTGGCTGTGCAGCAGCGTTTCGCTGGTGTCGATCATCTCGGCGGGCACCCCGGCGGCGGTGAGGGCGTCGCGGGCTGCGGCATGGCATGCCGAGGACTCGGCGGCCGCCCACTCCTGGAAGCGGGCCGCGCCGTCGGTGACGGTGGCCTTGCGGTCGACGTCCTCAGGCCAGACACGGGGGATCACCGTGACCGGTTTGACCAGGATGTTCCCGGTCCGGGACAGCCAGGAGGCGAAGGCCGCCGTGTCCGCACCACTGTTCGGACGCGGGGCAGCGCCGGAGCCCTTCTTCTTGGTGTCCGGGGCGTCCGACTCACCGTCGGGACGCCACGCCAGCAGCACCCGCAACGGGCGGGTCTGGCGGGACGATTTGGAGTCAGACCCGGGGGACGTCGACACACGGCGACTTTTTTTCGCCGGTGAAGGCATCACGCCTACTTCTCACCCATGCGGGCGTTGTCGAAGACGGCCATGCCGGCCTCCAGCGTCGGCAGGAACTCCTCGAGCTTCTCGAGCTGGTCGGAGTCGAGCGCGGAGAGGATCCCCGCCATCTGCTCGTCGCGCTCGTCACCGATGCGCTTGAGTTCGGTCTCGCCCAGCTCGGTGAGCCGGACGCGGACGCCACGGCGGTCGCTGACATCGCGCACACGGGAGACCAGGTCAAGGGACTCGAGGTGGTTGATGGCGTTGGACGCGGTGGGCATCCTGATCGACTCGAGCTCGGCGATCTGGCTGATGCGCAGCGGGCCGTGAGTACTCAGGTTCATCATGATGGAGAGCTGTGCGGTGCTGATCGTCGACTGCGTCGTCTGACGGAAGTACAGCAGGTACATCCGGGTGACAACGGGTCGCAGACGCTTCGCGACATCTGAAGGAGTTGCGGTCATGTCCACCAACCTACCGTCATTTGAGCCAGAAAGATATGTTGTCACCAGTGTATTGTGACAGAAACAACATTACAACCCCTTGACCAGCAAGTTTGTGAACGGCATTTACTAGCCAGTGATGAACTTCTCAAGATCGGCGCGTCCCTTGTCGTCGGGGTTCTGGATGCGCGGGGACTTCATCAGGTACGTCGAGGCCGGGTCGACCGGACCGCCCAGGCCACGGTCCTTGGCGATCTTCGCGGCACGGACCGCGTCGATGATGATGCCGGCGGAGTTCGGCGAGTCCCACACCTCCAGTTTGTACTCCAGGCTGATCGGCACGTCACCGAAGGCGCGTCCCTCCAGCCGGATGAAGGCCCATTTGCGGTCGTCGAGCCACTGGACGTAGTCGGACGGTCCGATGTGGACGTTGCGGTCGTCGATCTTGCCGGACAGCGAACCGGTGAGGTTGGACGTCACGGCCTGGGTCTTGGAGACCTTCTTGGACTCCAGGCGGTCACGCTCGAGCATGTTCTTGAAGTCCATGTTGCCGCCGACGTTGAGCTGGTAGGTCCGGTCGACGGTCACGCCGCGCTCCTCGAAGAGCCTGGCCAGCACGCGGTGGGTGATGGTGGCACCGACCTGGCTCTTGATGTCGTCGCCGACGATCGGCACGCCGGCGTCCTCGAACTTCTTCGCCCACTCGGGGTCGGAGGCGATGAAGACGGGCAGGGCGTTGACGAAGGCCACACCGGCGTCGATGGCGCACTGGGCGTAGAACTTGTCGGCCTCTTCGGAGCCCACGGGCAGGTAGGACACGAGCACGTCGGCGCCGGTCTCCTTGAGCAGGGCGACGATGTCCTCGGCGGAGGCGTCCGGCTCGGAGGACTCCTCGATGGTCTCCTTGTAGTACTTGCCGAGACCGTCTGCGGTGTGGCCACGGGTGACCTTCACGCCGAGCTCGGGCAGGTCGCAGATCTTGATGGTGCAGTTCTGGCCGGACTCGGTGGCCTCGGCGGCGTCCTTGCCGACCTTGTCGGCGTCGACGTCGATGGCGGCGACGAGCTCGATGTCGCGCACGTGGTAGTCACCGAAGCGGACGTGCATCAGGCCGGGGACGGTGTCGTCGTCCGGCGTGTCCTTGTAGTACTCGAGTCCCTGCAGCAGGGAGGTCGCACAGTTGCCGAGGCCGACGATGGCCAGCTTGATGCTCTTGTCTGTGTTGCCTGTGTTCTCCGTGGAAGTCATGCCGTCGGACGTTAGCCCCGTCCATTCCGCGACACACCAGGTGAACGGGGTGTTTGGTGGACTTGACCGTTCAACTCCGGAACTTGACCGATTCACCATGTGCCCGTCTGTGGTGGTGTCGGTCACAGTGACCGGAAGGGCCCGTACATCGGCGACGCGGCGCAATCTGTGGTCCCTGTGACTGGTGTTATTGCTGTGACGTGTGTGGCCAACGAGACTATGAGCCGAGTCGGCGTTACACTGTGGGGACCATGCGAGAGCCGACCAGGATTTCCCACGACCTCGACCGACGTCGGACGCTGCGAGCGTTCCGCGCCGGCGAGTTGTCGCGGTCCGAGGTCTGTGACGCCGGCCGGTCCCTGCGGTCATCCGCGGAGGTGCTCGGTGTACGCAGTGAATCTCCCTGTCCGCTGTGTGACAGCTGTGAGGTGCGTGAAGTGGCATGGGTATATGGGTCCGCGATAGCGGAAAAGTCAGGGACGGCGCGTAGTCTTTCAGAGATCAGGGCCATCGTCGCTACCCTGTTCCCTGATGGTGACGTCCAGTCTGCTAAGGAACTGACCGTCCACACCGTCGAGGTGTGTCTGCGGTGCGGATGGAACCACCTGCTCCGGGAGGACACCTACCGGGCAGGAGCGGAAAGCACTGAACAAGAAAGTCCAGCCACAGAGAGACCAGCAAGGTGACTAACGACTCGACCACAACAACCGGCAGCACCAAGCGCCAGCGGACCCGGAAGCGCAAGCCCGTGTGGCGGCGCCTCGTCACGTCCGCCGTCGCCGTGCTCGCGGTGCTCGTCATCGTGCCACTGGTGGCGTTCTTCGCCGCGTACGTCGTCACGAAGGTGCCGGAGCCCGAGGAGCTGGTGAACAACCAGATCTCGCAGATCTACGCCAACGACGGCAGCACCGAGCTGGCCCGGATCGTCCCGCCGGAGGGTAACCGTCAGAACGTCGACATCGACGACATCCCCGAGGACGTCCAGAACGCCGTGCTCGCCGCCGAGGACCGGGACTTCTACGACAACCCCGGCTTCTCGATCACCGGTTTCGGACGCGCCGCCATCGGCCAGCTCACCGGCAACGACGCCGGTGGTGGTTCCACGATCACCCAGCAGTACGTGAAGCAGGCCGTGGTCGGTGACGAGCGCAGCCTGGTCCGTAAGGGCAAGGAGCTGGTCGTCTCCGCCAAGATGGCCAACGAGTGGTCCAAGGAGGAGATCCTCGAGGCCTACCTCAACACCATCTACTTCGGACGCAACGCCTACGGCGTCTCCGCCGCGGCCCGCGCCTACTTCGGCAAGCCGGTCGAGGAGCTCACCGCTGCCGAGGGCGCGGTGCTCGCCTCCTCCATCCAGCGGCCCAGCCAGCTGGACCCGTGGACGAACCGTCCGGAGGCCGAGCAGCGTTGGAACTACGTCGCCGACGGCCTGGTGTCCATGGGCACGATCAGTCAGCAGGCCCGCGACGAGATGGTCTACCCCGAGGTCACCGACCCGGCACAGAACAACACCGGATCGGTCGCCGAGGGCACCAACGGGCTCATCAAGAGCCGTGTGCTCGACGAGCTCAACGCCAACGGCATTACCGAGGAGGCCGTCAACACCGGTGGTCTGAAGATCACCACCACCATCGACGCCGCCCACCAGCAGGCCATGGTCGACCAGATCCACTCGGGACTGGAGGGCCAGGCAGACTCCGTGCGTTCCGCCGGTGTGGCCATCGACCCGAAGACCGGTGGCGTCCGCGCCTACTACGGTGGCGACGACCCGACGGGCCTGGACTGGGCGAACGCCGGCCTCCAGACCGGTTCGACCTTCAAGATCGTCACCATGGCCGCCGCGGTGGAGCAGGGCATCTCGTCCAGCACCGCCTACGACTCCTCCCCCGTCACCACGGGTGAGACCAACGTCCAGAACGTGGACGGCGAGTCCTGCGGCACCTGCTCCATGGCCGAGGCCCTGAAGCGTTCGCTGAACACCTCCTTCATCCGCGTCGCCCGTGACCTCGAGGGTGGTGCGCAGGACGTGGCCGACATGGCCCACCGCCTGGGCATGGCAGAGGAGATCCCCGGTATCGGCGAGACCCTGCGCGAGGACGGTGGCACCCCGTACGAGGGCATCACCCTGGGTCAGTACCAGTCCCGTCCGCAGGACATGGCCACCGCCCTGGCCACGCTGAGCAACCGTGGCGCCCTGGTCCCCACCCACTTCGTGTGGAAGGTGGAGACCAGCGAGGGTGAGTCGCTGATGGACAACACCGACATGGAGTCCACCCAGGTCATCCAGCCGGAGGTCGCCGACGAGGTGCTCTCCGCGATGGGCCCGATCGCCGAGTACTCCAACAACCACCAGCTGGCCGGCGGTCGCCCGAGCGCGGCGAAGACCGGTACCGCCCAGCTGGGCGACTCCGGGCAGAACAAGGACGCCTGGATGATCGGCTCGACCCCGCAGCTGGCCACCGCGATCTGGGTCGGTGACACCGCAGGCAACCCGCTCAGCGACATGCGCCGCGGCGGCTCGATGTACGGTTCCGGTACCCCGTCGGACATCTGGCAGGGCTTCATGGACACGGCACTGGCCAACTACGAGGTCGAGCAGTTCGAGGCCGCCGACACGACCGCCAGCGCCGCCGGCGGCGGCGGTTCCACCGGCGGTGACTGGACCGGAGGCGGCGGTGAGACCGGCGGTGGCGCTGAGACCGGTGGTGACACCGGCGGCGGCGAGGCCGACACCGGTGGCGACACCGGCGGTGACACGGGCGGCGACACCGGCGGTGGCAACGAGGCACCGCCCGCAGCACCGAACAACGGCCGCGAGAACAACGACGTCGGCCAGATGATCGAGGACTTCCTCGGTAACTTCTAGACGGCCTCCGTAACCCCCCACGCTGCCCCGCGCAGCGACCACGGCGCCGCACCCCCGGTGCGGCGCCGTCGGTGCGTCCTGACCCTTTAACGTGGACACTGTCCCGAACACCGTCCCGGACACCCTCCCGGACCCATATCCCAGAAAGTGGACCCACATCCATGTCGAGTGCTGAGCTGCTGATCACGATGGGCAGCGTTTTCATCGGATTCCTGCTGTTCGGGGCGTCTTTCGCCAGCTTCATGGCGAAGAGGCCGCCGAAGCAGGTCTGGTCCCTGTTCGTGGTGGCGATCATCTTCATCACCCTCATCCCGCTCATCGTCGCGGTATTTTGGGCGACCTGATGTCCAGCGTGTATGCTGATCAGGTTGCTGACGCAACGAACCCTCCTGCCGTGCCCAACAGGGGTACGGCCGAAAAACACTAGACCACAGGAGGTGATGAGGTCCGTGCGTCAATACGAGATGATGATCATCATCGACCCGTCCCAGGATGAGCGCACCGTTGCCCCGTCGCTGGACAAGTTCCTCGAGACGGTTCGCAAGGATAACGGTACGGTTGAAAAGGTGGACATCTGGGGCAAGCGTCGCCTGGAGTACCCGATCAACAAGCAGGACGAGGGCATCTACGCCGTCATCGACCTGAACTGCGAGTCGGCTACCGTCCAGGAGCTTGACCGTCTGCTGAACCTCAACGAGATCATCATGCGCACCAAGGTGCTGCGCAAGGACGCCAAGTAGCCCAACGGCACTTGCGGTCCTGATGGACAATCAGAACCAGCAACAGCACCAACGTCGAAACAGGAGTCACTGACATGGCACAGGGAGACACCCCGATCACCGTCGTCGGAAACCTCGTCGCCGATCCCGAGCTGCGGTACACGCCCAGCGGGTCCGCGGTCGCGAACTTCCGCGTGGCGTCGACGCCGCGACGGTACGACTCCCAGTCAGGCCAGTGGGTCGACGGCGAGGCACTGTTCCTCACCTGCAACGTGTGGCGCCAGGCTGCCGAGAACGTGGCGAACTCGCTCACCAAGGGTGACCGGGTGATCGTCAACGGACGGCTCCGCCAGCGCAGCTTCGAGACCCGCGAGGGCGAGAAGCGCACCGTCTTCGAGGTCGAGGCCGACGAGGTCGGCCCGTCCCTGAAGTACGCCACCTCCCAGGTCACCAAGACCCCCCGTCAGGGCGGCAACTTCGGTGGTAACCAGGGTGGTCAGCAGGGCAACCAGGGCGGCTTCGGCGGCCCGCAGGGTGGCCAGCAGGGCGGCTTCGGCGGCCCGGCCGGCAACCAGGGTGGACAGGGTAACCAGGGTGGCTTCGGTGGACGCAATGCGTCGGCCGACGACGACCCCTGGAACTCCGCACCGCAGTCCGGTTTCGACGGTGGCGACGAGCCGCCGTTCTGATGTCCTTCTAGATCTACGTTTTCCCCCAGATACACCATAACCATGAAAGGCAACGGATCATGAAGCTGATCCTCACCGCCGCCGTCGACAACCTCGGTGTCCCCGGTGACATCGTCGAGGTCAAGGCCGGCTACGGACGCAACTTCCTGCTGCCGCGCGGCTACGCCATCCCCGCCACCCGTGGCGCGGAGAAGCAGGTGGAGAACATCCGCCGTGCACAGCAGGACAAGGTCATCCGCGACCTGGACCACGCTCGCGAGGTCAAGGCCGAGATCGATCACCTGAGCAACGTCACCGTCAACGTGCGTACCTCGGAGCAGGGCAAGCTGTTCGGCTCCGTCTCCGCCGAGGACGTCGCTGTCGCAGTCAAGGCCGCTGGCGGCCGCGAGCTGGACAAGCGCACCATCGTCCTCAACAAGGGTGACGTGAAGACTACCGGTTCCTACAACGTCGACATCAAGCTGCACCCGCAGGTTGTCGCGTCCCTGAACTTCAAGGTCGTCGCCGAGAAGTAGAGCCTTCCCGCGCTCTACTGTCCCGACACAGTCGAAAATGTCGCAGCACCGCCTCAGCGGGGCACCACTGCACCGAACCATCACCGTGGACCAGACGGTCCATGCGTCGCCCGGCCTAGACACCCGGGCGCGGACGTCGGCATAGACACCCGACGGTTACCGGCAGCAGGTGGCGTTCACCGCGCGTGGGATCGCGACGACAGTCACTTCAACTGAGACAACAGCATCGGTGAGCCCCGGACGGGGCCCACCACGTCCGCCCCCGGAGGAGTCGAACAGACTCGTCCGGGGGCGGACTTTTTGTGTGCAGAGGAGCGGTGGTCGGGTCGTGAAGTTGGTGTATGTGGGTCACCGAGGGGACGTTTTCCACACCTTGTCCACACTTTTCCACACCCAAGGTGGGGAGGTGTGGACAACTTGGGGAGATCCGTGCATAACATGCGCATAGTTCACCTTCTGGGCACATTCTGTTGACCTGCAAGTATGGCTGTGTCCCGCCGACTGACCTGTGGATATCGGCAGTTGTCCACCTTGTCATCGTGTAAATATATCCAACTGCGGACCTCTGACCTGCGTGTTTCTGAAAAGGCGCAGGTAGGGGAGGAGCTGTCCACAACTTGTGCACACAGCGAGCAGGAATGGAAGGTGAACATGCACACAAGGTCCACACATTGTCCACAATCGATGTGGATAACCCGGAATCTCGGAGCGAAAATGGTGCTTCGTGAGCCGAAATCGGCCCCGTAAGCGGCATTGACTGAGGTCGATGTGGACAGCTGATGTGCAGCCACGGCGACTTCCGTCAGGGGGACCGGTGCGGCGACCGGTGCGACGGCCTGCGGGGTCGTTTCCTGTCCGCCGCGGGTACTAAGATGACGGCCATGAGTGCACAGGAGATGGGTAGCGCGGGATTCGGCGACGCCGAGGGGACGAGTGCGGTCCCGCTGCCGCCGGAGCCGGGCCCCTGGGACGACGAAGGTCCCTCGGGCAGCTTCGGCGACGATCCCGGCTTCGGGGGATCCGGGGGCGGTCGTGACGGTGGCAAGGGTCAGCGTCGCGGGAACTTCCAGCGTTCGGGACGCGGCGGCAATGATCCGGCCGACTTCGCCGAACCCCGCCAGATGCCCCAGAACACCGAGGCGGAGCAGGGCGTCCTCGGCGGCATGATGCTCAGCAAGGACGCCATCGCCGACGTCGTCGAGCGGCTGCGTCCGGACGACTTCTACCGTCCCGCCCACCGCACGATCTACGAGACGATGCTGGAGCTCTACGGCGAGGGCATGGAGGTCGACCCGGTCATCCTCGCCGGCCGACTCGACAACAACACCCTGCTCGACGTCATCGGCGGAGCCCCGTACCTGCACGAGCTGTCCTCGAAGGTGCCGACCGCGGCGAACGCCGGCTACTACGCCGACCTGGTCGCCGAGAAGGCCGTGCTGCGGCGCCTCGTCTCCGCCGGAACCAGGATCGTGCAGTTCGGCTACTCCGGGCTGGAGGGCCAGGAGCTGGAGAGCGTGGTCGACCGTGCCCAGCAGGAGATGTTCAACATCACCAACGAGTCCGCCAGCGAGGACTACATGGTGCTGCAGGACCTGCTCGAGTCCACCATGGACGAGCTGGACGCCCTGGAGAACGGCGTCGGTGAGGGAGAGGGCATCATGACCGGCTTCAGTGAGCTGGACGAGATGACCAACGGCCTGCGCGGCGGCCAGATGGTCATCGTCGCCGCCCGACCCGGTGTCGGTAAGTCGACGCTGGCTCTGGACTTCATGCGTTCGGCGTCGGTGCAGCAGAACAAGGCTTCGGTGCTCTTCAGCCTGGAGATGAGCAAGTCCGAGGTGATGATGCGTGTCTTCTCCGCCGAAGCCGAGGTGCCGCTGTCGGTGATGCGCGGCGGCAAGATGAACGACTCCCAGTGGGACAAGCTGACCCGTCGTGTCACCGCGATCGAGAATGCGCCGATCTTCATCGACGACTCGCCCAACCTGACGATGACGGAGATCCGGGCGAAGGCGCGTCGACTGAAGCAGAAGCACGACCTGGGCCTGATCGTGGTCGACTACCTGCAGCTGATGAGCTCGGGCAAGAAGGTCGAGTCACGTCAGCAGGAGGTCTCGGAGTTCTCCCGTCAGCTCAAGCTGCTGGCCAAGGAGGTCGACGTGCCCCTGGTCGCCATCTCGCAGCTCAACCGTGGTGTGGAGTCCCGTGGCGACGACGCGCTGCCGAAGGTCTCCGACCTGCGTGAGTCCGGTTCGCTGGAGCAGGACGCCGACATCGTCCTGCTGATCAGCCGTCCGGACGCCCAGAACCGCGACCATGAGCGTGCCGGCGAGGCCGACCTGATCCTGGCGAAGCACCGTGGTGGCCCGATCGGCACCATCCAGGTCGCCCACCAGCTGCACTACTCGAAGTTCTCCGAGCTCAGCCGCGGGATCTAGCCGCGTCCAGCGCGTCTCCCGCCCGACTTTGACCCGACTCCGACCCGGCTCGGGGCCGATTCCGGCCAGGTGTCGGATAGGTGGGACAGAACACTGGGATCCGGCGGAAATCCCGACGATTCATCTCACCTGTTCGACACCCCGGGGGAGTACGTCGGTGGGGGATCGGCAGTGCGTGGTGTGGGTGTGGAATGGCGGGGGAGCGGGGCTCTGGGGGCTCTGGGTGGTTCAGTCCTCGAACTGCTCGAGGATGACGTCGAGCACCCTGCCGAGGTCCGCGGCCTGCTGCTCGTCCAGGCGGTCGAACAACAGTCGGCGCACCGAGTCCACATGCCCGGGGGCGGCCTGCTGGATCGTCGCCAGGCCGGTCTCGGTCAGCACGATGAAAGCCCCACGCCCGTCGGACTCACAGGCCTCACGGACGAGCAGGTCACGCTTGATCATCCGGGAGATCTGGTGCGACAGCCGGGACCGGTCCCAGCTCAGGATGTCGGCCAGTGCGGCGATGCGCATCCGATGGTCCGGTGCCTCGGAGAGGTTCACCAGAACCTCGTAGTCGGACATGGACAACCCGCTCTGTCGCTGGATGTCCCGGGCCAGCTCGGAGTCGATCCGCCGGGAGGCGAAGAGCCACTTGCGCCACAGGCACTGCTCCTCGTCCGAGAGCCACCTGGGGGAGTTGTCCGTGCTGTTGATCATGCTTCCATTCAATCACACCGAGCATTTGGTTGACACATCAACCAACCGCTCGTAGGGTGGTGTTCATCGGACGGCAACCGACCGGACCTACCGTCGAGGTGGTGTCCGGACCGGGAATCGCCGTCCGGGGACAAAAGACACGATCAACACCAATCCGCTTCCAAAGGAGCATCACCACATGAGCACCGTCAACGACTACGCCGGCAACTTCACCATCGATCCGTCCCACTCCGAGATCGGCTTCACCGCCCGCCACGCCATGGTCACCAAGGTCCGTGGTTCCTTCAACGAGTTCTCCGGTACCGCCACCAGCGGCGAGAACCTGGCCGACGCCGCCATCTCCGTGACCATCGCTGCGTCCTCCATCGACACCCGCAACGCCGACCGCGACGGCCACGTCAAGAGCGAGGACTTCTTCGACGTCGAGAAGTTCCCGGAGATCACCTTCACCTCCACCAGCGTCACCGCTGCCGGCGACGACGCCCTGGAGGTCACCGGTGACCTCACCATCAAGGACGTGACCAAGCAGGTCACCGTGCCCTTCGAGTTCGAGGGCGAGGTCGTTGACCCGTGGGGCAACACCCGCGTCGGTTTCTCCGGTTCCACCACCATCAACCGCACCGACTTCGGCCTGACCTGGAACGCTCCGCTGAAGACCGACGGCGTGCTCGTCTCCGAGAAGATCACCCTGAACTTCGACATCTCGGCCACCAAGGACGCATAAGTCCTCTAGCATCACGGGCATGAAGCCCGACAAAACCACCACAACCCGGGGCGCCGGGGCACTCGTCTTCGCTGGCGGGGCCCTCGGCGCCTTTTTGCGCTGGGCCTTCACCGTGGACACCGGGATCGAGGGCTCGCTGTGGCCCCTCCTGGTCGTCAACCTCACCGGCGCATTCGCCCTCGGCCTGATGGTCGGCTACCTGCCACTGGTCAGCGACACCACCGGGTCCGGTAAGTCGGGACGCCGCGAACGCATCCGTCTGACCTTCGGCACCGGCCTGCTGGGAGGGTTCACCTCGTACTCGGCGATCGCCGCGGCGACGGTGCAGGACGCCGGTGGTCCGCTCGGGCCGATCGTCTACCTGGTCGGCACCGTGGTGCTCGGGCTGCTGCTGGCCAAGGCAGGGCTGTGGTGCGGTGCGCGCATCACCGGGGAGCCTTATGGCCGCGACAACGCTGGCAGCGGCAACAGTGGCAACAGTAACGGCGCGACCGGGGAGGCAACGGTATGACCGGCGAGATTTCACTGGTGGCGGCGCTGCTCGTCGCCTTCGGCGGCGGCTCAGGTGCATGGCTGCGCTGGCGGCTGGACCGCTTCATCAAGGACCACAGCAAGAGTGACCTGCTGGTCAGTCTGCTGGTGATCAACACCCTGGGCTCTCTGGCGCTGGGTGTGCTCTTCGGTCTCACCGACAGCTGGTGGCTGGTCGCTCTCATCGGCACCGGCCTGTGCGGTGGCTTCACCACCTTCTCCACGGCGTCGGTGGACGCCGTGGGTCTGTTCCAGCGCAAGCTCACCGTGGCCGCGGTGGTCTCGGTGGTAGCGATGGCGCTGCTGGCGGTCGCCGCCTTCGCCCTGGGACACGCAGCGGTGAGCTGGATCTAGCTGGTAACCAGCAGGAGGCTAGCGGGGCTTCTTCGCGGAGACCCAGACGTCGATCTCGGCGGTGACCGGCTCCTCGCCGGCGTCGTCGAGCAGCTGGAGGTTCACGGTGACCAGCTGGCCGCCGGTCTCGCGGGTGATGGTGGAGAAGTCCGGCCAGTCGGCGGTGGCGGTGATGGTCAGTCCGCCGGTCGACTTGGTGGGGTAGTCGGCACGCATGCCACGGGGGAGCCACCGGTGGGTGGTGGGCACGGCAGCCTCACACAGTGCACCCATCGCGGCCTCTCCGCCGTTGAGCGCGGCGATGACGTGGAAGGTGCCGATGTGGTTCTGCACACCCCACCACTTGCCGAGGCGCACCACGGAGCGCTCCGGGGTGACCTCACGAACCCGCGGGAAGACGGTGCGGAAGTACGGTGCCTTGACGGCATAGGCGACCGAGAAAAGCCCACGTCCGAGGGTGCTCGTCCCGTCCTTGGTGACCTTTTTCCAGAGCTTGTACGTGCTAGTGCTAGTCATAAATTCATAGGATAATGCAGCCGGACGACGGATACCGGCGAACGCCGGTACGCTGGACCGGGAATAGCGGAAGTCACCGGGGACGTTGAACCCCACGTAAGCCCGCACAACGAATATGCAGTATATGCAGAAGAGGTAGATCCCATGGCCACCACGACGGTCACCACCGAGAACTTCCAGGACACCATCGAGGGCGAGGGCATCGTCCTCCTCGACTTCTGGGCCGACTGGTGCGGTCCGTGCAAGCGTTTCGCCCCGGTCTTCGAGAAGTCCTCCGAGGACAACCCGGAGATCACCTTCGGCAAGGTCGACACCGAGGCCAACCAGGACATCGCCGCAGCCCTGCAGATCCAGTCGATCCCCACCCTGATGGCCTTCCGCGACGGCATCCTGGTCTACCGGGACGCCGGCGTGATGAACCCGAAGCAGCTCCGTGAGCTCATCGAGCAGGTCCAGGGCCTCGACATGGAGGACGTGCGCAAGCAGGTCGCCGAGCAGAACAACAGCTAGGCGGGCCGTCTCGCCGCCCATGACGCGAGAAATGTGTTTATGCTGGGGAACTGACAGCACTGGCCGGACGACTCGACCGAGGCGTCCCGGGGCCATGATGACGGCGACTTAGGAGCACGCGAAATGGCGAATCCCTTCTCCAAGGGCTGGAAGTACCTCATGCAGTCCCTCGACACCAAGATCGAAGAGAACGCGGATCCGAAGGTTCAGATCGACCAGGCGACGGAGGCTGCGAAGAAGCAGCACCGTGAGGTCACGGAGTCCGCCTCCCGCATCATCGGCAACCGGAACCAGCTGGAGATGAAGCTGAACCGGCTGGTCAAGGACCAGGAGAAGCTGCAGCAGAATGCGCGCACCGCACTGCAGCAGGCCGATGCCGCCACCGCCGCCGGCGACCAGGCCAAGGCCACCGAGCTCACCAACACCGCCGAGGTGTTCGCCACCCAGCTGGTGACGGTCGAGCAGGAGCTCGAGAACACCAAGCAGATGCACGCCCAGGCGTCCGAGGCGGCGAACCAGGCACAGCAGCAGCAGAAGCAGTCCGAGATGCGCCTCAAGGACCAGATGGCGCAGATCGACCAGCTCAAGGCCCAGGTCGACCAGGCGAAGATGCAGGAGAGCTCCGCCGAGGCCATGCAGTCCATGAAGGGCATCCAGGCCGACGACAACGTCCCGACGCTCGACGGCGTGCGCGACAAGATCGAGGCCCGCTACGCCAACGCCCTCGGCGCGCAGGAGCTCACCGAGAGCAGCGTGCAGGGCCGGATGGCTGAGATCGAGACCGCCGGGAACGACTTCGCCGCGACCTCCCGTCTGGACCAGATCCGTGCCGAGATGGCAGGCACCGCCGGAGCCGGTTCCAGCGAGTTGACCTCCGGCGATGCCGCCGGGGACGCCGCCGGTGAGATCGAGGCGGGGGAGGACGCAGCGGCCGACGTCGCCGCGGACGCTACCGCTGCCGAGGCCACCGCGGACGACGTTGCCACTGACGTGGCGGCCGAGCAGGACGGGGACGCCGACGACGAGCAGCCCACCTCCTCGTAGTCCGCGACGAGCAGTGGGCACCGGTACTGGTGCCCACTCTCACGCTCCAACGCAGGAGTGTCATCCATCACACCTCTGCCGATTCCCACATCGCGATACCTGCAGGTCAGGGGTGGCGCAACGTGGCCAGGAATAAGGCGCAGGTGTGATAGATCAAGCCGCCTCGGCCGAAGCGTCCTATAAGTCTCTTCCAGGCAACGGTTGCGGCCCCCGTGATCCGCTCGTAGGATCATGTGGTTCGTGCCCGCCATCCTGGCGGACGCTGCTACCCGGTACGCGTCGTACACAGTGACCGGGACACCACAATCCGGCTGGCCACACTGCCTCACACAGAACGCCACCAGCAGGTGACGTCCTGACACCGCCGGCCCCGACAGGCCACTTCCGACAACGCACGCCCTCGATCTCTTCGGGGGCGTCAATGTCGTGGTCAGGGCATACGCAGCGTCCCGCCCGTCCCCGAGCACGGGCACGACACCGCTGTGACGAGTGACTCGCCGTCGCAGCCCGAACCCCGACGTTCGCACCCGCCACCAGCGGGTAGGCCGCGTCGGCGCTGTACATGGGAGGACGACCCAATGTCTCACGACCACGACGCTTCCGGCGGAGCACCCGCCGACCAGAACACGACCGAGGCCCCCGGCGCCGGAGTGAACGCCGGCCTGCTCATCGGCATCCTCGTCGCCGCAGCTTTCGTCGCGATCCTCAACGAGACCGCACTGTCGAACGCGCTGCCGTCGCTGATGACCGAGTTCAACGTCACCGAGAGCACCGCACAGTGGCTGACCACCATGTTCATGCTGACCATGGCGGTGGTGATCCCCACGACCGGTTACCTCATGGAACGGCTGACCCTGCGCACGATCTACACGATCGCCCTCTCACTCTTCCTCGCCGGCAGCATCATCGCTGCCGCGGCACCGGCCTTCGCACTGCTGCTGATCGCCCGCGTCCTGCAGGCCGCCGGTACCGCGCTGATCATCCCGTTGCTGATGACCACCATCATGATCCTCATCCCGGTGGATCGACGTGGTTCGGTGTTTGGTCTGGTCACCATCGTCATGGCCGTCGGCCCCGCCGTCGGCCCGACCTTCGCGGGCCTGATCCTGGAGGTCTCCAGCTGGCGCTGGATCTTCCTCGTGATGATCCCGCTGGCACTGATCGCACTGCTCATGGGTCTGTGGCAGATCCGCAACTACAACGAGCCGTCCAACCCGCCGTTCGACCTGGTGTCGGTGTTCCTCTCCGCCATCGGTTTCGGCGCGACGATCTACGGTCTCTCCGGCCTCGGCGAGATCGCCGAGAGCTTCCCGGTGGTCGCGGTGATCTGCCTGGTCGTTGGCCTCGCCGTGCTCGTGGTGTTCTTCCGTCGCCAGGGTGCGCTGATGCGTGCCGAGGCTGCCGGCGACCACAAGGCTCCGCTGCTGAACACCACCCCGCTGAAGATCCGGGAGTTTTCCTGGTCGCTCGGCCTGATGCTGCTGAGCTTCGGTACGATGTTCGGCTTCATCATCATCATGCCGATCTTCGGCCAGACCGTCCTGGGGCTCTCCGAGCTGCAGACCGGCCTGGTGTCGCTGCCCGGTGGTCTGGTCATGGGTGCCGCGGGTCCGATCATCGGTCGTCTCTACGACCGGATGGGCACCCGACCGCTGATCATCCCCGGCGGTGCGCTGCTGATGGCGGCCATGGGCCTGTTGCTGTTGCTCGACGAGAACAAGACCTTCTGGTACCTCACCGGCGTGGCTGTCGTGCTGATGCTGGGCCTGTCCTGCCTGATGACCCCGCTGATGTCGAACGCCCTGGCCGCCGTGCCGGACACCATGTCCTCGCACGGCTCGGCGATCCTCAACACCCTGCAGCAGATCGCCGGTGCCGCCGGTACCGCACTTTTCATCGCGGTGATGGGCTTCGGTTCCTCGAACTCCGGTGCCGCCGACCCCATCACGGCGCTGGTGGACGGTGTCCACGTCGCCTTCTACCTGGGTGCCGGCATCTCCGTGCTGGTGTTCGTGCTGGCCGTGGTGCTGCGCATCGACGCCCGTGACATCCCGAAGGAGCAGCGCGGCAGCGCCCCGCAGCGGGTCGACGCCGAGTAGACGTTGCGTAGATACTACGCCGTTACTGCGTAGTATCAGTGGGGTGAATGGCGTGACCCCACCACCTGGCCTGTTCCCGTCGGACGACAACGAGTCGTCCGGCGGGTTCGGTGTAGGTGGGGATAGTTTGAGAGCTGCCGAGGAGAAGCGGTCCCGCCGGAACCGCAGGCTCCTGATCATCGTCGCGATCTTCGCCGTGGTTGTGGCGGTCGGCGTGGCCTTCTTCCGGTGGTACTCGGAGTCCTACGTGGTACGTCCCGGTGGATTGGGGGAGAATGCCGCGCGGGCCGCGTGCGAGGACGCGGTGCGTATCGAGTCCGGGTACGGGGAGGACGCCGTCCTCGACCTCTGGGGTGCGACGATCGTTCCTGTCGACGGTGCTGATGGCGCCGACGAGACCGACCAGTGGCTGGTCGAGGGGCAGGTCTTCGCCGAGGAGATCCGCGGCGTGGACCCGGCCGACGGTTCCCGCACCGACGGCGAAGAGTTCAGCTGCACGGTGGGGGAGGATGACGCGGTCGTCACGATGCGCTGAAGCATCCGTCCGGTCAGGCCGGGCAGTTTGCTGCCCGGGAGTTGAGCTCCGACGTGCATTCGCCGTCGAGAACAGCGACCCCGACATCCGTCGGGCCGACATCCGCCGGCTCATTTGTCACCGTTGCTGGCGTGACGGGGGTTCCGTCGCTCCACCTGCCCATGTAGGAAAGGTCCTCGTCGCAGTTCTGCCCCGTCAGTGAACAACTCTGGAGGGCGTCGCCGGTCCGGTAGATCCCGTAGTAGCGCAGTGCGTCCTCGGGATGGAGCATGGTGTTCGGTGTCATGTGGGAGGCATCGAGCTTGTGGACCGTCCCGTGCCCGTCGCCGTGGACGGTGATGTGCTTCTTCTGGTCGTCCGGGAGGGTGTAGGCGTTGAACATCTCGATGCCGACGCGGTTGTCCATGATCTGGTCGTTGTCGTATCCCTCGACGACTACACGAGCGTGTTCAGGGAGTTCGATCGGACCGGTGCCGAGACCTGCCGTGAAGGCCGGGGCGAGCTGGAAGAGCCACATCGCCTCGGAGCCCCAGCCTCTCTCGTCAGCCTTCTGTGCCAGGTAGGGGACGGCTCCGCCGCCCATGGAGTGGCCCACGATGCCGAGTCGGTCGAAGTCTCCGCGGGGAGCCAGTGCTTCGGCACCACCGATGGTCTTGTCCAGTGTCTTTATGCTTCCCTCGAAGTCGTACGGGTTGGTGGCCCAGGTCGAGAACACCACGACGTTCCCCTGGCTCACGTAGTGGTCGATGAGGTCTTTGTGCAGGACGCTCTGACCGGCGATCTGGGCGTCGATCCCCGACATCAGGCCGTGGACCAGCACCACCGTGGGGCGCTTCGCGTCATTGCAGTGACCACCGGTCAGTGGGGTCTCCGCGGACCCTTCGGGGGAGTAGACGATGGTTTTCTGGGTCGGGTCGTCGGGGTTGACCGTGGTTGTCGAACTCGACCCGCAGGGGCCTGCCGATCCCGGTCCCTCCGACGGCTGCGCAGGCGGGTGGACGATCTGGCCACTGGACGAGGCCGGGGCGGCCGACGCCAGCGGTGCCACTGCAATGGCGAGAAGTGCAGCAAAAGCCGCACACAGGGCGGTGAAGAAGGGGATGCGGTGACCGGGCGATGCCGGGCGGTATACCTCTTGAAGTGTCATGATGGGACGGAGTTCCTTTCAGGGAACGGGGGTGAGGGGTGTCAGCAACCCTATTGTTCTCAAGAGGAACATTAGATACCCCGTTCCGTCTGGCGGCACAGTTGACGGTTTACAGCGCTACCGGGGGTACCTAGCTGGCGAGAGGTCTGATCAGCCAGGCAGGAAGCTCATGACATCCTCGACGAAACGCCGGGGCGCGTCACGGTGTACCCAGTGTCCGGCTCCGTCATAGGTCGTCACCTCGACCCCCAGGGCGGACATCCTGTCAGCATCCTCACCAGGGACGGACCCGTGTTCACCGCGAATCAGCCGAGTGGGCGTTGGAAGACCACGCAGGTCTTCCCACAGTCTCTCCCGGTCGGGGTCGGGCAGAGGGAGGGCACGGTGTAAGCCGACGACGTCCGTCCTGCGCCTCCACCGACCGTCAGCCTGCTGTACCAGTCCGTAGCGGGGATGACCGGTCCCGGGTCTCCGGGACCCGACCGCGCTCTCGGCCTCGGTGTAGGTGGCGAAGGATTCCTGCGGGACCGGGCGGTTGCGGAGGGACTCCCGTTGATCCGGGGTGAAGTCCCGGGGAAGTGAGTCCACGAGGACGACCGGTCCGAACAGTCCGGGGTGCCGGGTCGCGAAGGAGACGGCGATGTATCCGCCGAGGGAATGCCCGATGACGGGGAGTGGTCCCTGGGAGTCCAGTCCGGTCTGTGCCATGAATTCCCGCAGGTCGTCGACGTAGGACCTGAGCGAGTAGTCGCTGTCGGGGCTCCAGGCGCTCTCGCCGTGACCGCGATGGTCAGGTGCGTGGACACTCCAGCGGTCGGCGAAGTCCGGGGCGGTGTGTCGCCAGGTTCCCCGGGCTGAGCTGTAGCCGCCGTGGAGCAGGAGAAGAGCAGGGTTGGACGGATCTCCCCACCGGAGGTGGTGGTGGCGACGCCCAGCGATCGTGGTCCACCCGTCCCGTCCTGCCGAGATCTCCACGATGGTCAGGCGGTCTGCCGTTGTGTGGCGGCGGTCAGTGTCCGGGACGCTGCCTCCCCCACGGTGCGGAGGATGTACTCGACCTCGCGGGGACGGAAGGTCTCGGTGTGGCCCGAAATGGACAGCGAGGCGACCGGGCAACCGGATCCATCGGTCACGGGAACCGCGACGCAGCTCAGGTTGGTGAGGCACTCTCCCCGGTCGTAGGCGATCCCGGTACGTCGGATCTGCGCGAACTCCGCCCGGAGTTTGCTCTCCTCGGTGATCGTCGTGTCCGTCCACCTCTGACGGGGAACAGCGAGGGCCATCTCGAGTTCGCTGGAGTTCGACGCGACCAGGACCTTGCCCGCACCTGTGCAGTAGGTGGGCATCCGACCGCCGATTCGGCTCGGGGTCTCGAGTCGTGTCCGTCCTTCGAGCTTGTTGAGGTAGACCACCTGGGTGCCTTCCAGGACCCCCAACTGGACGGTCATGCCTGTCGCGGAGAACAGCTCGGTGAGAAACGGGGTCAGAAGGTTCCGTAGCCGGTCGTGGGTGGCCACGGTGCCCTGTGCGCCGAGGCCGCGGAGTGTCGTGCCGAAACGGTAGGCCGTGCCGACCCGTTCCACCATCCCGTTCTCCTCGAGGTTCCCGAGGATCCGGTAGGCGGTCGACTTGCTGAGTCCCGAGCGGCGCGCGATCTCACTCACGCCGATTCCGTTGTTGGCATCGCGTCGGAAAGCCCTGAGTACGGCGACGGCCTTGTCGACCGAGGTCATGTCCTTCGCGTTCGCGCACGTCTTGTCTGCAGTGGGAGTAGTCATGTCCCTGGTCCTCTTCTCTGGTGAGGTCTGTATGAAGTGGTGTTGTGTCGTCAGGGGACAGTTCACTTCATAGATGCAAACTTCGCCAGGGGATCGGTAGGGTGAAGTAGACCGACACGATCGACGGAAAGCGGGTCAAAAATGAGTGCTACAGGTCACATTCTTGCCCGAAACATCAAACTTCACCGGCAACATCAGGACCTGTCGATGCAACAACTGGCGAATCTGTCTGGTGTATCAAAACAGACCATTATCGACGTCGAAGGGCAGCGGGGGAACCCCACCATCGACACGCTGGAGAGGGTTGCAGGGGCACTCGGAATGACGGTGCGGGCCCTCGTCTCCGATGTCGGGGCCGATGTCATGCACAAGTCCGGGGACGCGGCGAGGTGGCATGTCCAGAAACAGTTGGACGTCCGTCGACTGGACTCCATCTACGGGTCGGGCTACGTGGTCAATTCACTCATCCGACTGGTGGCAGACCGTCACGGACGGAGTGCCTTCACGGGGCCGCGCGGCATGTTGCGTCACTGCTTCGTCATTGAAGGTGAGGTGGAACTGGGTCCGGAGGGCCGGACGGTGGTCGCCGGCGTGGGGGATTTTGTCCGCTTCCCGGGGGAGGGGGCGCACATCATCGCCCCCGTCGCGAAGTCGTCCCTGGTCTTCGTGTGCTCGACGATGCCGCAACAGTCCTTGTCCGGGCTCGAGGACCCGTTCTGATGCACGAGCAGTGACCGCAGTGTCCTCAGTGACCTCAGGGGAACTCGACGACGATCTTGCCCAGCGTGCCGGTGTCGAGCATCCGACGGTAGCCGTCGGGGATGTCGTCGAAACCGATGGTCTCGACATTGGGGCGGGCACCGCCGGAGTCGATCGCCCTCAGCAGCGCGCCGAACTCGTCCCTGGTGCAACCGGTCGAGCCGATCACGCTGAGCTGCTGGTAGAAGATCCGCTCAAGCTCCGACGGGGGCATGCCGCCGCTGGTGGCACCTGCGATGACGATCTTGCCGCCGGGCCGCAGCGCCCGCAGCGAGTGCTTCCACGTGGCCTCACCGATCGTCTCGATCACGGCGTCCACCCGGTTCGGGACCCGCTCACCGGGTTCAAGGACGACGTCCGCACCGCACTGCGCCGCGAACTCCCGCTTCTCCGGGGTGCGGGCCGTCGCGTAGACCACCGCCCCGGCCTGTTTGGCCAGGGCGATCGCCGCACTGGCGACTCCACCGTTTCCTCCCTGGACCAGGACCCGCGAACCCGGCGTGACCTCGGCACGGGTGAACAGCATCCGGTAGGCGGTGCCCCAAGCCACCCCGAGGCAGGCAGCGGCAGCGAAGCTGATGGAGGACGGCTTCTCGACGACCATCTCGTCCGGGACGATGACGTAGTCGGCCAGGGTCCCGTTGATCGTCTCGGACATGAGTGACCGCTTCGGGTCCATCGTCGAGTCACCACCACCCCGGTTGGCGTCACCCATGACCGGGTAGATCACGACCTCACGTCCGTCATCGGTGACGCCGGCCCCCTCACACCCCAGGATGATGGGGATGCGCTCCTTGGGATGACCCACCCCGCGCAGCGTCCAGATGTCGTGCGGGTTCAGCGATGCCGCTCGCAGACGGATGCGGGTCCAACCCTCCGGGGCCTCGGGGGTGTCCACCTCCTTGAGCTCGAGCCCTTCGAAGGGGTCATCGTAGTTCTGGGACGTTGCCACGGCGGCGCGCATAGGTTCCTCCTGATCGGGTGGTCTGTGACGTGCCTCATTGTGGACGGGCTGATCGGGGCGCCACAGCCCCGTGTTCCGGACACCGGAACACACGGTGGAACCGTGCTGCACGGGTGCCAGAAGATTGTGTCCATGAACACAACACCTTCCCTGGACATCGAGGAAGCGGCTCGCTCGCTGGCCCGCGCGGAAGCCGACGTGACCGGCATCGAACCGCTCACCACCACCTATCCCGGACTCACGGTCGAGGACGCCTACCGGATCCAGCGCGTGAACACGGAGGCCCGAACGGTCCGGGGGGAGCGGATCACCGGACGCAAGATCGGCCTGACCTCGCTCGCCATGCAGAAGCAGCTCGGCGTCGACCAGCCCGACTTCGGCGCGATCACCGACGCCCTCGAGGTGCCGGACGGGTCCTCCCTCGACCCTGAGCTGTTCGTGAAGTCGCGTCTGGAGCCGGAGTTCGCCGTCGAACTGGGGCGTGACCTCCCTGCCGAGCCGACCTACGAGGACGTGCGGGACGCAGTGAGTGCGGTGGGGCTCGCCTTCGAGGTGATCGACTCGCGCATCGCCGACTGGAAGATCACCTTGCCCGACACCGTGGCCGACAACGCGTCCATGGCCCGGGTCGTCTGGGGGGAGTTCCGACCGGCGACCACTGACCTGCTGGAGGAACTCCCTGGGGCCGTGATCACCATGTTCCGTGACGACGAGCAGGTCGCACAGGGTGCCGGGTCCGCCGTTCTCGGGGATCCGATCCTCTCCGTCCACTGGCTCGCCCGCGCGCTCGGCGCACAGGGCGACACGCTCAAGGCCGGCGACAAGGTGCTCTCCGGCGCCGTCGACGCAGCCGTCGACTTCACCCCCGGTTCCCGGTGGCGGGCGGAGTGCCCCGGTTTCTCCACCGTGGAACTGAACTCCGCGACCGCCCGAGACTGACCCGACCAGCCAGAGAGGTAGGTTTCCCATGACCACCACAAGAAACCCCAACGCCGGTGTCCCGGCCGAGCACGGTGAGCAGAGGAGCGTCAGCGATGCCCGGATCACCTGCGGAAACCTCAGCCGGCCCCCCGAGCTCACCCGCTACGTCGACGTGACCGGGATGGTGGACAAGCAGAGCGGCATGATCGACCGGGCGGTTTTCACCGACCAGGCGCTGTACCAGCAGGAGCTGGCTCGGGTGTTCGCCACCAGCTGGCTGTTCCTCGGTCATGTCGAGCAGGTCCGGAAGCCCGGTGACTTCTTCACCACCTACATGGGCGAGGATCCCGTGATCGTGACGATGGACAAGAAGAAGCGGATCAGGTGTTTCCTCAACTCCTGCCGCCACCGTGGGGCACGGGTTCTGCGGGCCGACTACGGCAAGACCAAGAACTTCACCTGCACCTACCACGGCTGGGCCTACGACCTCGAGGGACGGCTGATCAACGCCCCGAATGCGGAGGCGTACCCGGACGGGGAACTGGACCCGGACCAGTGGGGTCTCGTCGAAGTCGCGCAGCTGGACACCGCCCTGGGACTGATCTTCGCGACCTGGAACCCCGAGGCACCGACGCTCGACGAGCAGCTCGGTGACATGAAGTGGTACATGGAGGCCTTCCTCGACCGCGATTCCGAGGGCACGACCATTGTCGGAGGCATCACCAAGTGGGTGCTCAAGGGCAACTGGAAGCTCGCCGCCGAGCAGTTCGCCACCGACTGGTACCACGTCAACATGTCGCATGCGTCCGCGCTGATGGTGCTGTCCCCGACGGGCAAAGGCCCGAAGGACAGCATCGCCGCGACCCCGGGACGCCAGTACTCGGACGACATGGGCAACGGCACGGGCTTCCCGGTCCACCCCAAGAGTCGTTTCGACGCCCAGCCGGTCCACGAGTACTACGACTACGACGCACTCAAGGAACGCCTCGGCGAAGCGCGCGTCCACGGACCGCTGACCACCGGCCACGCCACGGTGTTCCCGAACTTCTCCTACCTCCCGGTCAACGGAAGCGTCCGGGTCTGGCACCCCAAGGGTCCGGACGAGATGGAGGTCTGGTCCTGGACGGTCCTGGACAAGTCCATGCCGGAGGAGGTGCGCAATGCGCAGCGTCTCTACAACCTCCGGACCTTCGGCCCCTCAGGCATCTTCGAGCAGGACGACGGCGAGAACTGGAGCGAGGTCCAGGCGATCTCGCACGGGTGGAGGACCAACACCGTCCCGTTGAACTACCAGATGGGACTGGGGTCGGAACGGGAGGACGGCGTCCACCGAGGTGAGACGAGCGAGCTGTACAGCGATTCCGCCGGCCGAAAGTTCTACCACCGCTGGGCGGAACTGATGAGTACCCCGGCATGGCACGAGAAGCAGGCTGCCGCCTCAGGCACCACAGGAACCACGGAAGGAAACTGATCATGAGTGCCCCCATGACAGGAGAAGCCATCGTCGTCGCACAGGTCGGTGACGTCGACGAGGACGAAGGCATCGTCATCGACGCATCCGTGACCGGGACTGTCGGCGACATCGCCCTGTTCTTCGACGGCGAGGACTACTACGCACTCGACGACACCTGCACCCATGAGACCGCGTCCCTGGCGGACGGCTGGGTGGAGGACGGTTGTGTCGAATGTCCGCTGCACGCAGCGAAGTTCTGCCTCACCGACGGCACCGTGCAGTCCATGCCCGCGACAGAGGACGTCTACGCCCATGCCGTCGAGGTCGACGGTGACGACATCAAGGTCTTCCCGAACCCGGAGAGGCTGGCGAAGTGACATGACTGTGTCTTCTGTAGTTGTCATCGGGGCAGGGATCGCCGGCTTCAGCGCAGTGACCGAGCTCCGTCGCCTCGGGCACTCGGGTCCGGTGACCATCGTGGACAGTGAGCCGGGCAGCTACGACCGGCCCCCGCTGAGCAAGCGGCTGTTCGAGGACGATTTCACCCTGGACTCGGTCGCCTTCGCCACCGGGGAGCGGTTCGCGGAACTGGCGGTCGACACGAAATTCAACACGGCCGTGCGGTCCGTGGACCCCGCGACCCGGACCGTGGCACTGGACGACGGTTCCACCCTGGAGGCGGACGCCGTGGTCATCGCTACCGGTGGTACAGCACGCACCTTGCCGATCCCCGGTGCCGACCTTGAGGAGGTCAGCGTCCTGCGGACCTACGAGGACGCAGAGCAGCTCCGCGGGAGAATCACCGAGGGACGACGCGTCGCCGTCGTCGGCGCTGGCCTCATCGGGGCGGAGCTCGCGTCCTCCTTCCTCGAGGTCGGGGCGGACGTCACGCTGATCGACCCGGTGGAGGTCCCCCTCGTCCCCGCCGTCGGCGAGTTGCTGGCCACCGCCGTGCACGCCATGCACGGTGGGCGCGGGATCAGGGTCGTCACCGGCCTGACCGAGAGCTTCACGGCCGTCGAGGATGGCATCCGGGTGGATGTCCGTGACCACGAACCGGTGACCGTGGACCATGTCGTCGTCGGCGTCGGCATGGTCCCCGACACGAGCCTCGCCGAGCAGGCCGGTGTCGACTGCGACGACGGAATCCTGGTGGACGACAACTTCGCCACGTCCGTCCCCGGTATCTACGCCGCCGGGGACGTCGCCCGTCACCGTACGTCGGACGGACAGTTGGCCCGACGCGCGGAGCACTGGGAAGCGGCACAGTTCGCCGGTCAGGCGGTCGCCCACGCGATCCTGGGGCTGGAGGTTCCTGTCCAGGGGGCCGGGTGGTTCTGGTCCGACCGTCACGGTCACCACCTCGAGGCGGTGGGGCGGCTGTCCGGGGACGGCGAGGTCGTGGTCCGTGAGGGCGGGGAGTACCCGACGGTGTTCCTCGTCGACGACGGCGTCCTCGTGGGGGCCGCCGCAGTTGATGAACCGAAGACCATCCGGGCGGCCAGGGGATTGATCGACAAGGGCATCCCGGTCACAGTTGGAGAGTTGTCGGACCCGTCCGTGCAGCTCAGGAAGCTGCTCAAGGTCAAGAAGTGATGAAGCGAGGAGAACCATGAACGACAACACCGCCAGCGCCCCCCACCTGAACCCCAGAACCCTGAACGGTGCCACCAGCGAGAATGCGTCGATCCTCGAGGACGAGGTCGACGGCCGTCTCCTGTCGGACGCCCAGACCCACTTCGAGTTGAACCAGTTCTACTTCCTCGAGGCCGAGTTCCTCGACGACGGCCGATTCGCCGACTGGCTCGACATGCTCGGTGATGAACTCCACTACTGGGCCCCCACCCGGACGAACCGGCTCCGACGGCAACAGGCGTTGTCGGTGTCCGCGCCGGGGGAGGCCGCCTACTACGACGAGACCAAGGAGTCCCTGGCGTGGCGTATCCGCCGGTTCGACTCCGGTATGGCCTGGGCGGAGGATCCGCCGAGCCGTACCCGGCACCTGATCTCCAACATCACCGCCCGGGAACGGGAGGACGGCCTGCTGCAGGTCCGCAGTTCCTTCATCGTGTACCGCAACCGTCTGCAGACCGAGTACGACATCTACGCCGGCGGCCGCAACGACATCATCCGTCGCGGCGGGGAACACGGTTTCGAGGTGGTCAAACGCACCATCCTCTTCGAGCAGAACGTCCTGCTCATGAAGAACATCAGCACCTTCTTCTGACCTGATCAACCGACGAAAGGACCACTGAACATGACTTCTGCAACCGATCCGGCAACCGCAACCCCGGAACTCACCACGACGACCGTCGAGACCACCCTGGGCCCCATCAACGTCACCGAGACCGGCTCCGGCACCCCGCTCGTCCTCATGCACGGTGGAGGCCCCGGGGTGAGTGCCCTGGCCAACTACCTCGACAACCTGCCCGCGTTCGCGGACAACTACAGGGTCATACTCCCTGACCAGCCCGGATTCGGCGAAAGTTACCGGCCGACCGCGGCTGACCTCGAGGAGCGTTCGATCACCGACATCACGGTGGACGCCATGTTCCAGGTGCTCGAAGCCCTCGGGGTGGAGGACTACCACCTCCTCGGGAACTCCCTGGGCGGCGCCGCCGCACTGGGCATGGCCATCGCACAGCCGGACCGGGTGAAGAAGCTCGTCCTCATGGCTCCCGGTGGCGGGTGGCTGCCCACCGTGGCCCCCACCCCCACGGAGGGCCAGAAGCAGATGTTCAAGTACTACAACGGTGAAGGCCCCACGCTGGCGAAGATGAAGCAGTTCGTGCGGGTGATGGTCGCCAACGCGAAGAACTTCTCCGAGGAGGATCTGCAGAAACGCTACGAGGCCTCCCTGGACGAAAGCCACATCGAGTTCTATCACGCCTACAACGCCTCCTTCGCGAAGCGGGGCGGCATGGATCCGCTGTGGAAGGACCTGGGCCGCATCACCGCCGACACCCTCCTGCTGTGGGGACGGGACGACCGGACGATCACCCTCGACGGCGCCTCCACCATGCTCAAGCAGATCCGGAAGGTGCAGATGCACGTCTTCTCCGGGTGCGGTCACTGGGTGCAGGTCGAGCGGAAGAAACAGTTCGAGCTGCTCGTCAATGAATTCCTGGCAGGCGAGCTCTGATGGCTCCCACATCACCCGGCCGGCTCGACGGGGATGTTGCGTTCATCACCGGTGGAGGATCAGGCATCGGACAGGCGGTGGCCCTCCGTTTCCTCGAGGAGGGTGCCGCCGGGGTCGCCGTCTTCGCCAGGAACGCCGACAAACTCCAGGTGACGGTGGACGCCGCTGCAGAACTCGGACCCGGGTACGCCGACCGGGTGCTCCCGGTGACGGGAGACGTCCGCAGCGTGGCCGACCTGAAGGACGCGGTGGCCGCGACCGTGGAGCGTTTCGGCAGGCTCGACACCCTGGTCCCCAACGCCGGTGTGTGGGACTTCCACAAGTCCCTCACCCGCACCTCCCCGGAGGACATCGGTGACCTCTACGACGAGCTCTTCGACATCAACGTCAAGGGATACCTCCTCACCTGCTCCGTGGCCTGGCCCGAGCTGGTGAAGACCCGCGGTTCCATCGTCATGACCCTGTCGAATGCGTCGTTCTACTCTGCCGGCGGTGGCCCGGTCTACACCGCGGCCAAGCACGCCGACCGGGGTCTCGTCACCCAGCTGGCCTATGAACTCGCCCCCAAGGTACGGGTCAACGGCGTGGCTGTCGGTGGACTACGCACCGACCTCAGGGGTCCGGATTCGGTGGGCATGAAGGACCGGTCCATCGAGAAGGGCTTCGCGAAGAGGGAGGCCCGAGGGGACGATATCGCCGACAACCAGTGGCTTCCTCTCCATGATTCACCGGTGGACCCGGCGGGCTCGACCGGGCCTTACGTGATGTTCGCTTCCCGGCGGGACGCTTCGACGATCACCGGCGCGATCATCAACGCCGACGGTGGAGTGGGCGTCCGGGGCTTCGCCACCGCCGCTGGAGGTGATGACCTGTGACCACGAACAAACTCGCACGATTCACCGATGAAGAGTCGTTGACGGGCAGCGACGGGAAGCCGGCCCTCCTCGGCCACCGCAAGGCCCGCGCCGGGTCACTTCGCGATGCCTACCCGTCCGGCACCCATGACGAGGAGCTGGGCTTCGCGGGACGTCCGGACCCCACCGACGTCGCCCGGTACACCCACGACCTGCTCGAACAGAACCCGCGCTGCAGGCGCGTCGTCCTTCCTGTCCCGGAACAGGACCTGGACGCGATCGCCTGGGCCGAGGAGTCCGGGTACCGGTACGTGATCGACGTCGAGACCATCGACGGGGACTTCTCACTACTGGTCACGGAGCCCCAGTGGGTGCTGGACCAGCCGGTCATCCTCGACGAGATCCCGCTCAAAGACACCACGGACAGCAAGGACAGCAAGGACAGCAAGGAGTAGCCATGTCCGATCCCACACAGAAGAAGACCACGGTCGCCATCATCGGTTCGGGCAACATCGGCACCGATCTCATGCTCAAGGTCCGGGAGCTCTCCGACACCCTCGAGATGGGAGTGATGGTGGGCATCGACCCGGAGTCCGACGGGCTCGCACGGGCCCGGGAGCTGGGGTACGACACCACCTCCGACGGGGTGGAGGGACTGCTGGCCAGCCCCCGGTTCGACCAGGTCGAGATCGTCTTCGACGCGACCAGCGCCGGTGCGCACCACCACAACGCCGAGGTACTAGCGCCCCACGGGAAACGACTCGTGGACCTCACTCCGGCGGCCATCGGCCCGTACACCGTGCCGTCCGTCAACCTCGCCGACCACCTCGACGCCCCGAACGTCAACATGGTCACCTGTGGTGGTCAGGCGACCATCCCGGTCATCGCCGCCATCAGTGCGGTCACCGGGGTCCACTACGGGGAGATCGTCGCATCGATCTCCTCCAGGTCCGCCGGACCGGGGACCCGGGCCAACATCGACGAGTTCACCGAGACCACCTCCGCCGCCATCGAGCAGGTGGGGGGCGCCGCGCGGGGCAAGGCCATCATTGTGCTGAACCCGGCTGAACCGCCGGTGATCATGCGTGACACGGTCACCGTCCTGACCTCCAGGCTCGACGACTCCACGCGGGACGCGGTCTGTGACGCTGTCACGGAACGGGTGGCCGCGGTCGCTGACTACGTACCGGGCTACCGCCTGAAACAGGAGGTCCAGTTCGCCGACGTCGACGACGACATGGACACGCTCGTCCCCGGGGACCGCCGCCAGCCCGACGGATACACGCAGGTCACCGTCTTCCTCGAGATCGAGGGGGCCGCGATGTACCTGCCCGCCTACGCCGGGAACCTCGACATCATGACGAGTGCCGCACTTCGAACCGCTGAACACATCGCCGCGCGGAACATCGCCGGCACCGCTGAGGAGGTCACGGCATGAGCCACTCTTTCTACCTTCAGGACGTCACGCTACGAGACGGGATGCACGCTCTCCGTCACCGGATCACCCCGGAACTCGTCGCGAAGATCGCCGCCGCCCTGGACGCCGCTGGCGTCGACGCCATCGAGGTCGCCCACGGTGACGGGCTCGCCGGGTCATCGCTGACCTACGGTCCAGGATCCAACACGACCTGGGAATGGATCGAGGCCGCTGCGGAGGTGGTGGACCGTGCGACGCTCACCACGCTGCTTCTCCCCGGCATCGGCACGATCGAGGATCTGAAACGTGCCTACGACCTGGGCGTACGGTCCGTGCGCGTCGCAACCCACTCCACCGAGGCGGATGTCTCCGCCCAGCACATCAGCGCCGCCCGTGAACTGGGCATGGACGTGTCCGGGTTCCTGATGATGTCGCACATGAACTCCCCGGAGGGGCTGGCGGAACAGGCCAGACTCATGGAGAGCTACGGCGCCCACTGTGTGTACGTCACCGACTCGGCGGGACGATTGACCATGGACGGGGTCCGCGACCGGATCCGCGCCTACCGTGACGCGCTCGACGAGAAGACCCAGATCGGAATCCACGCACACCAGAACCTGTCGCTGGCCGTGGCGAACTCGGTGGTCGCCGTTGAAGAGGGCGCCTACCGGGTGGACGCCTCCCTCGCCGGGCACGGGGCGGGGGCCGGCAATACGCCGATCGAACCCTTCGTCGCCGTCGCCCGGTTGCAGGACTGGGAGACGACGCAGGATCTCTTCGCGCTGCAGGACGCCGCCGACGACCTCGTCCGTCCTCTCCACGACCGTCCCGTCCAGGTCGACAGGGAGACCCTGTCGGTCGGTTACGCGGGTGCGTACTCCAGCTTCCTCCGCCATGCGGAGCGCGCCGCGGAGAACTACGACCTCGACGCCCGGGGCATCCTCATCGAGGTCGGACGCCGGGGCCTCATCGGGGGCCAGGAGGACATGATCGTCGACGTCGCCCTGGACCTTGCCGGTGCGAGGGGTGCAGACCTGGCCCCGCAACGTCCCTGAGTCTGGTGGAGGAGGAGAGATGTACTACGAACCGGGCCTGACAGATCACGGTCTGCCCCACGATCCGTTCAAGTCCTGTGTGGTCCCACGCCCGATCGGATGGATCTCGACACGCGACGCGGACGGCGTGGACAACCTGGCACCGTTCAGCCAGTTCACGAACGCCACCTTCGACCCGCCCATCGTCCTGTTCTCGGCGAACCAGTCCGCTGACGGTGACCGCAAGGACACGGTGGCCAACGTCGAACAGACCGGCCAGTTCGTGTGGAACATGGCGACCTGGGCACAGCGGGAAGCCGTCAACGCCTCAGCGGAGGCGGTGGCGCACGATGTCGACGAGTTCGCCCGCGCCGGCCTGGAGAAGACCCAGGCGACGAAGGTGGATGTGCCCATGGTGGTCGGATCCCCGGTCAACTTCGAGTGCGAGTACATGCAGACCGTCCGACTGCCCGGCAAAGGGCGGATGGGGACCGTGGATGTCGTCTTCGGACGGGTCGTCGGCGTCCACATCGACGACAACGCGATCACCGACGGGAAGCTCGACGTCCTCAAGATCCGCCCCATCGCGCGGATGGGCTACTTCGAATACACCTCGGTCGAGTCGGCCTTCGACATGGTCATCCCCGGTGACGAACGACTTCTGGCGGGCCTCGAGGGGTCGGCCTCGAAGAACCGAAGACTGGACTGAACAGCGCGTTTCCCGGTGTCCAGCAGAGTGTTCGGCACAGGGCCCGGCGAGACGCCGAAGATGTTCCGGTCAACGGAACGGACCCCTACAGCACTGATGGACACCATCCGATACTTGACAACAGTGTTCCATTCGGAAATTTCACTAAAGGAGAGACACAGCCATGCAGGTTGACATCAGTTCGATCCGGCAACTGCAGCGCCATGCAGATCTTCACGGGGAGGACACGGCGATCGTGTACGAGGGGACCGAGTTCTCCTACACAGAGTTGATGAAGGCGGTCGGGAAGTTCGCGGCGGCGCTCCGCGAGGACGGCGTGGGTCGAGGAGACCGGGTCGCCTACGCCGGACTGAACAGCGTGACCTTCTTCATCACGTTCTTCTCGGCGATCTGGGTCGGCGCCACCTTCGTCCCACTGAACTTCAGGCTGGTCGGGGACGAGATGCGTGGCGTCCTGCGCGACGCACGTCCCGATGTCGTCCTCGCCGAGCCAGTTCAGGCGGCAGCCTTCGACGAGTTCCTGGGGACCCTGGCCATCCGGAAGACCCTGCTTGTCGACACGGACCCGAACCTCGAGGATGCCACTGCCCCGTCCGATGCATGGTTGCCCTACTCGGAGTTCGTCCACGGCTGCAACGAGATCCCGCCGCACGAACCGCAGCACGACGAAGACCTTGCGGCGCTGCTCTACACCTCCGGCAGCACCGGGCGCCCCAAGGGCGTGATGCTGACCCACGGGAACCTGTGGTGGGGCTGGAACAACGTCGACTCGGCGATCGACACCCGGGCAGACGATGTGTCGCTGGCCGTCGCGCCCCTGTTCCACATCGGAGGTCTGAACGCCTTCTCGCTCCGCACCCTCACCCACGGTGGAACACTTCTGGTCCGGCGAAAGTTCGATCCGGCCCAGGCTCTCCGGGACATCGAGGAACGACGTGTGACCACCGTGTTCCTGGTGCCGGCGATGCTGACCGCAATGTCCCGCCAGCCGAACTTCGACGCCACCGACCTGAGTTCTCTCCGTGCCACCTGCGTCGCCGCTGCCCCGGTCCCACCGGACCTCATCTCCCTGTACGCCGGGCGCGGGGTGCTGCTCCAGCAGGCGTGGGGCCTCACCGAGACGGCGCCGTTCTCCACCAACGTCGACGAGTCGATGGTGCAGGAGAAACTCGGCTCCTGCGGCACCCCGATGCCCTACACGCGGGTGAAGGTCGTCAACCCGGAGTCACTTGCCGACATCACGGAATCCGGTGAGGTCGGTGAGCTGTGGGTGCAAGGGCCGAACGTCTCCGTCGGATACTGGAACAACCCCAAGGCGACCCGCCAGGCGTTCACCGACGACGGCTGGTTCCGAACCGGTGACCTGGGGCGACGGGACGAGGACGGCTACTACTACATCGTCGACCGGCTCAAGGACATGGTGCTCTCCGGAGGGGAGAACATCTACCCGGCCCAGATCGAGAATGCACTGTTCACCCACCCCGACATCGTCGACGTCGCCGTCATCGGAATCCCGCACGAGAAGTGGGGCGAGACCGTGTGCGCGGTCGTCCAGTTCAAGGATGATCCGGCCTCCCTCGAGGACATCCGGGAGTTCCTCTCCACCAGGGTGGCCTCCTACAAGCTTCCCCGTGCGCTCGTCGTCACCGAAGAAGTCGCCCGCAACGGCAGCGGGAAACTCGACAAGCAGCGCATCAGGCGGGAGGTCCTTGCCGAGGCATCCCTCGCCGAGGCGTCCTGATCCCGTAACCAGCAACGTCCCCACGACCCACGAACCCCCGCCCCACGACTGAAGGAACAACACCATGGCACGACTCCTCGACAGCTACGACCCCGGCCCGCAGGTCGCCCAGTGCGGCGCCATCAATGTCGGTACGAAGGACCTGGAGACCTCGCTGCACTTCTTCCGTGACCTCCTCGGCATGGAGGTGGTGGAACGCATCGGCGACACCGCCTACCTCCGTGGCTACATGGAGCTCACCCACCATTCCCTGGTGCTTACCCAGCAGGACGAGAACACCATCAACACCTACAGCTTCCGAGTGAAGCGGCCCCAGGATGTCGAACTGTTCTACGAGGAGCTCCAACGACAGGAGATCGAGGCCCTCGAGGTCGCCTCGGGCACCGAGGCGGGTCGAGGAACCGCAGTCCGTTTCCTCCTGCCGGGAAGCGGGCACCCCGTGGAGCTCTACTACGACATCGACAAGCCCCAGGCACCGGAGGAGATCCGGTCCAAGCTCCCCTCGAACAGCTCCCGGCGACGAGGCCTCGGCGTCCGACGGATCGACCACTTCAATGTGCAGACTGCCCGCGAGAACATCAACGAAGCGGAGAGCTTCGTCAGGGACACGCTCGGGTTCAAACGCCGTGAGTACCAGCTGCACCGGGATGACGAGACAGTGCTCGCGTCGTGGATGTCGGTCACCCCGCAGGTCCATGACCTGGCGATCGTGGCCAACTCCGAGGGCAAGTCCGGCCAGCTGCACCACATGGCGTTCAACCTGGAGAACATGTCGGACATCCTCACCGCCGCTGACATCCTCGCCGATTTCGACGTCACCTTCGACCTGGGCCCGGGCAAGCACGGCATCGGGCAGGCCATGTACCTCTACGTTCTGGACCCGGGTTCGGGACACCGCGTGGAGCTGTACGCCGGTGGCTACCTGATCTTCGACCCGGACTGGCAGCCCATCAAGTGGGAGCGGGAGAAGTTCAAGGACGGTCTGACCTGGTACGGCGATCCCTTCGTGGTCGAGGGAGCAATGCGCAGCCTGGCGACGACACCCTCGGCCGGACTGTGACAGCTACACCCCGGCCCTGACGGTCCCCTCCTTACGCCCGGGCAGCCAGCGCCGTGACGTCCACCTCCGGGGGCAGGGTGCCGTACTCCATGCCACGGCTGGTCGGGTCGACGCGTCCGGCGAGGTAGGCCTCGGCGACGGGAGCGGGAGCATGGGTCAGCAGGATCTGCGCCTGCAGGGTCAGCGCCATGGACTCCACGAGTCGCCGGGCGATCGCCGGGGCGTCGGCGGGGGAGGAGGACGCCTGGCTGAACAGGGACTTCGTCCGCGCCAGCTGCGCGTCATAGCGCTCGTCGCGTCCGGCTGCGGTGTCCAACTCCGCGATGAAGGCGGACGCCGCGGACGGCTGCTTCGCCATCGCACGCAGGACGTCCAGCGCGATCACGTTGCCGGACCCCTCCCACACCGCGTTGACCGGGGCCTCGCGGTAGCGCCTGGCCAGCGGGAACAGCTCGGTGTAGCCGTTGCCGCCGAGACACTCCAGCGACTCATAGGCGTGGTGGGGTCCGCGCTTGCACACCCAGTACTTGGACACCGCGGTGGCCAGACGACGGAAGTCCTCCTGACTGTCGTCGTCGTGGGCGGCCGCCAGGCGTAGCGCCGTCCACGTCGCCGCCTCGGCCTCCAACTGCAGGTCGGCGATGACATTGCTCATCGCCGGCTGGTCGATCAGCGTGGCGCCGAAGGCTGCACGGTGGCGGGCGTGCCAGGCTGCCTCGGCAACACCCTGGCGCAGTCCGGCGGCGGATCCGTAGACGCAGTCCAGGCGGGTGCGGTTGACCATCTCGATGATGGTCCGGACGCCACGGCCAGGCTCGCCGACCAGCCAGCCGACGGTGCCGTTGAACTCCACCTCGGAGGAGGAGTTGGACTTGTTGCCCAGCTTGTCCTTCAACCGCTGGACGTTGAAGACATTTCGCTCCTCACCAGGAAGGATCCGCGGGACGAGGAAGCAGGAGAGCTTCTCCTCCGCGCCACTTCCACCATCAACGTCGGTCTGCGCCAGGACCAGGAAGGCGTCCGACTGCGGTGCAGAGCAGAACCACTTGTGGCCGGTCAGGCTCCACGTCCCATCCCCGTTCGGCACCGCGCGGGTGGTGTTCGCGCGCACGTCCGAGCCACCCTGCTTCTCGGTCATCGCCATGCCGAAGATCGCACTGTCCTTGGTGGCGGGGTCGCGCAGCTCCGGGTCGTAGTTCCGGGAGAGTAGCCGTGGCTCCCAGAACTCCGCGAGCCCCGGGGAGGTGCGCAGGGCTGGCACCACGGCGTGGGTCATCGACACCGGGCAGCCGTGGCCTGGTTCGACCTGGCTGACCAGCATGAAACCGGCTGCCCTCAACACATTCGCGCCGGGACCCGGGTCCGCCCAGGCGGAGGTGTGCAGCCCCTGGTTGATCGAGTAGCCCATGATCCGGTGGTAGCCGGGGTGGAACTCGACGTCATCGACGCGGTTGCCCCAGCGGTCGTGGCTGTGGTGCACCGGGGTGATGGTGTTCGCCAGCTCGGCATCGTGCTGGTAGGACGCACTGCCGACCTCGGCGCCGATGGCGGTGAGCTGGTCGGTCGCTGACGTCGGCAACGACGGGGCGAAGGACGCGACGGCCTCGGTGAGGGCGGTGTTGGAGGTGTACTCGTTGACGTCGACGCGGGGCGCGGACTGGTTGAACACGGAGTGGGTGGCGGCGGTAATGATGTTTGCCATACACAAGGACACTAACCGACAGGGACCGTCGGCAGGCGGCTACAGGTCGATCAGCTCGAGGCGTCCTATTCCGACCCAGCCGATGGTGTCGGTGACCGCGATCGGTCGGTGGACATGGGCCAGCAACCAACGGTCGTAGCCGCGGGACTCCAGCTCGGCGACAGTGGTCGGAAGGCAGGGCTTCCGGCTGTACTCACCGGTGAGGCTGGTGTGCAGGATGCCCAGGTGCGGTCCGTCAGCACTGGCAGCGGCGTCATCAGAACCATCACCGACCACCGGGAAACCGTCGACGACCTCCCGTGGGTCAGGGTTCGTGGCCACCGACTGGGCGTGCACGGTCAGCGACCCGTACCGGTAGGTCGCCGCGTCCGAGCCTGGGGCAATGGCCAGACCCGGGGTATCCGTCAGATCATCCGGCAGTCGGGACGGCAGGTCCGCGGCGATGTCGTGGTTCCCCCACACGACCAGCACGGGGACGTCGGTGGCGATCGCCGCCCGCAGCAGTTCCACGGCCTGTTCGACCACGGCGTCCGTGGCATGCTTCCGGTCCACCAGGTCACCGGCGATGACCAGCAGATCAGCGTCCTGCCCCATGGCGTTGCGCAGGGCGTCCGACGCCCACCGCAATCCCGGCGACCCCGGGGCACCGAGGTGGATGTCGGCGATGGCGGCGACCCGGGTCATGCGGTGACCCCGGTGCCGCCGCGGCGACGCAGCCACAGCTGGACGACCAGCAGCACCACCGTCGAGCTGATCACACCGATCAGGGTCATGGTCATCGCCTCGGCACGGTGGCCCTGGTCGAACTGGCCCATGATCCACGGTGACAGCAGCTTCATGTCGCTTGGCCGGATCAGCGAGGCCATGACCAGCTCACGGATGCCGGTGAGGAAGGCCAGCAGCCAGCCGGCGATGATGCCGGGGATGAGCAGCGGCACGGTGATGCGTCGGAAGCTCAGCCAGGAGGACGCTCCGGTGACTGCCGCGGCGTCGAAGACGGTGGGGGAGACCGCCTGCGCCGAGGTCTTGATGTTCTGCACCGCCATCGGCAGGAACAGTGCTGAGTATGCCAGCACCAGGATCCACGGGGTGTTGTACGGCGTTGCCGGCAGCCAGGAGGAGTTCCACAGGAAGATGAACCCGATGGCCAGCACGATCGCCGGAACCGTCTCCGGGGCGATGGCCAGCAGGTCGACCGGACGCTTCAGTTGGCTCCGGTGCCGACGCAGCGTGGTCACCAGCACCACCAACAGCGCGAGGACCACTGCCGCGGTGGCACCGACGGCACCGAGGATCGCGGAGGTGCTCAGCGCCTCCCGCGCCGAGGAGGACGACAGGACCACCGAGAAGTAGTCGAGGGTGAGGTTGTCCGGTGTCGGAGGCTCGGACCGCAGGATCGTGGTGGCGCCGAGGATGATCGAGACATAGGGCACTATGACGGTGACCAGGGCGACCAGTCCCACCCATACCCAGGCAGGCACGAGGGCCGCAGGGCGCAGGGTGAGGGAGACAGGGCGTCCGATCCGTCCTCCCTGGTGCCCGGCCCGCCCGGAGCGGGTGATCCACTGCTGCAGGCACCAGACACCGATGCCCATGGTGAACAGCAGGCTCGCCCCGACGGAGGCGGAGGAGAAGTCCAGCGGGTCCACGGTGACGTCCTGGTGGATCCGGGAGACCAGCACCTCGAATCCGATGGCGTTGCCCAGGGTCACCGGGGTGCCGAACTCGCCGGCGGCGCGGACGAAGACGATCAGCGCGCCGAGCGACCAGGGGCCGATGACCTGCGGCAGGATGATCCGGCGCAGGATCGTCCCCCGTGAGGCCCCGGTGACCGAGCCCATCTCGATGGTGGAGGCCGGCACGCTGTCGAAGCAGTTGCGCAGCAGCAGGTAGAGGAAGGGGAAGATCTCGCAGGACATGACCAGTGCCATGCCCCAGACGGAATTCACGCCGCCGCGGATCGCTTCGCCGACGGTGTCGCCGAAGAGCATGTCGCCGACGCCACCCAGCCGGGTGATGTCCATCCACGCCATCGCGGCGACGAACGGCGGGGTCATGAAGGGGATCATGACCAGGATGTCGATCCACCAGTGCTTACGCAGCTGCGTCCAACTGGTCAGGAACGCCAGCGGCGCGGCGATGACGGTGGAGAAGATGACGACCAGCACCGAGAGCCACACGGTGTTGCCGAGGACGCGCGGCAGGTCACCGTCGACGAGGCTGCCCAGGGCGGACGGTGCGTCGCGGTAGCCGGTGACCGCGGTGATGAGCACCATCGCCAGGGGAGCGGCGACGATGACGAGCAGCACCAGCAGCATGGCGGTGGGCCCGCCGGGGAACCGGCGTGCGCCACCGGGCGGCGTGGTTCCGGACGCTCCCGCCGACGGTGAGGGGTGCGGCTCAGGTGCGGTCACCTGCTGGTCGAGGGAGGTCACTTAGAGGTACCGGGAGACGAAGTCGTCGGTGACGCCGTCGGACTCCTCGGCGAGACCGTCGAGGTCGGTGGTCAGTTGCTCGGTGTCGTCGTACTCGGTGCCGCCGTTGGCGGGGACGTCGCCGACCGAGGGGATCATGTAGTTGTCCGCGCTGATGGCCTGGCCCTCCGGGGAGAACATGAAGTTCGCGAAGGCCTCGGCCGCCTCGACATTGTCGGACTGGTCGGAGACCAGCACCGGGCGGGGGGTGATGGTGGTGCCGGACGACGGGACGACGACCTCCAGCGGCTCACCCTTGTCGATGGCGCTGTAGGCGGAGTAGTCCACACCGCCGAAGACAACGGCCTTCGAGCCGGAGGTCACGGCGTCCAGTGCGGGTCCGTTGGCGCCCTGCACCTCCATGCCGTTGTCGAAGAGGGCGTCGAAGAGCTCCCAGGTCTTGTCCTCGCCCCACTTGTCGACCATGGCGGCGATGAGGTCGGCGGCGGTGCCGGACTCACGCGGGTCCGGCATGATGACCTTGTCCTTGTAGGCCTCGTCGGTGAGGTCCTCCCAGTCGGCTGGGGCCTCGGCGTCGCCGAGGGCCTCGGTGTTGGTGACCAGGGCGAGGGCGGAGCCGTCGCGTCCGGTGAAGTCGCCGGTCTCGGACGCCCAGCCGTCGCGCAGTTCGCCGTCGACCTCGGGGGTGAACTCCTCGTAGCCGCCGGCGGAGGACTGCGACTGCGCCGCGGACCAGCTGGCGAGGTAGACGAGGTCGGCCTGCGGGTTGCCCTGCTCCGCCTCGAGCTTGGCGGTGATCTTGCCGGTCTCACCGGAGAAGACGTTGACGGAGACGTCGGTCTTCTCCTCGAAGGCCTCGACCAGCTCGTCGGTGAGTCCCTGCGGGTTGGCGGAGTAGTAGGTCAGCTCGCCGTCGAGGCCCTCCGGGGCCTCCCACTCCTCGGCCTGGTCGGCGCTGGAGCCGCCGTCGGAGCCCTCGCCCTCCTCGTCCTCCAGGGAGCCGCAGGCGGTGAGCAGGCCGGCGGCGGTCATGGTGGCGGTCAGCGCGGTGACCGCCTTCCGGGTCGAGGTGGGGAAGAGGGTGGTGGCGGTACGGGAAGCACGGGTGGTGCGCATGGGGGGTCCTTCGTGAAAGTCGTCAGTGTGGAGGAGTTCAGCTGCTGACCAGCAGCTGGACGTCGGTGCCGGCGTCGTGGTCGCGTCCGTCGTAGACCAGCCACGGGTGCGGGGCGCCGTCGACCTCGCAGCGCAGTTCGTAGCGTCCGCCGACGTAGTGGCAGCTCAGGACGGTGCCAGTGAGGCCGGTGAGGGGTGCGTCTGCCGCCGTTGTTTCGGTGGTGACCGTGACCTGTTCGGGACGCACCGCCAGATCGTCCAGTCGGTTCATCGTGCCGACGAAGTCGGCGACGAAGGCGTCCGCGGGACGCTCGTAGATCTCGGCGGGCGGGGCGAACTGGGCGATGCGTCCCTCGTTGAGCACCAGGACGCGGTCCGCCATGGACATCGCCTCCTGCTGGTCGTGGGTCACGTAGAGGATGGTGAGCCCGAGGGTGCGGGCGAGGTCGGTGATCTCGTGGCGCATCTGGTCGCGTAGGGCGGCGTCGAGTGCGGAGAGTGGCTCGTCCATGAGGATGAGGCCGGGCCGGTTGATGATGGCCCGGGCGATGGCGACGCGCTGCTGCTGACCGCCGGAGAGTGCGGCCGGCCGCTGGTCGGCCTTCGCGGAGAGCCCCACGGTCTCCAGGGCGGCGGCGGTGCGCTCGGCACGTTCCTCGGCCGGGACGCGGGGACGTCCGGGTGCCTTGACCGTGAGGGGGAATTCGACGTTGTCGGCGACGCTCATGTGCGGCCACAGGGCGAGGTCCTGGAAGACCATCGACAGTCCGCGGCGCGCCGGGGGAGTGTTCAGCGACTTCGCGCCGGACTTCGCAGGAGCCCCGGGAGCCCCAGGAGCACGGAAGACCTCGCGACCGTCGATGCTGATGGTGCCGGTCTGCGGTGTCTCCAGACCGGCGACGCAGCGCAGCAGCGTGGACTTGCCGCAGCCGGACGGTCCGAGGACGCTGATGAACTCACCGGTACGCACGGAGATGTCCACCGGGTTGAGGCCGGATCCGTCCGCGAAGATCCGGGAGACGCCGGCGATCTCCAGCATCGGCTCGGCCTGGTCGGAGGAGCTGTCCGGCCTGGTGGCAGTGAGTGTCTCGGCGGCGCTCACAGGCGTCCGTCCAGCACCAGGGAGGTCTTGAAGGCGTCCGACTGCCGCAGGAAGCCCTCCTCGTCCAGGGCGGCTTCCAGTGCATCGCGCACGTCGGCAGCGTCCTCGCGGTCCTCGGTCTCGGCGGTGACCTCGACGAAGTATCCGCCGGACATCTCGGTGACCTCGAGGTCGGCCTCGATCCCGCCGTCCTCGGTGTCCACTGTGACCGGCCAGGTGCGTTGGGTGACCACCTGGGACGCGGAGGCATCGGCGTCCTCCAGTGTGGTGCCGAGAGCCTTCTCGAACTTGCCGGGGAGCTTGTCGTCGAGGAGCTCGACGGCCTTGCCCGAGTCGGCATCGTCCTCCAGGTCGCAGGAGGAGTCCGGGCAGTCGGTGGACTTCTGGTTGCTGAAGTCGAGGGTGCTGGTGGAGTAGCTGGCGTTGACCTGCGCCTCGTAGTTGTCGTCGGAGCTGTCGAAGTTGGCGTCCGCGGCGTCCGTGAGCGCCTGGTCGACGGAGTCGGAGGACAGGGTGTTGTCGGCGAGGTCCTGGCGGTACTTGTAGGTCAGGTCGTAGGCGTCCTCGCCCTCCTTGTGGCGCAGGCGCAGGGACCATCCGGCGGCGTCGAAGTCCTTGTCCTCGGTGTCGACGTAGAGGCTCCGCTCCACCTCCGCGCCGGACTCGGCGTCCTCCTCGGAGAGGTTGAAGAGGTCCAGGGCGGCAGAGGTGAGGTCACCGGAGGAGTCGACGAGGACGTCGTCCACCCGGAGTTTCACCTGGTAGCCCTCGACGTCGGCGACATCCGCCGCGGACGCGGACGGTGCGAGTCCCGCACCGGTGGCGAGCAGCGCGGTGGTCGCTGCGAGGCGTCGGATTACTCCTGGCCTTATGTTCAAGTCCCTGATCACAAGGGGAGACCATAGGTTCCTTATGCGAACGAACGGTGAACTCCGGCTCAATCTTTGACCATGTCATGGTGGCCCGGAGGTGGACGATCCCCGGCCGGTTTACCGCGTCTCCACCGTCGCCAACTCGGGCTCGATCAAACGCTCCCACAGGTCCTCGCGTCCGCGGCGGAACAGTCCCATGTGGTTCACCGATCTCCGGTCGAGCTCCTCGGGGCTGTAGCGCCGGGCGTCCAGGTCGGTGCCGGTGTAGTAGCTCTCCAGGTGCTCGCTGGCCTTGGCGGACATGATCACGTCGTCGCTGAAGGTGATGCTGGTGACCGGGATGGTGACGTCGGCGAAGGTCTGCACGTGTTCGGGGTGCACGTCCCACAGGTACTCGCGGTGCCGGCAGAAGTTCGCCCACTGGAGCATGACCGTGCCGGGGATGTCGCCGAGGATCCGCAGCTTCTTGCCCGGGAAGTAGCCGAGCGTCCGCGACAGGACGGGGGCGATGACCCACCACAGCAGCGGGACGAAGTAGCGGGAAGGGGGGTCGGAGTTCTGCCACCAGCCGGTGCCGCCGCAGGTGATGACGGCCTTGTCGAGCTTGGTGGTGTCGGTGAACCCCAGGTACTGGCTGCCGAGACTGTGGCCGAGCCAGGTCAGCGGAAGGGTGCCGTGTCCGAGTTCGGCCAGATCGTCCTTCACGGCGTCGACGACGGTGGCGGCGTCGGCGGCCCAGGTGAAGTAGTCGGCGGTGACGTCCTTCAGCGCGGTGCGTGCCGAGGCGCCGTAGCCCTGGTAGTCGAAGTTGTAGACGAGGAAGCCTCGCGAGGCGAGCCATGTGGCGACGGCGTCGTAGAAGCGGGCGGGGGTCGCGATGGCGGGACAGATGATGACGGCGCCACGTGGGTCGGCGGATTCTGGGGCTCGCCGGGTGACGACGATCGGCTCACCGTTGTCGGCGCTGAGACTGATGGTGGTACCGGTACTTATTGTTATGTTGCTGTCACTGGGGGACATATCTAAGGACAGTAACGGGGACGGCTCTGTGGAACAACGCATTTTGCCGAGTTGGTGAGATGGTGGTCACATCCGGTATGGTGTGACCCCATGTAGTTATCATTTCAGAAGAGGTCGCGCCGGATGACTGACTAAACCGGTGACGAACGCGTGACTACGGCCTTCGGACGATATGATGCCGTCAGAATGATCCACGACTCATCGCCGCTATGACGAGCGACAATCTGTAGGAGACAAGAGACCATGCCTATCCCGCCCCCGCCGCCCGGCGCCCCGCGGATGCCCGAGCCGGGCGACCAGCCCGAGGCAGCCAAGGTGAACCCCGAGGGTCAGGACGCACCGGCACAGGACGCAGCAACTGACGACGCTGCGCAGTCCGCCGCCCAGGCCCCTGCCGCCTCCACTGAATCCGCTGCAGCACCGGAAGCCCCGGCCGCTGGGGCCCCTGGAACTCCCGCAGCTCCGGCTGCGCCCGCCGCGCCGGGTGCTGAGGCTCCTGCCGCGCCGGCCGCGCCGGCCGCGCCGGGCGCACCTGCTGCTCCGGCAGCTGAGGCTCCGGCTGAGCCCGCCGACGGTGCCGACGGTGCCGCTGAGGCCCCGGCTGCTTCTGCAGCGCCTGCCGCTCCCGGCGAGCCGATCAAGCTGAGCGGTGCCGGTGCTCCCGGCGCCCCGGGTGCTCCCGCTACGCCTGCTGCTCCGGCCGCTCCGGCTGCTGAGGCTCCGGCCGCCGAGTCCGCTCCGGCGGCCCCGGCTGCTGACGCCCCGAGCGCTCCCGCTGCGCCGGCTGCCCCGTCCGCTCCTTCAGCACCGGGCGCTCCGGGTGCTCCGGCAGCTCCCGCCGCTGGCGCACCCAGCGCTCCGGGCGCCCCGGGTGCTCCGTCCGCACCTGCTGCCCCGTCTGCTCCGGAGGCCCCTGGCGCTCCCGCCGCTCCGGCCGCCGGTGCTCCCGGTGCCCCTGGCGCACCGTCCGCGCCTGCTGCCCCGGGTGCCCCGTCTGCTCCGGGCGCCCCTGGCGCTCCCGCCGCTCCGGCCGCTGGTGCTCCCTCCGCCCCCGGCGCACCGGGTGCTCCTGCCGCCCCGGGCGCCCCCGGCGCTCCCGCCGCTGGTGCACCTAGCGCCCCTGGCGCTCCGGCCGCTGGTGCACCTGGCGCCCCGGGCGCCCCCGGCGCACCGGGCGCCGGTGCTCCTGGCGCTCCTGGCGCTCCTGCAGCTGGTGCCCCCGGCGCTCCGGCCGCCGGTGCCCCTGGTGCTCCCGCCGCTGGCGCCCCGGGCGCTCCTGCAGCAGGCGCCCCCGGTGCTCCCGCCGCAGCTGGCGCAGCCGCCGCCGGTGCCGCTGGCGCCGGTGCGGCCGCAGCCGCCACCAAGGCGAAGCCTGCCGCCAAGAAAAAGGAGAAGAAGAAGGAGCCGATCATGATCGGCGAGAAGTCCCTCGCAGAGTGGGGCAAGCTCGCCGGCATCGGACTCGCTGCCGCCCTCGTGCTGGCCGCCGTCGTGGTCTTCGTCTCCAAGTGGATCTACGGCCTCGACGCCGTCCAGTCCTGGATGGAGGACTACCCCGGCGAGTACCACCTGCCCGACTTCGTCGATGACGGATTCCCGGCCTGGGCCCGCTGGACCCACTTCCTGAACTTCTTCTTCCTCTTCCTGATCATCCAGTCCGGCCTCCGCGTGCGGCGTCAGCCGAAGCCGCCGGCTGTGTGGCAGCCGAAGAAGGGTGGCAAGAAGATCAGCATCCACCTGTGGCTCCACACCTCGCTCGACCTGCTGTGGATCCTGAACGGTGTGATCTTCGTGGTCCTGCTGTTCATCTCCGGACACTGGGCCCGCATCGTCCCGACCAGCTGGGAAGTCTTCCCGAACGCCCTCTCGGCCATCCTGCAGTACACCTCGCTGAACTGGCCGTCCGAGAACGGCTGGGTCAACTACAACTCGCTGCAGCAGATCATGTACTTCGCCGTCGTGTTCATCGCCGCGCCGCTGTCGATCATCTCCGGCCTGCGCCAGAGTGAGTGGTGGCCTAAGGAAGCCAAGACGCTGAACAAGTACTACCCGGCACCGGTCGCCCGTGCGATCCACTACCCGACGATGCTGTTCTTCGTCCTGTTCGTCATTGCCCACGTCTTCCTGGTGTTCGCCACCGGAATGAAGAAGAACCTGGACCACATGTTCGCTGGCAATCCCGATGGCGGCTGGGGAGGCTTCTTCTGGTTCGTCGCAGCGATCTTCCTCAGTATCGCGGCACTGTTCGCGGCCCGACCGCTGGTCATCGCGCCCATCGCGAAGCTTTTCGGTCAGGTCAGCGCCCGCTAGCACCACCTCCGGCGCACGACGTCGAACCCACGAGCAGGGACACCGTATCCACGGTGTCCCTGCTTTCTGTGTGCCGTCGGGTCGGCGTCGCGACAACAGTGTGATTGCAGTCACTATGGGGCCTCACTACTGTGGCGGAAGTCCGTCTCCACCGACCTCACAGACCAGGAGCAGTTACCGTGCCCCAGCAGCCAGACCAGCAGCGGCAGGACGCTGCGTCCCCCGGCCAGGTCACCGCGCCCCCGCAGGTGGAGAGCTCCCGCGGGTCCTGGTGGGGGCCGGTCGACGTCTCCGGGTTGGACGGCCTGTTCACCCCAGAGGAGAGGGATCTGGCGTTGCGCGTGCGCAGCTTCGTGGACGACGACATCCGTCCGCACATCGCCGAGTGGTTCGAGGCCGGGCACTTCCCCCGTGAGATCGTGCCCGCGCTCGGCGAGCTCGGGGTGCTGGGCATGCACCTGGACGGCCACGGCTGCGCAGGACGCAGTGCCGTGGAGTACGGTCTCGCCGTCCAGGAACTCGAGGCCGGGGACTCGGGCCTGCGGACCTTCGTCTCTGTACAGGGGTCGCTGGCGATGAGCGCCATCCACAAGCACGGGTCACCCGAGCAGAAGGCCGAGTGGCTGCCGCGGATGGCCACCGGCGAGACGATCGGCTGTTTCGCGCTCACCGAGCCGGACAGTGGTTCCGATCCGGCGTCGATGAGCACGCATGCCCGGCAGGAACCCGGCGGCGACTGGGTGCTCAACGGGACCAAGCGTTGGATCGGCCTGGCGAGCATGGCCGAGGTGGCGATCGTCTGGGCGCAGACCGGGGAGTCCGGCAATGGCCGGGGAGTGCGCGGCTTCGTCGTGCCGACCGACACCCCGGGTTTCACCGTCAGGGTGATCGGGGAGAAGATGTCGATGCGTGCCTCGGTGCAGTGCGAGATCGACCTGCAGCACGTGCGCCTGCCGCAGACCGCGCTGCTGCCGGAGGACTCGGCCGTGGGCCTGTCAGGGCCCTTCCGCTGCCTCAGCGAGGCCCGCTACGGGATCCTGTGGGGTGCGGTGGGTGCCGCCCGCGACTCCTTCACCGCCGCCCTGGAGTACGCCAACCACCGCACCCAGTTCGGCACGCCGCTGACCCACTTCCAGCTCACCCAGGCGAAGCTGGCGAATATGGCGGTGGCGGTCAACAAGGGCTACCACCTGGCGCACAACATCGGCCGGGCCAAGGACGCATCTGGGGTCACCCCGGAAATGATCTCCACCGGCAAGCTGGACAACACCCGGATGGCGATCGAGGTCGCCAGGGAGGCCCGCACCCTGCTCGGTGGCAACGGCATCACCCTGGACTACTCTCCGCAGCGCCACGCCAACAACCTGGAGGCTGTGCGCACCTACGAGGGCACCGACGAGGTCCACCTGCTGACCCTCGGCCGCGCCATCACCGGCGTCGGGGCCTTTCAGGGCAGGTGAGGGCAGTGGGAGCCGTCCAGAAGATCGCCGTGATCGGTGCGGGCACCATGGGCCGCCAGATCGGCATGGCCGTCGCCGTCGCCGGGTTCACCGCCGTGGTGCAGGACGTCTCGTCCGCCGCCGTCGCGGACGCCGACACCGACATGCGTTCCTGGCTGGATGGCCGGGTCACCAAGGAACGGATGACGCAGTCGGACGCCGAGGCCGCCGGTGACCGGATACGGTTCACCACCGACCTTGCCGACGCCGTGGGGGACGCTGACCTGGTGATCGAGGCCGCGACAGAGAAACTCGAGGTCAAGCGATCGATCTTCGCGCAGATCGGCGAGCTCGCTCCGCCGCACGCCGTCCTGGCGACGAATTCCTCCACCTACGGCTCCTCGGAGGTCGCCGCGGCGTCCGGGCGTCCTGCCCAGGTGTGCAACATGCACTTCTTCAACCCGGCGCTGGTGATGAAGGCGGTGGAGGTCGTCCGGCACAGCGGTACCGGCACAGACGGCACGGCAACCAGCGACGACACCGTCGCCACCGCGGTCGCCGTGGTCGAGGCGATGGGAAAGCGGCCGGTACTCCTGGACAAGGAGGTGCCCGGGTTCGTCGCCAACCGCCTGCTGTGGGCGATCCGCGCCGAGGCATTGGACCTGGTCGCGGACGGGGTGGCGTCCTACGAGGACGTCGACGCGGCGGCGAAGGCCGCTCTGGGGCATCCGATGGGCCCCTTCGAACTGATGGACCTGGTCGGTATCGACGTCATCCATGACATCCGGCAGGCGGCCCATGAGATCACCGGGGACGAGAAGGACCGGCCCCATCCGCTGATCGCCGAGAAGTACGCCGCCGGGGACTACGGACGCAAGACCGGGCGTGGGTGGTACAGCTACGAGTGAGCTCTGGGTGAGGTAGCTGTCAGCCGAACTTCTTGGCGACGATGCCACCGCCCACGCGCAGCAGCACCAGGTAGGGGATGCGGGAGAAGCGCTTGGAGTACCAGGAGAAGATGGCGAAGGCATCCGGGGTGACGACGACTCGACGGGCCTCGATGCCCTTCACGCCACGTCGGGCGACGGTCTTGGCGTCCAACCAGGTGTTGGTGAGCAGCCATCGGGCGACGTCGTCGGCCTTCTCGTCGTCACCGGTGAGGGAGGACGCCAGGCCCGACTTGAAGAACTGCGGGCACAGGGCGGAGACGCTGATCCCACGGTGGCGGACCTCGGCGTCGAGGGTCTCGGCCAGGGCGACGGTCGAGGCCTTCGTGGCGTTGTAGGTGGCCATGCCCGGGGCGTGGACCAGGCCGGCGAGCGAGGCGGTCAGGGAGATGCGCCCACCTTCGGCGATCTTCGGCAGCATGGCGCGCAGACCGCGGACCGAGCCGAGCAGGTTGATGTCCAGGGCCTTCTGCCAGGTGGCGATGGAGGTGTCGGAGATGCGACCGCCGACGGCGATGCCGGCGTTCGAGATGAGCACGTCCAGGCTGTCGATGCCCTCGGCGGTGGCGGCCCACTCGTCCTCGCTGGTCACGTCCAGCTTCTGGTAGCTCCAGTCGCCGCTCAGGGAGGAGACGGTGTCCGGGGTGTCGTCGTGGATGTCGGTGAGGATCACCCGCTCGCCTTTGGCGAGGTACTCCTTGGCGATCTCGAGGCCCAGGCCGGAGGCGGCCCCGGTGACCAGGACGAGGCGCTGGGCGTCAGCGCCGGACTGTGTGGTGGACGCGCTGTTTTTCTTGAAGAACATGGAGCAAGCGTAACGGGGGCGGGACAGCGGCGGATGGAGTTTGGGTGGAGTGTCTCCCGGTGAGGGTTGGCTACCCCCGTTAACAAAGGTCACGAATGCATAAATCCCCGCCTGCTCCCGGGGGAGCGGACAGGGAACTACGCAGTGAACGCAGGCTCGATTAGAGCGAGGTGGCGACAGCGTCGACCAGGCCGACGATACCCTCCTGAGCAACGCTGACGAGGGAGTTGAAGAAGGTGGCGATGGAGTCGATCATCGAGATCATCCTTTCGAATTCGGACACTCCGGGACGTTCCCGGCGTGACACAGACCCTATCCGAAACCCGTGATCTAACCGTTACAATTTGCGATGATCCACCCCCACGGTGCACCCCTACGCGACCGCCCGTGACTGACTGCGGTGCAGCTCTGACGGCGGATCCTCCCGAACCTGTGAATGTCCCCGGCCGCGGCGTGTCGGAGGCGTCGGGAAGCGAGTCGCCCCGGGATGTCGTTCACGGGGAGGGGAAGAGGGAAGCGAGTCCTCGGCGCAGGAGTTGCTCCGCCGTGGCGTCGTGGGCAGAACGCAGGCGCGCGTAGACCGGCGCGGCCTCGGCGTCGACGTCCAGCTCCCGTTCCGACCCGGTCATCGGTGCGGTCAGCGCGCTGCCGATGACGAAGTTCGACAAGCTGTAGGCCGTGCCCAGTGGATCGGTCGCCCCGGCATTCTCCAGCAGCCGGCACATCAGTTCGGACACCCGCAGGTAGTTCGGCCCGCGCGGAGCGCGTTCGGCGAGCACCTGGCAGGCCCAACGGTGCTCGGCGAGGTGGCGGAAGTAGGCCACCAGCAGCTCGGTGAGATCCGGGTCGTCCCGCGAAACCTGCGTGTTGACCTGCGTATCCTGCCCCAGTGCGTGGTCCAGTGCGAGGTCGAAGAGGTCGTCCGCCCCGGAGATCCGCGAGTACAGCCCCGACGGCGACACCCCACAGTGCTCGGCGACCGCCCGGACGGTCAGGCCGCGCGGGCCCTCGCCGTCCAGCAGCTCGACGGAGACCCGGGCGATGTCGTCAGGGTCGACGGCGCGGCGGCGTTGCACCGCCCGGGAGGTCGTCCAGTAGCTCATGGGCACAGCAGCGTAACAGTTCTGGCTCGGTTTAACTAGACACTGTACGGTTAAGGGATGATCGACCGGACACTTCTTCCCCTTCCCGCGGACCTTGCCCGGCTGCGTCCGATGACCGAGTCGGACGCAGCGTCCTACGCCGAAGGCGCCAACGACCCGGAGGTCCGCCGCTACGCCCACCTCCCCGAACCCCACTACACCGAAGACTCCGTCAAGGAGATGATCGCCGGACCCGTCGAGAACGGCCTGAACAGGGGTGACCTGGCCATTCTCACTCTCGCGGACGAGGCCACGGGCGCCTTCCTCGGAAGCGTGGTGCTCTTCGACGTCACCGATGACTCGGCCGAGTTGGGCTTCTGGATCCACCCCGACCACCGAGGTCGCGGAATGGCCGGTGTCGCCGCGGTGCTCGCCGGCGAGCTGGCGTCCAGGAGCGGCCTGGCGACGTTGCGGGCCCGGACGGTGCCGGACAACGTCGCCTCCCGCCGCGTTCTCGGCTTCGCCGGCTTCGAGGCCGGTCAGACGGCGCGCGGTACCGCGCCGTCGGGGGAGGCCGTCGACCTCGTGCACTTCGAGCGACGGCTGAGTCCTCCCGAGGGGACTGTCGTGCTGCCGCTGCCCACCGAACGACTGGTCCTGCGTCCTCACCGAAACGGCGACGAGGCGTGGTTGCAGACGCTCTACGCGCGTGAGGACGTCACCCGCCACCTGCTCGACCACCCGTGGACGCCCGAGGTTGCGCGGGACAAGGTGGAGCAGCGTTGCGCCCAGACCGACCTCTCGGGCCGGCCCCGCACCCTGGCCCTCGTCATCGAACATGACGGGGAAGCTATCGGGGACGTCCTGCTGTGGATGGACGGTGAACAGGACAGGTCTGCGGAGATCGGCTGGGTGCTGCACCCTGACCACGGTGGCCAGGGGTTCGCCTCCGAGGCGGTCCGGGCCGTGCTCGACCTGGGCTTCGACCACTACCGGCTGCACCGGATCGTCGCCCGGATGGACGCCCGCAACACCGCCTCGGCCCGCCTCGCCGAGCGGCTCGGGATGCGGAAGGAGGCGCACCACCGGCAGGACTGGTGGAGCAAGGGGGAGTGGACGGACACCCTGATCTACGCCCTGCTGGAGAAGTGAGGGTGGGCCGCTGGCCTTCTACACCGTCCCCAGTGAGGACGACAGTCGGCGGAGCACCTTCGAGAGCACCTCACGGTCGTGGGTGCTGAGCTTCTCCAGCAGCTCGGCCTCCCGGGTGAAATGCTCCCTGGCCAGCTTCTTGATCAGGTCCTCACCGGCCGAGGTCAGCCGGACCTGCACGCTACGGGGGCCGGCGAAGCTCCGGCCCCGCTCGACCAGGTCGGCGTCCTCCAGACGGCGAAGCTGTGCCGGGATGTCACTGGTGCGGACCAGTGCCTGCTCCGCCAGTTCAGTCGCGTCGACGGGACCGTCCTGTCCGGTGCGCTTCAGCGCGGCGAGTACCTCGAAGTCGGACTGGGTGATGTCGAACTCGGCGAAGGTCGCGGCCATGATTCGGCTGTACTTCACGTACACCCGGTGCAGCCGGCCGAAGACGTCCAGCGGGGTCACGTCGAGTTCCGGGTCGGCCGCGGACCACTGGGCCATGACCCGGTCGATGTAGTCCTGATGCTGGTCCTGGTCCTGTTTCATGATCCTCCTTGTTCCTCCTCGAACGGTGTGTTTCACACACAAAATTAGCCTACATACAGTGACGTTCGTCACTGAAACCCGCGAGGGGGTGTCGGGGAAGGTCAGCTGCCGTTCTCCGTCAGATCCGACAGGTACCGGGTCGGAGGGACGCCCACGACCCGGGTGAACTCCCGGGTGAGGTGCGCCTGGTCGAAGAACCCGAGCCGGATCGCGATGTCCACCAACGGCTCCGGCCGGGCGCTACGGGACGCCTGGTCCAGCGCGGCGACGGCGTCCTGCAGCCGCAACCGGGTGATGACCTGCTTCGGGGACACTCCGATCCACCGGTCGAAGAGTCGCTGGAGCGTCCGCACCGTCACCCCGTGACGTTCGGCGAGCTGGTCGACGCGCACCACCTCCGGGAGGGTGGCGTCCTGCAGTGCGGTGCGTGCCCGGACGCAGTCCTCGGGGACGCGGTCGGGGACCACTGCTCGCAGCAGGTCGTCGAGCGCGCCGACCTGGGAATCGTCCCCGTAGACCGGTGGAGTTCCTGCGACCTCCGTGAACTCTGTGAGCGCCGAGGGGAGGGCGGCGTTCCGGTTGTCCGGCAGGACGTCTGCGGCGGGCACGGTGCGTCCGGTCAGCACCGAGGAGTCGAGGCCGGTCAGCGCGGTGAACGTCCCGGGGAGCAGCTTCACCCCGACCACGTGCCCACGGCCGGTGAGGTCGGCGTCGAAACGGGCTTCGGGGACACCGGTGAACAGGACGGAGGATGTAGCGTCGGTGCGTCCGACGTTGTCCTCGAAAGTCAGGTTCACGGCGAACTGCGGCACCAATGAGCCCGGGATGGTGTGCGGGGTGTCCCAGGCGAACCCCCAGTACAGTTCGACCCAGTCGGTGAGCTGGGGAGCCGGGGAGGCCAGCAAACGGTCGATCGCGCTGTCGAGGACGGACTGACGCAGGATCACGCCCTGGGGTGTGGTGGCCGGTGTCGCATTCGTCCAAGACGACATGGCCGAATCGTAGCAGGGTACGAGGTATGACTACGTCAAACGAGATCAAGATCGGCATGGTCACCGTGGACTGCGGTGACCCTGTCGCCCAAGCGACGTTCTGGTCCGGACTCACCGGCGGTGAGGTCGCCGTGGCCACCGAGGACTACAGCATGGTCGTGTGGCCGGGGACGGGACGCGCAGCCCTGGGCTTCGGACGCGTCGACGGCTACGTCCCACCGCAGTGGCCCAACGAGGGCGGCAGCAAACAATTCCACCTGGACCTCGCGGTGGACGACATCCCGGCGGCGGAGGAGCGTGCCCTGGAGCTCGGTGCCCGGCTGGCGGATCCGCAGCCGGGGGAGACCTGGCGGGTGCTCATCGACCCGGCCGGCCACCCGTTCTGCCTGGCGGATGCGGCGAACTTCGGGTGAGTCCTGCGGCGGCCCCGTATACTTCCTGACACACGTAGTTTTCCCCCGGATAGTTGTCCGGGAGGACTGACCAGACTGGCCAGCACAGGTAGTTCGTTCATCAGGGTCTGAGGAGGCCGCATGAGCAGGGATCCGAGGTGGGTGCCTGCCTCCGACCTGGACCGGAACATGATCAGGTCCATCCTGTCCAAGGCGCAGCGGGACGGTCAGCTGAGCTCAGGGGAGCATATTCGCCGGAGTCACACCGCCGCCAACTCCACCACCAGGGGTGAGCTGATGCGGCTGGTCGAGGACCTGGAGACGGAGACCCCGGCCTTCGCCCCGCCGACCCCGGCCCAGGGAGGCAAGTGGTTCAACCTGCCTCATCTCGAGCCGAGGAATCCGGGGAACGACGGACCGGGGAACCCCGATGCCCGTCTCGCGCAGGACGTTGCCGGGTGGAGCGGGGGAAACGGGAGAGATCCGGTCGCCATGCAGGGCCGGGCGCTGGTTCCGCAGGGAGCTCAAACCAACATCGCGCCAGCCAACTGGGCTGGTGCTCCTGCGGTACAGAACGGTGGTCGCCGTGTGAAACCGTGGGCGGTCTTCGTGGGCGTGCTGGTGGGTCTCGTCGCGCTCGTCGGAGTTACGGCGATCATCGACGGCATCAGTGGAAGCACGACCGGCCAGCAAGAGACCGGTTCCCGGATTGTGGGTCATGAGAACAGCGTCGATGGAGAAGTTTACGATTTCTCCGGTTCAGCGCGGGACGGGGGCGCCGAAGCTCTGGAAATGGCATTGCGGGACAGCTACTTTGCCGAGTTGAGTGCGCCTCTCACCAACGTGCACTGCAACTCCGGGCCGAGTCCGGAGATTGAAGAATCCGTGCAATGTTCGCTGGAGTACGAGGGCAAAACCTACCCCGTGACGGTCAGTACCTACTCCAACCTTTCCGGCACGATCCGTTTCTCGACGCTGATCCCGCGCGATGCCGGTAGCTGACGGGTGGCTTCGACCTACTGCAGTGCTCCCTCGATCGCGCTGGTGACCTCCGGTGCGTCCGGAACGGTCCCGGGCCGGAAGCGCGCGAGGACCTCGCCGTCGGCGCCGACGAGGAACTTCTCGAAGTTCCACTCGATGTCGCCGGCGGTGCCGGAGGCGTCCGGGGTCTGGGTCAGTGCCTCGTAGAGAGGGTGCTTGTTCTCCCCGTTGACCTCGGTCTTCTCGAGCAGGGGGAAGGTGACTCCGTAGGTCGCCGAGCAGAATTCGGCGATCTCCTCGGCGGAACCGGGCTCCTGGCCCATGAACTGGTTGCAGGGCACTCCGATGACGGTCAGTCCCTTGGGTCCGTAGTCCTTCGCGAGCTGTTCCAGGGCCGTGTACTGCGGAGTGAGACCGCACTTCGATGCCACGTTGACGATGAGCAACGGGCCCTCGTGGTCGGCCAGTGAGTACTCACTGCCGTCGAGGGCCCGGACCGGGATGTTCTTGATGGAGGTCATGGCCGCCAGGGTAGCGGAGCCACGATGTCGAGGTTTTAGCTTACGGCGAAGTAAGCGTTGTCGGAGAGCATGCCGGGGGCGACGGCCAGAACACCTTCGCTGGCGGTGTCGGAAGGGACGACCAGTGAAACATTCCCGGTGGTGGAGCCTCCGGGGTACAGATCAGAGACGGTGTCCAGGGGGTCGGGCGTGACACCGGACTGTGAAATCGTGTTGCCGTCGACCGTGACGTACTCGATTGTCGTCCAAGGCATCTCGCCTTCATCCGAATCGCCGGTGTATGTGATGGTCGCATTGACCATGATGTAGGTCATGCCCTCCGGAGCCGGCTCATTGAACATGTTCTCTGCGGTGATCGCTTCATTGGCGTCGAGATCCACGCTATTGATGGTGACACTCCACCCATCGCTGGCCACAGTGCTGCCCAACGGGTGGGGGTTGGAACGAGTACCAGCATCGTCACCGCTCGCCTGCTCGCCGTTTTCGCCCGAGTCTTCGAGGGAGACCTCGGTGTCCGGAAGGGCCTCGTCCACTGCGTCGGAGACGACGACAAAGAACACGCCAACGCCGACGATGACACCGAGGATCGACAGCGCTAGGGCAGTGAATCCCGGCCACTGCTTCTTCCCTCGCTGGAACAGGGAGACGAGCGAGAGGATGAACGCGATCGGCAGGAGGATCCATCCGATGATCAGGGCGCCGGGGATGCAGGCGAAGATGAAGCCGACGATCGCCAGTACCAGGGCGATGATTCCGAGCGTGTTCTTCTGCTTCGGTGCCGGTCCCTTGTTCATCTCGGGGTAGGGCTGCTGGGGTGCTCCCGGGTAAGGAGTCTGGGTGTTTGTGCTCATGTTGAACGTCAGAGTCTCTCTCGTGAAAAAGTGAACGGCCGCCGCACGGATCGTCGTCGGCCGGGGAAACTGTCCTCTCCTCAAGGACAGGACGAATCATTCCACCAACTTTGGATATAAAAAATTCCCGTTCGAACATGACGTTCGAACGGGGTTGGAGATAGTCCGAGAAGGCCAGGTCGGGCCTTCTAAAGAGGGGTGGTCCGTGAAAGTAGTCTGTCGAGAAAGGTCAGACGATGAGGTTCAGCAGCAGGATCACGCCCAGGGCAACCACAGACAGCACCGTCTCCATCAGCGACCAGGTCTTCAAGGTCTGCGGTACGGTCATGCCGAAGTATTCCTTGACCAGCCAGAATCCGGCGTCGTTGACGTGGGAGAAGAACACCGAACCGGCGCCGATCGCCAGCACCATCAGCGCGACCTCGACGGAACCCATGTCGGTCACGACCGGTGTCATGATGCTCGCCGCGGTGACCGTCGCCACCGTCGCCGAACCGGTCGCCAGGCGGATGAACACCGCCACCAGCCAACCGGCGACCAGCGGGGAGACCGGGGCGTCCTGCACCCACTGGCCGACGACATCCGCCACGCCGGTGGACACCAGAGTCTCCTTGAAACCACCGCCGGCACCGACGATGAGGATCACCCCGGCGATCGGCCCGAACGACCCGCTGACCTGGTTGGATACCTCAGCGCGGGTGCGTCCCATCCCGAAGCCGAGGAAGAACATCGCCAGAAGTACTGTCGCCAGCAGCGCGACGATCGGCTCACCGAGGAACTCGAAGGTCTTGAAGACCACGGAGTCCTCCGAGACCTGGAGCGACTCCACCAGCGTGCGCGACAGCATCATCACCACCGGCAGCAGCACCACAGTCAGCCCGCGGCCGACGGACGGTTTCTGCCCTTCGGCGGAGTTCTGCTCGGTGACGTCCTGACCGGAGATCGTCGTCGGCGCCTCGATGGGCACCCACTTGGCCATGAGCTTCGCCGACAGTGGACCGGCGATCGCCACGACGGGCAACGACGTCAGCAGGCCCAGGGCCAGGGTCAGGCCCAGGTTCGCGCCCAGGCCGTTCACCGCGACGAGCGGGCCGGGGTGCGGCGGCACCAGTGCATGCAGTGCGGACAGTCCGGCCAGAGCCGGGATGCCCAGCATCATCACCGGTAGCTGGGAACGACGGGCGGCGAGCATCACCACCGGGATCAGCAGCACGATCCCGACCTCGAAGAACAGCGGGATACCCAGCAGCATCGCCAGTCCGGCGATCACCCAGGGGCGTAGGCCCGGCGAGGTGCGGTCCAGGAATGCGTCGACGATACTGTCCGCCGCACCCGACTTCACCAGGAACTGGCCGATCACCGCACCCAGCGCGATGAGCACACCGACATCGCCGACGGTGCCGCCGAACCCCTCGGTGAAGCTGCTGAATGCCTCCACCAGCGGGGTGCCGGCGATCAGTGCGAGAGCGGCCGAACCGATCATCAGCGAGAGGAAGGGGTTCAGCTTCGCCCAGACGATCAGCCCGACGATCAGGGCGATGCCGAGCAGGGCGGCGATGACGAGTTGGCTGTCGCCGGCCGTCGAGGCGTTCTCGGTTGCGTCCTGGGCGAGGACCAGCGCGTTCACTTCTCGGCTCCCGCGGCGTCGGGCTCAGCGTCGGGCTCAGCGTCGGGCCCAGCGTCCGACGCCCCGAAGTCGCCGACCAGGTCGAGCACCTGCTGGATGATGTCCTCCGGGTCGGCGGTGGCGTCCAGCGTCACGCCGTTCTCGTCGTCGGTCAGCGGCTCAAGGGTGTCGAGCTGGGACCGGAGCAGCGAGGTCGGCATGTAGTGGCCCTTGCGGGCGTCCATCCGGGTGGCCAGGACGTCCTCCGGTGCATTGAGCAGCACGAAGCGCTCATCGCCGGTCGCCTCCCGCAGCACATCGCGGTAGGCCACCTTCAGCGCGGAACACGTGACGATGGTGGAGTTCCCCTGCTCCGCCTGCTCGGTCATCCAGTCCCGGAGCTTCCTCAGCCACGGCCACCGATCATCGTCGTTGAGGGGCTCACCGGAGGCCATCTTCTTCTTGTTGGCCTCGGGGTGGAAGGAGTCGGCTTCGGCGTACGGGACGCCGGTGCGCTTCTCGAGGAGTTCAGCGGCGGTCGTCTTTCCGCTACCGCTGACACCCATGATGATCAGGTGGGTGGGCATGGGGGCACTCGTTTCTGGGTCGGTGGAGAGATAGAAGGAGTGATCGGAGACACTGCCGATCCTGTGGCCGTGACTCTACCGGTCAGACTCTCAACTGTGAACAGTTGGTTATATGACTGTTCATGTTTGATTCATCCTGTGCGTCGTGAGCACACCCTCCAACCCCTTGACCGGGCGCCGCGAAGACGGTTGCGTACATGGGCATGGAGAACTCACAGGTTTCCCAGCCCGCGCACGTGATCGTCATCGGCGCCGGTGTCCTCGGTCTCGCCGCCGCCCGCGAACTGGCCGTCCGGGGCAACCACGTGACCCTGTTGGACGCCGCGGGTCCGGACCGCCCGTTGGCCGGGGCGAGCCACCGCTCCTTCGCCTGGGTCAACGCCAACAACAAGCCCCCGGCCGCCTACCACCGGCTCAATGCCCAGGCCATCGCCGAACACCACCGGCTGCAGCAGGAGCTCGGCGGTACCTGGTTCCACCAGTCCGGATGCGTGCTCATCGCCCCTCCGGACGCCACGGCCGAGCGCATCGAATGGCTCCGCAGCCAGGACTATCCGGTGTGGCCGGTGCCGCGCGAGGACCTTGAGGGACTGGAACCTGCCGTGGACTGGTCGACGTTGCCCGGGGCGGCGCTGCACATGCCGTCCGAGGGGTACCTCGACGCCGACCTCTTCGCCGCCGGTCTCACCTCCGGCCTCGCGGCGCGCGGGGTCGAGATCCAGAAGGCACTGGTCACGCGCATTCTCCCGGACCGGGTGTTGTTCGACGACGGCACCGAGATCAGGTCGGACGCCGTGGTCGTCGCCGCCGGTGCCGCCTCCCGCGCCTTCGGGCTTCCCGTCGCCGCGGTGGAGGACGCCCCGACACCCCGGGTACACAGCCTGATCGGCCTCACCGCCCCCACCGATGTCCACCTGGGCCGGGTGGTGATCTCCGAGAGGATCAACCTGCGCCCCCGCCACGACGGGAGGCTCTGGGTGCAGCTCCCGGACGTGGAACACCGGGTCGCCGAAGGCACCGACCCCGCCGCACAGGACGCACTGCTCGACGACGTGCGTCGCATCATGGAGGCCGAGCTCCACGCAGTGCTGGGCACCACCGTGCCTGTCGAGAAGGTGTTACTCTCCGCCCGCAGTCTGCCGGAGGACGGCTTCCCGCTCGTCGGTTTCACCGGCCCCGCCCGTCGGGTCTACTCCCTGGTCACCCATTCCGGGATGACGCTCTCTGCGCTGCTCGGCCGACTCGCCGCCGCCGAGATCACCGCAGAGCTGGCGGGGAAAGCCGTGCCTGAGGACTCCGAGGTGGCCGAAGCGTCCGACCTGCTCGCGACGTTCCGCCCCGACCGGGAACAGGCGGCGACGCCCGCGCCGTCCACCCCGTTCGTGGGACGTCAGTAGGTGCCGCCCAATGACCGCCGACTCCACTGACGCCGCGCACCTCCTCGGAGGAGTCGGCTGCACCCACTGGAACTCCCCGCTGGACGTGGTCGCGATCCGCTTCCACTGCTGCGGGCGCACCTATCCCTGCCTGCACTGCCACGACGAAGCGTCCGACCATACGGTGACACCCTGGCCGACCGACACCGCCGCTGAGCGGGACGTTGACGCTGTGATGTGCCGGAGCTGCGGCACCTGGCTGAGCGTGGGGGAGTACCTGGAGATCTACGCCGGGCCTGACCAGTGCCGGCGTCCGAGCTGTCCCCACTGCGCCGCGCCCTTCAACCCCGGCTGCGCCCGGCACATGCACATCTACTTCCAGGTGTGACCGACGCCGGCTCGTCGAGAAGCATCGCGCCCGGAGATGTACGCTGGCTCAGATGAACGACAGCCGGACCAGGAACGACCATCCGGCGACCGGGCGCTCCCTCGCCGCGGCCGCGTACATCTTCGCCGTCGTGATGATGGGCACCACGATGCCCACACCGCTGTACCCGGAGATGTCGGCGACCTTCGGCTTCGGCGATGCGGCGACCACCGTGCTCTTCGCCATCTACGCCATCGGCGTCGTCGCCGGCCTGGTGATCTTCGGTCGGCTCTCCGACACCCTCGGACGTCGACCGGTCCTGGGTATCGCCGTCGTGCTGTCGCTGCTGTCCGCGGGCCTGTTCCTGATCGCCGGTGCCGGTGACGGGACGACCGTCGGCCTGGTGCTGATGTACATCGGTAGGGTGCTGTCCGGCCTCGCGGCAGGCATCTTCACCTCCACCGGCACCGTCACCGTCATGGAGAACTCGCCGGCCGGGCGGGAGAACCTTGCCACTGCGCTGGCCACTGCGGCGAACATCGGCGGCCTGGGCCTGGGCATCCTGATGTCCGGGGTGGTCGGTTCCGTGGTGGGCGCCCCGCTGACCGCCCCGTTCATCGTGCACGCCGTCCTGTTGGCCCTTGCCGCGGTGTTGTTGCCTGTCGTGCGTGACCGGGTCGTCCGCGACCGCTCCGCGGGGTGGCTGCCCCGCCCCCGGGTGCCCGGAGTGCCGGCCGAGTCGCGCACGCTGTTCACCGCAGCGGTTCCGGGAGCGGTCGCGGGCTACACGATCTGCGGACTGTACTCCTCGGTCACACCGAACTTCATGGCCGCCGAAATGGGCATCTCCGATTCGGCCGCGATCGCGTCGGTGGCGTCCTCGCTGTTCCTGGCCTCTGCGGTCGGCCAGATCCTGCTGCGCGGTCTGGGCAACAGGACGCTGATGGCGGGCGGTTCAGCGCTGCTGGTGCTGTGCGGGATCCTGCTGGTCCTGGCGGTGGAGGTGGGGACGCTGCCGCTGCTGATCCTGTCGTCGGTCGTGGGCGGCCTCGGCCAGGGCCTGGTGTTCATGACGGGCATGCGGGCAGTGACGGCGGCAGCCCCGCCGGAGGAACGCACCGCCGTGACCACGAGTTTCTTCATCGTCGGCTACCTGTCCCTGACCGTTCCGTCGATGTTGGCCGGGATACTGACCGTGCCGCTGGGGTTGGTGGGCAGCACCATCGTGTTCAGCGTGCTCATCGTGATCATCGGCGGGGTGAGCATCGCGCAGGCCCGGCGCTACTGACGGCATCTGCCCAGCGGTAACGGCGCCGACGTCGGAATTGCGGGTAGAAACGAGGGGTATGAGCGACTCATCACCGGACACCACAGCTCCCGCATCCTCCTCCGTTGACTCCCTCCCCCTCGAGACCCGCGCCGGGCTGGGATCCGGCCAGAACTTCTGGGCCACCAAGGAGGCGGACGGGGTTCCCTCCATCACCGTGTCGGACGGTCCCCACGGGGTGCGGAAACAGGAAGGTTCCGCGGACCACCTGGGCATCACCGTCAGTCTCCCTGCCACCTGCTTCCCGCCGGCCGCCGGCCTGTCCCAGAGCTGGGACCCGGAGCTCGTCGAGAAGATCGGAGCCGCGCTGGCCGTCGAGGCACAGGCTGCTGACCTGCAGGTCCTCCTCGGTCCGGGTGTGAACATCAAGCGTTCACCGCTGGGCGGACGAAACTTCGAGTACTTCTCCGAGGACCCGCACCTCACCGGTGTCATCGGCGAGGCGTGGGTGAAGGGCATCCAGAGTGGCGGTGTCGGCGCGTCCCTGAAGCACTTCGCACTCAACAACCAGGAGGACGACCGGATGCGTGTCAGCTCCGACGTCGATCCCCGTCCGCTGCGTGAGATCTACCTGCGGGCCTTCCGGCGCATCGTGGAGGAGGCCCAGCCGTGGACCGTGATGGCCTCCTACAACAGCTACAACGGCACCCCGGTCCGCCACAGCCGTTTCCTTCTCACCGACGTTCTCCGAGGTGAATGGGGATTCCGCGGTGCGGTCGTGTCCGACTGGGGTGCCGTCGGTGGCCGCGTGGACGCCGTGAAGGCCGGCCTCGACCTGCAGATGCCCTACGACGGTGGCGTATCGGACGACGCGGTCGTCGCCGCCGTGCAGGACGGCACCCTCGACGAGAAGGACGTCACCCTCGCAGCGTCCCGCGTGGCCTCCCTCGCCGCCGCCGGGAAGAGCGCACACCGGGACGACGCCACGTTCGGGGAGGAGGAGCAGGCCGCCCACCACGACCTGGCACGCCGGGCGGCCGCGGAGTCGATCGTCCTGCTGAAGAACGACGGGGTCGACGGCCGGCACATCCTGCCGATCGACGCCAACGGGGTGACCGGCTCGGTCGCCGTCATCGGCGCCTTCGCCGACAATCCCCGCTACCAGGGGGGCGGATCGTCCCACGTCAACCCGACCAAGGTCGACGTGCCCCTGGACGAGATCAAGGCCCGCCTCGCTGCGCCGGTGACCTTCGCCCGCGGCTTCACCATCGACGGTTCCGGCCCGGAGACAGAGGAAGCCGTCGCGCTGCGCGACGAGGCTGTGGAGGACGCCCGCCACGCCGACATCGCCGTGGTCTTCCTCGGACTGGCCGATGCCCAGGAGTCCGAGGGCTTCGACCGCACCGACATCGACCTGCCTGCCGAGCAGCTCGACCTGCTGGCCGCGGTGCGGGAGGTCAACCCGCGTGTGGCCGTGGTCCTCTCCCACGGCGGCGCACTCGCGCTCGGTGAGGTTGCCGAGTACGCCGGGGCGATCCTCGACGGCAACCTGCTGGGTCAGGGAGGCGGTTCAGGTATCGCCGACGTGCTCACCGGCGCGGTGAACCCCTCGGGCAAGCTGACCGAGACCTACCCTGTGCGCCTGGAGGACAACCCGTCCTACCTGGACTTCCCCGGTGAGCACGGGCACGTCCGCTACGGCGAGGGGCTGTTCGTCGGTTACCGCTGGTACGACGCCCGGAGCCTCCAGGTCGCCTATCCCTTCGGGCACGGCCTGTCCTACACGACCTTCGAGTACGACCAGGTCTTCGCCCAGCCCGACGACGACGGTGAGGGCATCACCGTCTCGGTGCGGGTGACCAACACCGGGCACCGCGCAGGACGCGAGGTCGTCCAGGCCTATGTGGCCGTCCCGGAGTCCGACCAGGTCAGGGTGCCGAACGCCTTGGCCGGCTTCGGGTCGGTGTTCCTGGAGCCGGACGAGTCGGCGGAGCTGGAGATCCATCTCGACCGCCGGGACCTCGAGTACTGGGACGTGGCGGCCGGGCAGTTCGTGCTGGAGCCGGGGACCTACGAGGTCTCGGTCGGTTCCTCCAGTCGCGACCTGCGGGAGACTGTGGAGGTCGAGCTCGAGGGCGAGACGGTACGCGTACCCCTGACCATGAACTCCACGCTGGTGGAGGCGCTGGAGAGCCCCGTCGTCGCCGAGGGACTCGGTGATGTCCTCGGCGCCCTCACCGGGGGCAGTGACGGTGAGAGCTCCGGGTTCGGCGTCGACCCCATGGCGATCATGGGGAGCGTCCCGCTGGACCGCTTCATCGGCTTCACCGCCGGCGCGGTCTCCACCGAGCAGGTGCAGGAGCTGCTGGACAAGGCCAACGCCCAGCAGTAGTTCCCGCCGCGGTCGGATCGCAGCCTAACCAACACCCCTTCGTGGCATCGCAAATGAATCCCTGGTCATCGCAAATGGCCGGAAACGCTCTATGTCAAGCTGTGTGGAGTCACCCGACCCTAAACGGTTGCTTCCTGCTCGTGGTTGATCCCGACGACCTTCCCCGGCTCGTCAGTCTCCGGTCTGCCCCGGAATCGTTCCGGATGCGCCTCG
>DXGC01000071.1 GCA_019114135.1 Candidatus Corynebacterium avicola
GACCAGGCCGATCAGGGCCAGGGCCTCGGTGAAGGCGATACCCAGGAACATGGTGGTGCGCAGCTGGCCGGCCATCTCGGGCTGGCGAGCCATAGCCTCGGCGGTCTTACCGACCAGGATACCGATACCGACACCGGGGCCGATAGCGGCGAGACCGTAGCCGATCGACTGGAAGCCCTCGAAGTTCGTGGTGGCGTCCTGGGCGAGGATCTGCAGCTCGTTCATTTGGTTTCCGTTCCCTTTCGTGGTGCCCCACCTGTGTGAAAGAGGTAGTCGAAGGATGGGGCGAGAATGTGTTGTTGTAGATGTCGGGGTTCAGTGCCCGTCAAAACTCATCAGTGCTCGTCGGCGTGCAGCGACTGTTCGATGTAGACCGCCGTCAGCAGGCTGAAGATGTAGGCCTGCAGGAAGATGATCAGCATCTCGAACAGCGTGAAGGCGATGGAGGCGACCAGGGTGCCTCCGGCCAGCAGCGTCCAGCCGTTCAGCTGCCAGAAGAAGAAGTTCGTGGCACCGAACAGCAGGACCAGCACGATGTGACCCGCCAGCATGTTGGCCATCAGACGGATGGTCAGCGTGACCGGTCGCAGGACGAAGGTGGAGAAGAACTCGATCGGGACGACAAGCACGTGCAGAAACGGCGGCAGGTTCGGGATGACCACAGAGGACTTCACGAACTTGCCGAAACCGTAGCGCTTGGCGCCGGCGTAGATCATGACGATGTACGCCACCGCAGCCAGGATGATCGGCATACCGACCCTGGCGTTGGCCGAAATGTTCAACCCCGGGATGACCGCCGGCAGGTTACCGATGAAGACGACGAAGAAGATGGTGCCGATGATCGGCAGGAACCGCTGGCCCTCCTTCTTCCCCAGGATTTCTTCAGCGATGTGCACGCGGACGAAGTCGACCGCGTACTCTGCGACGTTCTGCACACCCCTCGGGATCAGCTGAGGCTTGCGGAAGGCATACAGAAAAAAGGCCGCCAGGATGAGAATCATCAACAGACGGATGATCATCAGGCGGTCTACTGCGAAAATGCCGTTAGCGAAGTCACTGAACCAAAGGTGGTCGGGATTCACTTCCCCCGGGAAGAATTCAGGCTCCAATGAAGGTGCGTGGAATTCGCCCTTCATGGCCAAGGTTGTCACGCTCAGCGTTCTCTCCCGTGGTTGGGGCCGCATGACACGAGGTCACGCGGTGCGATGGAGGATGTCAGGATGTACCCGGCACCGTGGACTCCGTCGCACGTCGGCACGACACCGGGGGTGATAGACCAGGCTCGGACGTGAGGCACGCTTGAGGCGCGCGCGGGCCACTCACCTGATTACCCGCGTTAGACAATAGCAGCGATCGGCGCGCCTACGCTAACTATCACCCCCGTGGTAGTTAAACGGACAATAGCACTTCGCCCACCGCCCGTGACCACCCCCGTGGTAAATGGCTTTCACAGGCCTATCGTCCCTGTACTGACCAGCGTCAGATGCCACGCCTCGCGTGACGCTGCCGGCACCCCTCCCCTACCCCCGCGTGTCCCCTGGGTGGCGGATCAGATGTTGGTGACCCGGGTGGTGATCACTCCGATGGTCTCGGAGACCAGTCCCACGATCAGTGCCAGCAGCACGGTGACACCCATGGCGGTGTGGTCGAAGAAGTCCATGGACCGCAGCACCAGCAGGATGCCGAGGACCACGATGATCTTGATCAGCCAGGTACCCAGCATGACCACCACGGTGGTCTGCGGGGAGGTGTTCGAGGTCAGCAGCACCACCCCGACGGTCGCCAGGATGAAGCCGCCACCGATGGCGGCGCCGATCAGCACGCCCCACAGGCCCTCGGTACCACGGAAGTTCCCCCACAGCGCCAGAGAGAGGACCGTCAGAACCACGATGGCGACGGCTCCCCACTTCGCCGCACGCAGCAACGGGCGCCGGTGGTCGGCGACATCGCCGTCCTCACTGACGTTGACATCGGGAAGGTCTGCCGGGACGGGGCGGTCGCCCGCAGAGGGCCGGGACGGGGTGTTGTTCTGCTCGCTCACGGGTTACACCCTAGCGTCCACGGCCCCCAGGTCCCATCTTGCCGCCTTCGGGACGGGTGGTCGCCCCCGACCGTCCCCGTGAATTCCCCGTCGACGTCGGGTTGCGGGGCAGGTTCTTCGGTACCGCCCGCGGGCCGTCCGGACCCGGCGGCGGGGCGGTGTCGGACACCGCGGCGACCGTCGTCCGGCCCCGCCACAGCGGCACGACGGTGAATCCCAGTGCCAGCAGGATCGCGAAGCCGAAGATCACCGCGGCCACGCCCAACGGGAAGACGGTGGACCCTACTGCGCCCAGCGCCACCACACCGACCCAGGTGTAGAGCACCAGGACGACCTGCTTCTGGGAGTGTCCCAGGCGGAGCAGCCGGTGGTGCAGGTGCTGCTTGTCGGGGGCGAAGGGACTCTTGCCCGCCTTGAGACGACGGAAGACCGCCATCAACAGGTCGAGCATCGGGATGCACAGTGCGGCGATGACCACGAGCATCGGGGTCAGCAGCGCCAGCAGGTCCGCCGGCCCGTAGAGGGCCATGTTGATGCGGCCGGATGCCGAGACACTCGCCGCGGCGAGCAGCAGGCCGATGAGCATGGAGCCCGAGTCGCCCATGAAGATGCGGGCCGGCGAGAAGTTGTGCGGCAGGAAGCCCAGACACACCCCCAGCAGTCCGGCGGAGATCATGGCCGGCGGGTAGGCACTCACGGTGCCACCCTGGTCGTGCAGGATCGTCAGCGAGTAGACCAGCAGCGTCGCCGCGGCTATCGCCCCCAGACCGGCCGCCAGACCGTCCAGCCCGTCGACGAAGTTCATCGCGTTGATGATCGCGACGGTCAGCACCGAGGTCAAGATCGTCGACTGGACCTGGTCGAGGATCAGCGTGGTTCCGCCGCCGAAGGGGGCGTAGATGAGGAACCATGACAGACCCGCCAGACTCATCACGACGGCACCGGCCAACTGGCCTCCGAGCTTGAGCACCCAGGAGATGTCGAAGAGGTCGTCGACCACGCCGACGACCACGATGACGAAGGCCGCGGTCAGCACCGCCACCATGTCCGGTGTCACCGGAGGGAAACCGCGGTTCAGCGCCGGCAGCTGGCTGGCCACCAGGACCGCGACGACGAACCCGGTGAACATCGCCACGCCACCCAGTCGCGGGGTGGGGACGGTGTGGACGTCACGGGCACGGGGCTTGGCGAGCCGTCCGAAACGCAGCATCAGCATCCGGATGATGCCGGTCGTGAGATACGTCGTCACCAGGCCCACGAGGAGGACCAGGGCGAGCTCCCGGAACGGGACGCCGACGCCCGACCACGACGCCGCGTGCACAAGCACGCGCTCATCCGTCATCCGTGCGACACCCCGGAGGTGCCGCCGGCAACGTCCTGTCCCAGCAGTACTTCTGCGGAGATCCCCAGGACGTCACCGATCCTGGTGGCGGAGATCGCCCCCTCGCGCAGGATCCGCGGGCGCAAACCGGAGAGGTCCACGATGGTCGACGCCGTGCCGATGGTGGCCGGACCGCCGTCAAGGTACACCGAGACAGAGTCGCGCAGCTGGTCTCGGGCGTCCTCGGCGGACAGCGCCGGCGGATGTCCGTGGATGTTCGCGCTGGACACCGCCATCGGGCCGGTCTGCTGGAGCAGCTCGATCGCCAACGGCTGCAGCGGCATCCGCAGTGCCACGGTGCCGCGGGTGTCGCCGAGGTTCCACGGCAGGCTCGGCGCCTGGTGGGTGATGATCGTCAGTCCGCCGGGCCAGAACGCCTCGGTCAGCAGGCGCAGGTTCTCGGTGTAGTCGCGGACCAGACCGGTGACGGTGGTCCACGAGCCGATGAGCACCGGCACCGGCATGTCCGGACCGCGGTGCTTGGCACGCAGCAGTGCGGCGACTGCGTCGTTGTCGAAGGCGTCCGCGCCGATGCCGTACACCGTGTCCGTCGGCAGGACGATCAGCCGCCCGCCCTTGACCGCACCCAGTGCGGCGGCGATGCCGGCCTCACGCCCCTCGGAGGTCGTGCAGTCGTAGGTCTGTGGCATGGTGGGCCGTTCGTCCCTTCGGATGAGTCGTTGTACTTGGCTAGCTTATCGGGTCCACTGTAGTCCGGGGCCGCATCGAAGACAGCCCCCGGGGCCGCCCCATGCGACCGCCCCCGCACAACCTGCGTCCGGCAATCTATCTCGCCGGGCGGTGTCCGGGGTCGCGGTGCACCCGACCGGTGACGTAGCGGTCGCGTCCGGCGAAGTCCCGGTGCTGCGCCAGGTCCGTCATCCCGACTTCGGCGAGCAGTTCGCGGACTCCTGCCCCGTTGCTGTCGTCGTGCTCGATGCCGACCACCGCCACCGGGGCGGCTGCCATGTCCGCCACCGCTGCCATGGTGCGCAGCAGGTCGAGGCCGTCGTCTCCGGAGAAGACCGCACGGTGCGGGTCCTTCCGGACCTCCGGAGAGACCTCGGTGTTCTCCGGGACGTACGGAGGGTTGGAGACGACGACGTCCGCCGCGGCGACCAGGCCGTGGCGCATCACCGGTGCCGGTGTGGAGACGTCCCCCTGGTGGAACTCGATGACGATCCGCTCACTGATGTGGCCCTGCTCCACCCAGTCCGCCGCGGTCCGGGTTGCTGCATTGACGGCGGCCGGATCGATCTCCAGGCCGACCAGTCGCAGGTCCACCCGGTCAGCGACGCCACGGGCCGTGAGCAGGTGTGCCAGCCCCAGGATGATGGTCCCCGGACCACTGCACAGGTCGATGACCGTCACCGAGGGCTCGGTCAGCCGGGCGACGAGCCCGCCGGAGGCCAGGACATCGGCACGGTCCTGCACTTGTCCGGCCGCCCACTCGATGAGCAGGTCGGTCTCCGGTCGGGGGATGAACAGACCGGGAGCCACAGGCAGGTCGAGACCGACCACCCTGCCGACTCCCAGGATCAGCTGCAGCGGCTCACGGTCGACCCGGCGAGCCAGCAGAACGTCGAAACCCTCCGGCGCCGGGTCACTCCCCCGCATGACGAGGTCCATGGCGGTGACCGGCGCAGCTGTGCCCGTACCGACACCTTCCCCCGTGTCTTTGCTGTTCTCCCGGTTGATCGCCTCGGCCATCAGCACGCGGGCGTCATGGGCGGCGGACTCCACGCCCGCCGCCGTCAGGTCGGCGACCGCAGCCCGGATCGCCTGGGACACGGTCCGGTCCCCCGTGTTCTCCCCTGTCACTCCGATGACCGGCCCCTACTACTCCCCCGCCTCGAGGCGGGCCTTGCGGTCGGCGTCCTGCAGCGCGCCGAAGAGTGCGTCGAGGTCGCCGTCCAACACCGCGTCAAGGTTGTTGGCCTTGTAGCCGATGCGGTGGTCGGAGACACGGGACTCCGGGAAGTTGTAGGTGCGGATGCGCTCCGAGCGGTCCATGGTGCGGATCTGCGCCGCGCGGCCCTCGGCGGCGGCGGCTTCCGCCTCCTCCTCCTTCATCTGCTGGAGGCGGGCGGCGAGCACCTGCATGGCGCGCGCCTTGTTCTGGATCTGCGAGCGTTCCTTCTGACAGGTCACCACGATTCCGGTCGGCAGGTGGGTGATGCGCACCGCCGAGTCGGTGGTGTTCACTCCCTGACCTCCCTTACCGGAGGACCGGTAGACGTCGACGCGGATGTCCTTGTCGTCGATCTGGACGTCCTCGACCTCGTCGGGCTCCGGGTAGACCAGCACACCGGCGGCCGAGGTCTGGATGCGTCCCTGGGACTCGGTGACCGGGATGCGCTGCACACGGTGCACGCCACCCTCGAACTTGAAGACGCTCCAGGCGCCGTCGCGGCTGGGCTGCTTGGACCGCACCGACATGGTCAGGTCCTTCACGCCACCCAGGTCGGTCTCGTTGACGTCCAGGACCTCGAAGGCGAAGCCGTGTTTCTCGCCGAAGCGCTGGTACATGCGTGCCAGCTCGCCGGCGAACAGTGCGGCCTCCTCGCCGCCGGCACCGGACTTGATCTCCATGACGACGTCGTCGCTGTCGTGGGGGTCGCGGGGTGCCAACAGGTCGGTGAGCTTCTCCTCCAGGGTGGGGATCTCGGCGGCGAGGCGCTCGGCCTCGGCGGCGAACTCGGCGTCCTCCCCGGCCATCTCCGCGGCGACCTCGTGGTCCTCACGGGCCTGGACGAGCGCGTTGTACGTCTGGATCACCGGCTGCAGCTCGCTGAAACGCTTGGAGACCTTACGGGCCGCCGAGGCGTCGTTGTGCAGCTCCGGGTCGGAGAGCTGCATCTCCAGCCCCTGGTACTCCGACAGGATGTCGTCGATCTTGGACGGCGAACCGCCCGCCACGCTCTGGTCACTCATCGTCTTCACCTGCCAGCGGTGCCGAGGAGGCGATCTGCAGCATGAAGTCCCGGTTGGTCTTTGACTTCTTCAGCTGCTTGAGCAGCAGGTCGATGGCGGCCTGCGGGTCCAGTGCCGAGAGGATCCGGCGCAGCTTGTGCATCAGGCGGGCCTCCTCCGGGCCGAGCAGCAGCTCGTCCTTCCGGGTGCCGGACGGGTTGACGTCCACCGCGGGGAACATACGACGCTCGGCGATCTTGCGGTCGAGCTTGAGCTCGGCGTTGCCGGTGCCCTTGAACTCCTCGAAGATCACCGTGTCACCGGCCGAACCGGTCTCCACCATGGCGGTTGCGATGATGGTCAGCGAGCCACCGTCCTCGATGTTGCGGGCGGCACCCAGGAAGCGCTTCGGCGGGTAGAGCGCGTTGGAGTCCACACCACCGGAGAGGATGCGACCGGAGGCCGGGGACGAGTTGTTGTAGGCACGGCCCAGTCGGGTGATGGAGTCGAGGAGGACCACGACGTCCTTGCCCTGCTCGACCAGGCGCTTGGCACGCTCGATGGCCAGCTCTGCGACGGCGGTGTGCTCGTTGGGCGGGCGGTCGAAGGTGGAGGCGATGACCTCACCCTTGACGCTGCGCTGCATGTCGGTGACTTCCTCGGGACGCTCGTCGACGAGGACGACCATGAGGTAGCACTCCGGGTTGTTCACCGCGATCGCGTTGGCGATGTCCTGCAGGATCGTGGTCTTACCGGCCTTCGGCGGGGAGACGATCAGGGCGCGCTGGCCCTTACCGATCGGCATGATCAGGTCGATCGCGCGGGTGGTCAGCACCTTCGACTCGGTCTCCAGACGTAGCCGCTGGTTGGGGTACAGCGGGGTCAGGTTGGTGAACTTCGGACGCTGCGTCGCCTTGTCGGGGGTCAGTCCGTTGACGGTGTCCACCGCGTGCAGCGGGATGTACTTCTGACGGTTGCGGCCGCGTCCTCCGCCGCCGGCCTGCTGCCCCTTGGCGCCCGGGCGGATGGAGCCGGTGACGGCGTCGCCGTGGCGCATGCCGTACTTGCGCACCATCTGGATCGGGACGTAGACGTCGGTCGCGCCGGCGTGGTAGCCGGTGGTGCGGATGAAGGCGGTGTTGGCGTCGGCGAAGTCGAGGATGCCGGCGACCGGGGTGGTCGGCTCGTTGTTCTGGCCGCCCTGGTTCTGGCCCTGGTTCTGGCCCTGGTTCTGGCCGCCGCGGTTGCGGTCGTTACGGTCGCCGCGGTTGCGCTTGCCGCGACCCTGGCCGTCCCCACCCTGGTTGTCGTTGTTCTGACGGCCCTGGTTGTCGTTGTTCTGGTTCTGGCCGCCCTGGTTCTGGCCCTGGTTCTGGCCACCCTTGCCCCGGTTGCGTCGGTTACGCCGGTTACGGCGTCCACGACGGCCACCCTCTTCCTCGCCACGGTCCCCGTCGTTGCGGTTGTTGTTATCGTTCCGGTTGTTGCCGCCGCGGTTGTTGTCGTCGTTGCGGCCGTTGCCGTCACCACGCTGGTTGCGGTCCTT
>DXGC01000072.1 GCA_019114135.1 Candidatus Corynebacterium avicola
TTCGAGCTGGTCACCGAGCGCAAGGACACCTTCGCCACGCTGATGACCCTGGAGATGGGCAAGCCGCTGGCCGAGTCCTACGGCGAGGTCACCTACGGTGCGGAGTACCTGCGCTGGTTCGCCGAGGAGGCGGTGCGGCACTACGGGCGTCACGCCGAGGTGCCCGAGGGCACGCTGCGGATGACCACCCGGCACAAGCCGGTCGGCCCGTGTCTGCTGATCACGCCGTGGAACTTCCCGCTGGCCATGGCCACTCGCAAGGTCGCCCCGGCGGTCGCCGCGGGCTGCACGATGGTGCTCAAGCCGGCGAAGCTCACCCCGCTGACCGCGCAGTACTTTGCACAGACGATGTCGGACGCCGGCCTGCCGGACGGGGTGCTCAACGTGGTCTCCTCGAAGTCGGCCTCGTCGATCTCGGAGCCGCTACTGGCGGATCCGCGACTGCGGAAGGTGTCCTTCACCGGTTCCACCCCGGTGGGGGTCACGCTGCTGAAGGCATCCGCCGACAATGTGCTGCGCACGTCGATGGAGCTGGGCGGCAATGCACCGGCCATCGTCTTCGAGGACGCCGACCTGGACCTCGCGGTCGAGGGGGTGCTGGCAGCGAAAATGCGCAATGGTGGTGAGGCCTGCACCTCGGCCAACCGGATCCTGGTGCACGAGTCGGTGGCCAAGGAGTTCACCGAGAAGTTCGCGGCGAAGGTTGGTGCACTTGTCGTCGGCAATGGTCTGGAGGAGGGCGTGGACGTCGGCCCGATGGTCGAGACGAAGGCGGTGAAGAACCTGGAATCGCTGGTCGAGGACGCGGTGTCCAAGGGCGGCCGGGCGATCGTAGGCGGTACTCCTTTGCAGGGTGAGGGGCACTTCTTCACCCCGACGGTGATCGTGGACGCTCCGCGGGATGCGCGGGTGTTCCGGGAGGAGATCTTCGGGCCGATCGCGCCGATCTTCACCTTCTCCGACGAGGCAGAGGCTATCGCGATGGGCAATGACACGGAGTACGGGCTGGCGTCCTATGTCTTTTCGCAGGACCCCTCGCGGATGCACCGGGTGGCCGACGGTCTGGAGTTCGGACTGATGGGCTTCAACGCCGGTGTGATCTCGAACGCGGCAGCACCCTTCGGCGGGGTCAAGCAGTCCGGCCTGGGACGCGAGGGTGCTGCCGAGGGCATCGAGGAGTACTCATCGGTGCAGTACATCGGGCAGCGGGACCCGTACGCTGGGTAGGGTTAACCAGTCGGGGTCCCACCCAGAGACTCCAGTACCAGGGCGCCAGCGCGCTGCACGTAGGCGTCGGCGTCCGACTGACTGCGCCCCTCATCGAAGGACGTCGTCGCCGTCAACGCCACCGAACGGTCCTGGAGGAGGATGTAGCCCGAGTCGTGGCTGGCTCCCTCGATCTCACCGGTCTTGTTCGCCAAGTTCTCCCTCGGAACAACCGCACCGAACTTGGTGTCGACCTGCTGGCCGCGCATGAGGTCGACGAAGCGGGAGGTGGAGGCCGGTGTGAGCACCAGTCCACGCTTGACCTGGGTAAGGAAACTGGTGATCCCGGCGGCGCTAATGGAGTTAGGGCCCTCGGATGAATTGTCGGGATCCATCATCTTGCTCCCCAGGTTGAGGTCACCGAAACCGAGGGACGCCATGTAATTGTTGACCGGCGCGAATCCACCGACCTCATCGATGAGGAAGTTCGTCGCCGAGTTATCGCTGACCTGGATCATCAGCCGCGCCAGCTCGCCAACGGTGAGCTGCTGCGGGAAGTCTCGGTCCTTGAGCTCACCGGAGCCGTCAACGATGTTGGACTCGTCGCCATTGATCGTGATCGTTTTGTCGAGCGATGCCTTACCCTGATCCACCTGGTGCAGCAGTGTCGCGAGAATAGGCAGCTTGATCACGCTGGCCGCGCTCTGCTGCTCACCCGAACCGACGTCGACGCTCCCCTGCGGGTTGATCGGGTTCACGTCCTGGACGGAGACTCCGAGATTGATGCCGTCAGCAGCGGCCTCATCCGCGAGCGCCGAAAGTTGCTGGTCGAGCCTGTCCCAGGAAGAAGTCTGACCGGGGTCAAGAGCTTCGACGGCATCATTGACGGGCCCGGGGAGGGTCGGTAATCCACCGGGAGCCGCCTGAGCGAACCCCGGGGTGGCGACAGCGACAGTCGCTGCCATAAGCGGGACCGCAATGGTCCTGGTCTTTGTGCGGGCGCGTCTGGCTGCCCTCGTTGTCTTTGGCACGTGATCCTCTCGTCGCTAGCGATATCAGGATAACTTCCTCGGAACTGCCGGGCAGCGTACTGCATCGAGGCGACGCTCGCCAGGTAAAGAGCAGAATCATGGTCGCCTGGGCGTGCACAACTGCTCGTCACCGCTCCCCCGACCGACTCAAGCCGGGGTGATCTCGAACGCGGCGACACCCTTCGGCGGGATCAAGCAGTCCGGCCCGGGGCGGGAGGGCACTGCCGAGGGCATAGAGGAGTACTCGACGGTGCAGTACATCGGGCAGCGGGACCCGTACGCTGGGCAAATCCAGTATGTCCGGTGGCAATGCGACGTTTCCCGTCTCCTGCCGCACCGGTCGTCGCCAGTGCCATCGCCCTACTTCTCGCCGTCAGCGGAACGACTATTGCCACTGCCGCTGATCTGCCAGCGTCGGGTTCTGTGTCGTCGGCCGGATCGGCCGGTTCGTCCAACCCCGTGGACGCTCCTGTGAACGGCGCGCGCGACTTGGTCTACAACGTGACCGACTCCGAGTTCGTGCGCACTCCCATGGCACACGGTTTCCTCGACCTGAACAAGTCCACGCCGGTTGTGATCCTCAGCGCGCAGATCAACGAGGACTCTCACAACCGCAGGTGTGGGAACACCGGCTTGATGCCGCAACGACGCTGCTGAAGAGCCACCCGACGAACCCCGTCATCGTCACCGGTGGCACCAGCAGCCAGTGCCCGGACACCAGCGAGGCCCAGGCGATGAAGAAGGCTTTGCAGGAACGTGGAGTCACCAACCGAGTGATTCTGGAGAACAAGGCCTGGTGGAACACGCTGCAGAACGTGGAGTACACCGCCGGTACCATCAGCAGCTCGGCGGCACCGCCATTGTGGTGACCTCGGATCCGCACTACATCCGTGCGCTGAAGAACTATAGGGACGCCGGTATCCGCGCGTTCGGTTACGTCGGCGGGAAGGGGTAGAGCCTACCCTGCTGTCGCGGAAGAGGTCGGGTTCGGTCCGTCTCCGTCGCTTCCGGAATCCCCGCCACGGGCAGGGATGTCCATGAGCATCTTGCCGTTCGAGGCGGTGGACAGGACGAGTTGTGCGGCGTCAGGCTGCACCTCGAAGGCACCGTAGAAGAGTCGCTTGTCACCCTTCTCGATGATCTCCGCGCCGCTCCACCTGTTGGCGCCGTCATCGGAATAATCGCACCAGAGGTAAGCCCCCTCAACTGGCTGGGAATAACCTTCGGTGGTCAGCGTCTCCAGACCGTCCATGTAGTACGAGTCATCACCGTGGTTAGCGACATCAATGGTCAACTGGACGATGCGGGTATCAGGAGATTTCTCCGGCTGGGAGAGCGACTGGCCGTACTTGCATGCCTGGTCCACGGAAAAATCGTGGACGAAGACCTCGATCTCGTCGCCATCGTATGTGGTCAAAGAAAACCCTTCACCCACTCCGATGACGACGTCTCCCTGATCTTCCTCGGTCTCTTCATCATCACTCACCGGGGCACTCGGCACGTCCGGCTCTTCGTCTGCCTCACGGGATGAGGTCCGACCGGAGGCGGTCTTGGTGTCATCGTCGCCGTCAAACGCAGTGAAGCCCAGCGCGGTGACGACTGCTCCCACCACAAGCGACGCCACACCTGTGAGTGCGAGCTGGGTAGCGCTGAAACGCTTCTTCGACTTCGTTGCAGCCGATTCCGAGGCGCCCTCTTCGGCACTCCACCAGTTGTCGGGGGAAGTCTCTGCCCCGGTCGATTCGTTGAGGTTCTCCGGGCTCGGCCCTGATGAGGGCCCTGGTGCGATCGGCACGTTCTTGTCCTTTGTCGGAAAGGTGTTAGGTGACAGTGGAGAACTGTCGCTGACAAACGAGAATCTAACCAGATACCCCGGACAGTACTTTCATCGGCCAGACAGTATGTTCGACCCGCGCCTACCCCTGAAGGTCACCTTCGAGAAGCTGCGCGCCTCCGCAAAGGCCAAAAACCCACGCTAAAGCGGGTTTCTGGCCCCTACGCGGCGTCGCAGTTGGAGCTAACCATGTCATTTCCGCCACCACCCCCGCCATATACTCGCTCAAGGTGAGCAAGCCTCAACCACGGGCACGGCAGTCCCTGCCACTAGAAACCTCTCCTATCGACCGAGGAAATGCCTTCAGACATGTACCACTCTCGCCTCCGAGCGTTCCCGGTCTCCTTCCTACGAGGCTGAGTAGCCTCTCCCCGGTTCGCGCATCGTTCACCTGCCGCTCATTATGCCGAATCACCGAGTTCAGATCCGGTTCGTGGCATCGCCATAGCGTTTCCCCACATGCCAGACTCTCCAAAAGCACCGCGCAGATCCGGTGCGTCCATGACTCGACGATCATTCCTCAAGCACGCCACGGCCGCTACAGCAGTTGCAGGCGGTGGCCTTTTAAGCCAGTCTCTGCTCCCGCCGTCCCTGCTCCGACAACTCGCACAAGCCGGTCCCGCCGGGTCCATTGACGACATCGAGCACGTCATCTTCCTCATGCAGGAAAACCGGTCCTTCGACCACTATTACGGCACGCTTCGCGGCGTACAGGGCTTCGACGACGAGACCGTGCTCCCGCAGCGCAGCGGCGGCTCGGTGTTCGAGCAACAAGACGGTGACGACCGCGTCCTGCCATTCTCGATCCGCCAGGCGGCAGGGCGTCAGTCCATGAACGCCGAGAACGTCGATGCTCTCAACCATGACTGGGAGGGCGGCACCGCCGCGCTGAACGACGGTTGGTGCGACAACTGGATTCCAGCGAAAACTGCGACGACGATGGCCTACTACGACCGCGAGGACCTGCCGTTCCAGTACGAGCTCGCAGATGCTTTCACCGTATGCGACCAGTACTTCTGCTCTGTACCAACGAGCACGTCGCCGAACCGGAACTACTTCTTCTCCGGGTACACAGGTTATGAACCGGACAGTCCTTCCGAACGGGCCGTCGACAACCGCGCCTACGACGAAGGCCACTACGGCTACGAATGGCCCTGTCTTGCCGAGATCCTGACCGACGCCGGCATTGACTGGCAGGTGTACCAGGAGTGGGACAACTTCACCGACAACAACCTGGAGTACTTCCGCTTCACGAAGGAGGTATCGGAGCAGGTGTTCTCCGGGTTCAGCGACATGGGCGAGAATTACTACGCCGAACTGCAGGAAGCGGAGGAAGCAGGGGACTCGAAGAAGATCGAGGAACTCACCGCCACCCTGACCAAGAAGCTGGATGCTCTGTCGGACGAAGACCGGAAGATCTTCGACCGGGCACTGTACCGATCGGAGCCCGGAACCCTGACCGACCGTCTCGCCGACGACATCGCCGATGGCACCCTGCCGCCGGTCTCCTGGCTGGTTCCGCCGTCGTGGGAGTCCGAGCACCCTTCGGGCTCCTCCCCCAGGGCGGCAGCGAACTTCATCTACCGGGTGCTCGACGCACTGGGCAACAACCCGGCGATGTGGCGGAAGACGGCGCTGATCATCACCTTCGACGAGAATGACGGCTACTTCGATCACGTGGCTCCGCCCCGGCCGCCAAAGTCAGAGACCGACGAGTGGTACCAGGGCACGGCCATGGGGTTCGGCAACCGTGTGCCCACCGTGATTGTCTCCCCGTGGACGGTGGGCGGATACCGCTGCTCCGAGGTCTTCGATCACACCTCGGCCTCGCAGTTCCTGGAAAAGTGGAAAGGCATCACCGTGAACAAGATGTCTGCGTGGCGCCGGCGGATCAGTGGCGATCTCACCAGCGCCTTCGACTTCACCACTCCACGAACATTCAGTCCGGTGGGACGCCCGGAGCCGCGGGATGAACTCGAACCCCGCTGGCTCCCAGAGCCTCCGTCGGAGTCTGCAATGCCTTCTCAGGAGGCGGGCAGCCGGCCACAGCGTCCGCTGCCATACCAGGTGTCGGTGTCGGCGACGCCCTTGCAGGACAAGGACGCGGTTCGGCTGCGGCTGAAGAACCGAGGGCCGGCGACGGCAAACCTGCTGGTGTTCCCGTTCCATGACTCGGACGGTGCCGTAACCGGCCACGATGTGCTGGGCGAAGTTGTTGTCGACGTCCCGGTCGCTGCTGGGGACGGACGCTATGACATCACTGTGACGGGTCCGGCTGGGTTCCGCGAAGACGTGCGCGGATCCCTTAAGGACGCAGGTTCTGAGCCGGAAGAAGGGTCGACGACTGGCTCGGTCACCGGGTCGGTCACCGGGTCGGTTGTCGGGTCACACTGACACAAGTAATGATTCTGGCCAAGATCACTTCGAACTTAAACGGCCGTGACGATGCGGGTGCCGTCCGGGTTGTCGCAGACAGTGGCGACGTCGGTCATTCCGCTGAAGATCTCCTCGCTCAGGTCCTGGCTCCGACCTGCTGACGGAATCGAGCAGTTCCACTCCCCCACCTGCATCATGAGCGTGTTACCGCCGACCTCGGTGTCCCGACGGTCGCGATAGCCCTCCATCACGCCCTGAGCGGTGAGGCATCCGACTGACCCCTGGTCAACGTAGACCTCGGTCTCGTCAGGTTCCGCTACACCGCACCAGATCTCAGGGCCGACTTCTTCAGTTTTTCCCCGACTGCGACGAATCTGTTGCAATGTTCTGGATCAGTGAACGTGGTCATCAGTACATCGAAGAGATCCTCCAACTGTTCTTCCCTGGCACGAATATCCAGGCGAAGGAATGGGTGAACGACAATCCGCATCAAACGGGCTCTTCTCGATTTAGAGTGCGTTGATCCGGTCATGCAGCTGCCCCGAATGGATCAGAGACCTCAAGATGTAGTGGTCCAGGTTCCTGAAGCCCAACGCGATGCCACGCAGATGCTCCAACCTGCCGTTGATCGCCTCCACCGGCCCGTTCGACGCACTGACGTCGAAGAACGCCAGGATGTCGTCACGCCGCCGCCACAGCGTCCGCCCCAGCTGCGCCAACTCCTCCAGGCCCTTCGGTAGACCCTTGCGCAGCGCGTTGATCACCTTGCTCATCAACCTCCGGCCCTCCTGCTTCTCCGGGTGACCGTATGCGCTGATCAGCTCCTGGTAGAACCCCCAGGTCACCTGCAACGCGACGTAGTCATCATCGGTGGCCCACAACAGATCCAGGCGTTGTTTCTGCCGGTCGGTGAGCAAATCTGTCCTGGTCAACAAGGCGCGGCGGTGCTTGTACAGCGGATCGTTCTTCCGCCCGCGCCGACCGGTGGTTTCCCGCTGCAGACGCTGCCGACAGCCGGTGAGTTTCTCGGCGGCCAGGTGGATGACGTGGAACTTAGTCCATGACCTTCCGCGCGGTTGGTAGGGACTGGTCCACGGCGGTGGCGTAACCGGTGAACCCATCCATCGTCACGACCTGCACCCCGGCCCGGAAGTCGGCGTCGCGATCATTTAGCCAGCTTTTCAGCACTTGTGCACTGCGCCCTGGTTGCATATCGATCAGCCGGGCCGGGCCGGCCCCGTCGACCAGTGGGGTCAGATCCACCAGTACGGTGACCATCGAGGACGGCTCGCCGGGCCGGCGGGTGTGCTTCCAGACATGCTCATCAACCCCGAGGATCCGTACCCCGGCCAGGTGGGCCGGGTCGGCGTAGACAAGGTCGCGGGCGGCGGTGACCGCGACCCGGTTGACCAGTTCCCAGCCCACCCCGAGAGCCTTGGCGGTCGCCGCGACACTCATCCGGTCGACGGCAAGGCGTTGCAGAATCCAGCGGGTCACCCGATGGGTCAGCTTGGCTCCATCGGCGGCGCACGGCAGGGAGGTCTGGAAGATCTTCCTGCTGCAGGTGGGGTTGGTGCAGGCGAAGCGGGGAACCCGGACGTGCAGGCGGGTGGGGAACCCTACGACCGGTAGATCGACGAGTCGACGTCGGACGTGGTCCCGCTTCACCCCAGGCAGCCCGCAGTCCGCGCAGGTGTCGGTGACGTCCACCGGGGCGGCGTTGATGATGGTCAGGGTGCCTGCGTCGGCGGCATCGGTGATCGTCAGGCCGAGTTCTGAGGTGCGGCAGATGGTATCGGCGACGAGGTTGCCAGTAGGGTGCACGGTAGGGTCCTGGTTCGGTCAGATGAAGGTGTGGTAACTCTCATCTTGTACCGGCCAGGGCTTCTATATGTTGTGCCACCCCGAGTCACGCCCCCGGCTCAGCTACGCACTCTTAACCGCGAAGAGCCCCTTTGATATAGTATCGGGATCATTCTCAGATCATAATCGCACCCAATAATCATTGGCCACTAACATCAGCATATGCAACAGGGTGATGACAAAAAGAAAATGTGCAATGCTCTCAAATGAACCCTCAGGTAGAATAAACTAGAGTAAAATGGCGACGCCGTTCAATACCACCGGCGAATCGATCGCTTCATTGGGAGAAATTTTCAAATTAGGGAAGTTCATTCTGAGAGTCCGCCGTCTCAGTCAAAAGAAAAGTAGATTTCTGTACGCCCGGCCTAGCCCTCGTCGGTCGACAACGCAGCAACAAACGCCTCCTGAGGCACCGACACCGAGCCGATGTTCTTCATGCGCTTCTTGCCCTCCTTCTGCTTCTCCAGCAGCTTCTTCTTGCGGGAGATGTCGCCACCATAGCACTTACTGAGGACATCCTTACGCAAAGCGCGGATATTCGTTCGGGAAATGATCTTCGAGCCGATCGCAGCCTGCACCGGGACCTCGAACTGCTGGCGAGGGATCAGCTCCTTGAGCTTCGCGGTCATCTTGTTGCCGTAGTGCAGCGCATGATCCCGGTGCACGATCGCGCTGAACGCATCCACGGGCTCCCCCTGCAGCAGGATGTCCACCTTCACCAGGTCAGACTCCTGCTCGCCGTTCTCCTCGTAGTTCAGCGAGGCATAACCCTTCGTCCGCGACTTCAGCATGTCGAAGAAGTCGAACACGATCTCACCCAGCGGCATCCGGTACCGCAGCTCCACGCGGTCCGTCGAGAGGAAGTCCATGTTCTTCATCTGGCCACGCTTTGACTGGCACAGGTCCATCGTCCCGCCCAGGAACTCCTCCGGAACGATCACCGTCAGATCCACCATCGGCTCGTAGACCTCGCGAAGCTTACCCTCCGGCCAATCCGACGGGTTCTGCACGTGCATCTCCTCGCCGTCCTCCCCCACCACGCGGTACACGACCGACGGAGCCGTCGAGATCAGGTCTAGGTCGAACTCGCGCTCCAGCCGGACACGGGTGATCTCCATATGCAAAAGTCCCAGGAAGCCGCAACGGAAACCGAAGCCCAGCGCCGTGGACGTCTCCGGCTCGAACGTCAGCGAGGCATCGTTGAGCTGCAGCTTCTCGATCGCTTCACGCAGCTCCGGGTACTGGTTCGCCGAGATCGGGAACAGGCCCGAGTACACCATCGGTGTCGGCTCCCTGTACCCCTGCAGCGGATCCTCGGCACCGTTGTTCGCCCAGGTGACCGTGTCGCCCACCTTCGACTGGCGCACGTCCTTGGCACCGGTGATGATGTAGCCGACCTCGCCGACCCCCAGTCCCTTCGACTTCTCCGGCTGGGGTGAGATGATCCCCACCTCCTGGAGCTCATGTGTGGAGCCGGTGGACATCATCTCGATCTTCTGGCGGGGCTCAAGCTTGCCGTCCATCATGCGGATGTAGGTCACCACTCCGCGGAAGACGTCATAGACGGAGTCGAAAATCAACGCGCGTGCCGGAGCGTCCTGCTCCCCCTCCGGTGCCGGCACCAGCTCGCACACCTTGTCCATCAGCTCCAGGATGCCCTCACCGGTCTTCGCCGAGATGCGCAGCACGTCCTCCGGCTCACAGCCGATGATGCCGGCGATCTCCTCGGAGTACTTCTCCGGGTCCGCTGCCGGCAGGTCGATCTTGTTGAGGACCGGGATGATCTCCAGGTCGTTCTCCATCGCCAGGTAGAGATTCGCCAGCGTCTGCGCCTCGATGCCCTGTGCGGCGTCCACCAGCAGGATCGCACCCTCACAGGCCTCCAGCGCACGGGAGACCTCGTAGGTGAAGTCCACGTGGCCGGGGGTGTCGATCAGGTGCAGCACCAGCTCCTCGTCCTTGTGTGCACCGGAACGCGGCACCCACGGCAGACGAACGTTCTGCGCCTTGATCGTGATGCCACGTTCGCGCTCGATGTCCATGTTGTCGAGGTACTGGTCGCGCATGTCACGGTCCTCGATGACGCCCGACATCTGCAGGATGCGGTCTGCCAACGTGGACTTGCCGTGGTCGATGTACGCGATGATGCAGAAGTTCCGGATCCGCGAAGGGTCGGTGAACGTCTCGCGGGCGTAGTTCTTCTGCTTGGGGGCCATGGGTGTCGTCCTCCTGGTGATAATTGCCGATCAGGTCGAGCCTACCCTGTCGAAAGCTCATCCTCCGAACCCAACCTCAGCTACGCTCCCAAATACGCTACAAGAGCTGTACTACCACCCTTACACCGAAAACCGTCCGCGACCTTCAAAGACACATTCCGATCTAGAATAGACGGAAGAAGCCCCAGTTGGGTCGTACAGAATCCATTACCTGAGCAAGGAAGACCATGCGCGAGAACACCCCTCACATACCCCCAAAGAACCCATCCTCCGGACGTATATCTAGCCAACTGGGGTGGCTTATAGGGATTCCACTGTTTTGCATAGTACTTGGCTGGGCTACCGTCTGCTTGGGAGCTCAAATAATACAACTTAACGGAAAACAGTACAACTACGATATACCATGCATAGTCAACCAGAGAGATGGATTCAGTATAGATCAAGATTACAGCAACCTTCAGGAGTGTGCCTATTTTGAAATAGGAAACGGAAAAGTGGATATGAATGCTCTCCACATTATCGCTTCACAAGAAGAACAGGGAACAAACTCCGAATCCCCCATCAGCATGTTTCAGCTTAAAGATGGTTTCCGACCCTTCCTTGCTCTCAATCTTTCCTACTCGAATGTACTGGCGATCATCGCTATAGCAACAACGATGTCGATCGCTTTCGCCACCCACAGTTTATCCGTCAATTCCAGCCTAAAGAGCATCGAGCTTAAATCACGCAGCAAGACGAATAATAAATTCAAGCCAGCGAGGGCTTCAGCGTGGCCCTCTCGTCCAGCGCCACCAAGACCAGACGAGTCCGCTGCCCGACAGTTCTCTATGCTTCAGTCTGTCAATGGTATAAATCTACTAATCGGACTTTCGCTAGGGATATCTTCATTCGTCCTGACAGTACTTTTCGCTGCATCGGAAATAGCATCGCGACCGTTCGTAACGGGGAGCTTTTCTCCGTGGGAGAAAACCGGGTGGGATGCCGCCATCGAGCTCCTCGCGGAACTCACACATCCAAGGTATTTGCTTCCAGCGTTCTTCTCCATAGCAATTATTGTACTGGTCGTATATAGCCTATGGCTCGGTAATGATCAAAAGATCAAAGAAACAAGGGAGCGGGTTCTGCAGATTAAAACAAGGCAATGGAGGAGCTTTGTCCGGTCACAAAGGGCCCCTCAAACCGATCTATTCTCATTATGGGAACGATTCCCGACGCGAACCAGATTCACTACTTGGATCCTCGCTGTAGCAATGTTCTTTGTTATGCTGATCGCCCTCCCGATCCTGATATCATTTCCGGTAGTAAAAGTAACGTCTCCGGGATACACTTCCCTTCTAGCTATGGCGAGTATGTTTTCTCTTTTTGCCGCATACTTCTTATCGGAGATCGTCGCACGCTACTATTGGGGAATTGCAGATTCATCAACCATCGTGTCCTTGGTGCCACTTATACTGATGACGGTAGCATCTACATTACCGGGGCTTCTGGCACTGAGCGTCCACGGAGATATCGAAAACCCAATATTCTCCATAACTTTTCTGTTTACAATTCCTGTAGTGTACTGTTCAAGTTCATTACTGTTTACATACTATGCCTGCAAGCTCTATACTTCAATCGCCATTCGAAAAGGCGGGAACGCCCTATTAGCTGTATTTTTCCCGATGGTCAGTATGGTAATGTCTGATGTCTCCCGTCGGCTTGATCCAAACACTCGAAGCTGACTTATCGTTATTCTCTATTCGTAGTCTAAGAATCGCTTACAGATGAGCGTAGAAATATCATCAACTCGAGCAGTTTCGACCGTTTCTCACCGATCTCTTTCAACGAAATATTCTGCTGGATTCTCATGCCAGGAAGTGCGCGGATGTACCTTTTTGGATCTTCAGGGTTACACAAATACAGTACCCGTTGCCGGTACATACTTTTAATTGTCGCACCGTCTTATGGCTGGACCAAGAACTTTTCGCGCGCCTTACAGCAAACTTCGTCGTAGAGTTGATTTTCCTCACCGTAAGATTCGCGGCCCCATTATCACCGAAGCAGCCAGTGACGGTATCTTTACGATCATCAGGGCTAACTTGGAGGACATGGTCGAAGTTTGCGGGGACTGCACACTCCCCCGCGGGGATACAGCAGGACCAAGTCCAACATCAACTCGTCGACCTGACCGTCCTGGGATCCCCCCCCCCACTTGCGCCTGCGGGCGCCCGCTTCGCCCGAAGAAACATCACCTTCAGAAGGTTTTCCGGCTCTTCGCGATTCACAGTGCATGGATCCGGTCCTGAAGCTGTCCGGAGTGGATCAATGACCGCAATATGTAGTGGTCCAGATTCCTGAACCCCAGGGCGATACCACGCAGATGCTCCAACCTGCCGTTGACGGCCTCGACCGGCCCGTTGGACGCGCCGATGTCGAAGTACGCCAGAATGTCGTCACGGCGACGCCACAACGTCCGACCGAACTGCGCAAGCTCCTCCAGCCCCGCAGGTAAGCCTTTGCGCAGCGTGTTGATCAGTGTTTCCATCAACTTCTTGCCCTCGGCCTTGCGCGGATGCGAGTACGCGGCGATGACGTCCTGGTAGAACCCCCAGGTCACTTCCAGGGCAATGTGGTCATCATCAGCCGCCCACAGAACCTCCAGACGCTTCTTCTGCCGATCAGTCAGAAAGCCGAACCTGGTCAACAGTGTTTTCCGGTGCTTGTACAGCGGATCGGTTCTCTTCCCGCGTCGCCCGGTCGTTTCGCGCTGCAGGCGTTGTCGACAGCCGGTGAGCTTCTCGGCGGCCAGATGCACGACATGAAACGGATCCATGACTTTCCTCGCCGCCGGGAGAGCATGGTCGACGGCGGTGGCGTAGCCGGTGAACCCGTCCATGGTCACCACCTGCACCGCGTCACGGAAGTCCCGGTCACGTTCTGTCAGCCAGGTGCGCAGGACTTCAGCACTGCGTCCGGGCCGCATGTCGATCAGACGTGCCGGCCCGGTCCCGTCAGCTAGCGGGGTCAGATCCACCAGCACCGTGACCATCGCGGACGGCTCGCCGGGCCGGCGGGTGTGCTTCCAGACGTGTTCGTCGACACCGAGGATCCGTACCCCGGCCAGATGGTCCGGATCAGCATAGACCAGATCGCGGACGGCATTGACGGCGATCGTGTTGACCAGTTCCCAGCCCACCCCGAGGGCTTTGGCGGTGGCAGTCACACTCATCCGGTCGACTGCGAGTCGTTGCAGGATCCAGCGGGTCACCCACCGGGTCATTTTCGCCCCGTCGTCAGCACAGGCCAGCGACGCCTGGAAGATCTTCCTGCTGCAGGTGGGATTGGTGCAGGTGAAGCGAGGGACCCGGATGTGCAGCCGGGTCGGGAAGCCGACCACCGGCAGATCGACGAGTCGACGTCGAACGTGATCCCGCTTGACTCCAGGGTGAGTGCAATCCGGGCAGGTGTCGGTGACGGTCACCGGGGTCGCGTTGATGACGGTGAGGGTACCGGCGTCGGCGGCGTCGGTGATGCTCAGTCCGATTTCTGCGGTGCGGCAGATAGTGTCGGCGACGAGGTTGCCAGTAGTGTGCACTTCTAGGGTCCTGGTTCGGCTCGGATGAAGGTGTGGAAACTCTCATCTTGTACCGGCCAGGGCCTCTACATGTTGTGCCACACCGAGCCCTCATCCCACGTCAGCTACGCACTCTGAATCGCGAAGAGCCGGTTTTCCAAACCTCCCAACGTGTGCCGACAACATTACCCAGATAGAACACCGGAGGAATCGCGAGAACCTGAAATTGCTCAGCATCGACCAGACTAGTGTCGCCGCCAATACGAAAGTACTCGGCGTGGGGTGGAAATTGGTCAACGAAGTCGCCCGGGAGCCTCGTCTACGTCGGCCCGTTCCACGTCGCTGGCGTGCGAATTCACGGGTCTGATAAGCATGTGTCGACTAACACTGGCCACTCCACATAGATGTCCTGTATGGTCACTGTGGGAGGATCCAACTCCGCCGCCGAAATTTCCGTATCAGCACGTCCGATCGACCTGCGGCTTCGTCGTGGGCCTGATGCCCTGCGCAAACGGATTCATGAACGTGATCCCGGGCTCCCGGGGCCAAAGTGCAGGTCGGGTTTCACCGGGTATGCGACCGCTGTCGGGCAGGCTTTCCTAGGGGTAAGGAGAGTCGCGGACTGAGCATTCGTCTATCTGTGTTCTAAGATACTCAGGGGGTACCCGCAATGCCTACGGCGGAAGACCGCGGGAGACCGCGTGGGAAAGGATTCCCCACAGCAACGGCACCGCCGTTCTCTATTGACCAAGATCGGCTCCTCGACGGATCAATGCCAGAATCTCCTGTGGGACATCGATGATGACTTCGTAACACTACAGGTAACCTGGGCGCTCTTCGACGAACTGATCAGCGGGTCTAGTTGTCCGGCGGGTCACAGAGCATTAGATTGTTGCGCAGGAAGATTGACACACTGCGCAGGGGCCGACCTGCGGGTCTAGAAGAGTTGGCGCGACGGTACGGGAATTGTGAAACCGACAGGCAGACATCCTCGTCTACTTCCACGTGGGCACGTCCATCGCGCCAGTCGAGGAGATCAACAGACGGTGGGAGCTCTACCCTGGGTTTCGGGAATCCTGACCATTACATCTTGAGGTCACTGATCCACTAGGGCCGTTGCGGGACTGGTTTAACGCACCTTGAATCGACCCGAGATAGCTGGTTCTCTACGGCCCAAATGCTGCGTTACGGTGGGACGATGAACACGATCCACACCCTGTCCCAGGACGACTGGCTGAACTGGAAAGCCCTTCGACTGGAGGCCTTGCGCGAGTCCCCTGCCGCGATCGGGTCTGGATGCGAGGACTGGAAAGACGCAGCCGACTCAGTGTGGCGACAACAGCTGAGCAATCCGGACCTCTTCCACGTCGCGGCGAAACGAGATGGGTCCTGGATCGGCATGGTGCGGGGAATGGTGGACCACGACGGGCACACCGTCGAGCTGATCTCCATGTGGGTCGCACCGTCCGCCCGGGGCACCGGTGCAGCTGACCAACTCGTCGGTCACATCGAGGAGTGGGGACGTGAGCGCACCACCGAGCTGTGGTTGTCGGTGATGCCCCACAATGAGCGCGCCATCGCGCTGTACTCCAGGCTCGGCTTCGAGCACTCCGACGAGGTGGGTGCCCCGCTCCCCGACGGCTCCGCGCGCGAACTCCGGATGGTCAAAGCCTTCGGCTGAACCTCGCCTCCACAGACCGCCGACCACACCGGGTACCATCGGGACCCATGAACCCAGTCCGGCGCCTCCTCGAGCGGTACTTCCACCACCGCGGCAACCTCGACGAAGGCCTGGCCGAACTGCACTCCAACCTCGGCCTGGACCAGAGCACGCACACCACCGCCAGGGCCAAGGCCGTCACCGTCACCACCCCGACCGAAGAACACGCCCGCCCGGTCATCTACGCACCCGACATGGACGGCCAGGCCGACCCCGGCGAGGTCATCTGGTACCACATCCTCCCCGACCGCTATGCCACCCCGGAACTGCGCGCCTGCATCGTGGTGGGGCGCAACCGCCACACCCTGCTCGGCATGCTCATCAGCTCCAACCCCGACCATGACGAGGAGGACAATTGGGTCCCCATCGGCGCCGGCCTGTGGGACCCACGCGGCAACGAGTGCTGGGCCCGCGCCGACCGGATCATCGAGATCCCGGAGGCCGACATCCAACGCCGCGGCGTCTCCATGCCGGAGCGACGCTACGACCGCATCGCCGCCACCCTGCGCGACGACTACCAGTGGACCTGAACAGAAACAGAGCATGAACGACAAGAACCAACCCACCCTGTTCGACCTCCACGCCCCGGCCTCCGACCTTCCCGACGGCGCACATCACCGTCCCGAATGGCTCACCAGCGACCAGCAGCGGTGGATCGCCGCCCAGTCCGCTTCCTGGGCCAAGGGGCCGGTTCCGCCGCATTCCCCCACGGTCCACGGCCACCCGATGAGCGTTTCCATGCTCTGCCTCGGCTGGCACTGGAACCCCAACCGCGGCTACAGCCGCATCGCCCACGACGTCAACAACCGGGCCGTCCTGCCGGTGCCGGAATGGCTCGTCAACCTCGGTCGACGCGCGGTGGCGGACGCCACCGGCGACGCCACGCTCGCAGCGTCCTACACCCCCGACGTCGCCCTGGTGAACCATTACGCCGAGGCGGCGAAGATGGGCATGCACCGCGACGCCGACGAGCGCGCGGATTCACCGGTGGTGTCGCTGTCGATCGGTGACACCTGCCGCTTCCGCTTCGGCAACGCCACCTCGCGCAACCGGCCGTACACGGATGTGTGGCTGGCGTCCGGCGACCTCTTCGTCTTCGGCGGGCCGGCGCGGCAGAACTACCACGGGGTGACGAAGGTCTACCCCAACACCGCGCCCCACGACTGCGGCGTGCAGGGGCGGCTGAACATCACGTTGCGCGAGACGGGGTTCTAGGCAGATGTCGGACGATCTGGTCACCGGCGCCGACGGACTGGCGCGCCCGGCGTGGGCCGCAGCGTCCGACCTGCTCACGACGTACTACGACACCGAATGGGGCATGCCGGTCACCGACGAGGCCGGCGTCTTCGAACGCCTCACCCTCGAGGCGTTCCAGTCGGGGCTGAGCTGGGCGACGGTGCTGCGCAAGCGTCCCGCCTTCCGCACCGCCTTCGGCGGTTTCGAGCCGGACGTCGTCGCCGGGTTCGGCGAAGCGGACGTCGAGCGGTTGATGCAGGACGCTGCGATCATCCGCAACCGCCGCAAGATCGAGGCCACGATCAGCAATGCTCGGGCGACTGTTGCGCTGCGGGGACGCTACGGGGAGGGCACGGGGCTGGCGGAGTTCGTGTGGTCCTTCCGGCCGGAGGTCACACCGCGGCCAGCGACCATCGCGGAAGTACCGACGGCCTCCCCGGAGTCCACGGCGCTGTCGAAGGCCTTGAAGAAGGAGGGTTTCGTATTCGTCGGACCAACCACGATGCATGCGCTGATGGAGGCGATCGGACTGGTGGACACGCACCTGACCGGCTCACACCGACGCGGCTGCTCGGGATTGTGGAAGGACGACGGCACACAGAGGTAGTATCGGTCACGAAAGATGTGATTCACGACACACATCCACCGGAGGTGGCCGAGCATGACCAAGGTAATGACCCCCTACGAGGCCTTCGAACTGGAGATGTGGAGCCTGCGCAACGCCCGGGAACGCCACGCCACCGTGCCGATCCTGCTCGACTTCGCCGTGCGGCAACGCTCGCTCACCTTGCCGGACGCGATCGAGGCCACCATGCAGATCTTCCGGCGTTACCGCTCGCGCTACCGGCACAACGCTGAGGTCACGTCCCGGTCCGCGCAGCTGGTGCCGGAAATCGAGGCCTACTCCAACGGCTACCGCGCCTCCGACGGGGCTGCGCGGGTGGAGCTGCGGGAGCCGTACGTGCTGGACATCGACCTGATCGCCGACGTGGAGGACGCCGGTTTCGGACGCCCCGAAGCCCCGGTCCTGGACGGCACCGAGGCCTGGTCGCACCTGATGGCCCGGCTCGGTGACATTGGCATGGAGGTGGACTTCCACGACAACCCGGATGTGGTGGAACGCACCGGGCCTTACACGCTGAACGTGCACACGGCCGTGCCCGGGTCGGTGCCGCCGGTGGACCTGGACACGGCGAATGCCTGGTACGTGCTGCGCCTGGCACCCGAGCTCGGCGGTGGACGGGTCGACGGCAATGCCGGCGCGGTCATCGCCGAGGTACTGGGGCACATCTTCACCGGACATGCGCCGCAGGTGTGGTCGGATCCGCGGACCTGGGAGGAGGACGACTCCCCCTGGCCGCCGGGGACGCCGACGACGAGTCACTGGTGGATGCCATCTCGACTGGTGGACCCTGACCTGCTGACCAGCCGACACTTCACCGAGATCCAGGCGCAGGAGGCGATGGTCGCAGGGATGGTGGGCATGGCTCGTGCCGGTCTGCTGCACCACCTGCCTGACTCCGGCGAGATGGGCGCGGTGGACGGCATCCCGAAGGAGTTCCGGTGGGAGCGGGTGTTCGCCGCGGCGTCCGACATCGAGGAGCTGCTGACCGGACGGATGCCGCAGCGGATGGTCTACCCGCCGGCCGACGACCGGCGGACGCGGGACCTCAACGAGCCGTGACTTGAGTCAGACCGGGAAGCTGACTCCGGTGAGCTCCTCGGAGACCTCCCAGAGTCTGCTCTGGATGTCCTGGTTGTAGGACTGCGGGGTGGAGGCGACAACCTCCGGGTGCCCCTTGATCTCTCCGGGGCCGGCCGGGCCGTAGTACTGCCCGCCCAGCACCGCGGGATCGGTGGCGGCGCGGAGGCTCGGCAGCGCGCCGAGCTCCGGGGACTGCAGGAAGACCGGAGCGACGGCCTTGGTCGTCTTCATCAGGCCCTGCGGGAGGTGGCGCATGAGTTCGGTGTTCGACATGCCGGGGTGTGCCGCCACGGAGACGGTGTTGGTCTGCTGCTGGAGGCGACGCTGCAGCTCATAGCCGAACATGAGGTTCGCCAGCTTGGACTGTCCGTAGGCGGCGATGCGGTCGTACTCCCGGCTCTCCCACTGCAGGTCGTCGAAAGCGATCTTGGCCTTCATCTTGTGGGCGATGCTGGACACCGTCACCACGCGGGAGTTCTCCACGGGGAGGACCAGGTCCAGGGTCTGCGCGGTCCAGGCGAAGTGCCCCAGGTGGTTCGTGCCGAACTGGAGCTCGAAACCGTCGGCGGTGGTCTGCTTCGGCGGGTACATCACCCCGGCGTTGTTGATCAGCAGGTCGACCTGGTCGACCAGGTTGTGGAGTTCGGCGGCGGCAGTCTTGACGGACTCGAGGGAGCCGAGGTCCAGGGGTAGGACGGAGATCTCACCGGTGGTGGCCTTGTCCCTGATCGCGGAGGCGGCCTGCTCCCCCTTGTCGGTGTTGCGGACGGCGAGAACGACACTGGCGCCCCTCTCCGCGAGCACACGGGCGGTCTCGAAACCGAGGCCGGTGTTGGCACCGGTGACGACGGCGGTGCGTCCTGTCTGGTCGGGGACGTTGTCTTCGTTCCACTTCATACGGTTCTCCTTGGGTTGCCGGGTGCACTGGCGGGCGTCCCCCAAGGTAGGCCACCTGCCGGGGAGCGTGCAGTGAGCGGCGATGACGGCGATTACCCTGCCGGGGCGTCCTGCTGGTAGTGTCTTCCAAGTTGACCCGCGACCATTCGTGGCGTGCACACCGCAATCGGCAGGACCTTGGGTCGGTTGTCAGAGATCGTGTGTACGGCTCACCCGGGTGGAAGTGGCGAACGCACAGTATTCACGTTCAGAAAGAGGTAAGCCCCATGGCTAACATCAAGCAGCAGAAGAAGCGCGTCCTCACCAACGAGGCCGCACGCCAGCGTAACCAGTCGGTCCGCGCCCGCCTGCGCACCGAGACCCGCAAGTTCAACGCCGCCATCGAGGCCGGCGACAAGGCTGCCGCCGAGACCCAGCTGCGCGTCGTCTCCCGTCTGTTCGATAAGGCTGCCACCAAGGGAGTCATCCACAAGAACAACGCCGCCAACAAGAAGTCCGGCCTGGCTGCCCAGCTGAACAAGCTCGAGGGCTAGTCTGCACTTCTCGAAGAACACCCTCTGGTCATCACCGACCAGGGGGTGTTTTCGCGCACCCCGGGAAGTGGGGAGAACTCCTCATCACCCTGCAGTGCCACCCCTCACCGTGCCATAGTTTTCCTTAAGGTAAATCTTCCTCTTGGAACCTAGAAAGGCCGAAACCCGTCATGGCTTCCGCTTCTTCCAACGGCAACGGAATCACCCTCACTCTCCCATCCACTGGTCGTCCAGATCATGCCCAGTGGCGGATGGCCGCATTCTCGCTCGCGTTCCCGGTCCCACCTTCTAACCTCCCTGATCAACTACGTTCCCATAGGATCATCGAACTCGGAGAACCGTGGAATCGTGGCCGTTTTCCTGGTGTGTCAGAAATCGAAGTCCCCACGACCACGGGCGACGAAGATCCGACGGCAACGCACAGAGCACTGACCTCTGCGTCAGAGAGCTGGTTCGCTTCACCGTTGAAGGAGTCGGTCGGAGCAGGAAAGAACACAGCTCATGTCGCACACCACCGTGATCTCGGCGAAACCTGCACACTCGTCGCCGAGAAGAGCACGGGCGATTCAGCAACCATTCGTCTGGCTGGCACTGAGTTCCTCCAGTTCCGTGGAGGACGGTTCCACGATGCCGACGACCGGCAGATCGAACTCGGCACCGATTATCTGGTCTTGCACATCATCGTCGAGAACTGCTCATCGGCAATGCTGGAATTCGTCTCCCTCGCCTTGCACCGCCCCTACCGGAAACCAGGGCAGTTCAAGCTGACTACCGCACCTGGTTCCACGGTCGACCCGGCAGGCAGCACCAGGTTGCTCGAGGTCTTCCTCAACACTGCAGCGAGGGATTTCTCTGCGGGCCTGCCCGAATCTTCGAAGGATGCGGATGTGTCTTTCGCCGCGACCAGGGGCGGATACCTGAAAGGTGACAGTCATGCGGGCACCCTCCATGAAGGTCCCGAGGCATTTCACCGGATCGTCGGGAGCCGCACAATCCGCAGTGTCAGCGCAGTCCCGTATGACTGCCCCCTCGGTAAACCGACGCACTTCGAGGACACCGACACGTCCGGAAATGGATGCTGGTCCCCCGCCGACATGTGGGCGTGGTCGCTGAGCGCAGGCAGTGACGGGTTCGTCGAAGGCACGCCCGATCCGTGCTGCGACTCAGGGAAGGACCTGCTCTTCGGGAACTACCTGCACTGGGCAATGGCAGCATCCCCCAGCGGTATCGCAGCGGTGCGCCGCTCCCCTGCCAACGACTGTGACACGAAACCCTGGAGGTTGACCTCCACCCACTTCCTGGACCTGATGATCCTTGTCCATCGGTCGCGCGAGTTTCTCCAGCAGCTCAGCCACAGACTGCGAGAATTCACGCTGAAGCTCCCCGAAAAGGTCCAGGAGATCGAGGACTCGGACGCCGCCTCCAAGAACATGAGCTATCTGGAGGAGCAATCGGAACGTTTCGGCCACATCCAGTCCGACCTTCTGTTCCTACGGGACCACCTGTGGTTCGATACCGTGCCTGACCATGAGATGGGGACCCGCGTCTTGCAGGCCTATCGGGCGGAGACCGGCGTGACCGAACGATACGACGACATCGTTTCGGAGATCTCGCTACGTAAGGACGTCTACACCATCCTTGACCAGTCGGTACGTCTGCAACTGCAACAACGACGTACCGCACTCGAGAAGGAACACGCCGAACTCGAGAAAGCGGAGGACAAACGGCTCGCCGCCCAGAACACCAACCGCAATCTACTCATCGGTGCCTGTGGTGTCGCCTTCGCGATTCCTGGGGTCTTTCAGATGAGTCCATGGGTCGACACCTGGGGCGGCTTCGGGCTGACGCTCGTCATTGTTGTGGTTGTGGTCGCCGGAATGTTCGCCGTGTACCACCGTTCGAAGAACGGGAACCGGTAGTCGACATTCCGTGTCCGACCCCTCCGATAGTCTGACGACGACAACAAACCACGTGAGGATTCACCACATGCACATCACCTTCGGATGGAGTTACGACGGCGCCCGCTGGTCGAACACCACCACACCCTCCACACTCGGCCGGGTCACCGTCGGACCGGCGACACTGGTCGACATTCTCGCCACCCGGTTCGCCCTCACCCGACCCGAAGTCGACGGTGCCCGTCGTATGCTCGCATACAGGTCGGCGCTGGTCACCGTCGTCGACGAGCTGGACGCTGCCGCAGCACCGGGCAGCTCCCCCTGGCCGGTCGCCAGTACGCGCATCGACCCCTGGGCCGTCGCCCAGTCACTGCTGACCTGGCGCGACGAGCTCATTCAGGGTGGCTGGGACCCGGCCTCCGCCGGCGCGCAGGACGAGATCCCGGAGCGGCTCGGGGTCCTCGCCAGGATCGAGGCACAGCTCCCCGCCCGTCCCGGATGGGCACCCGGTTCCGCCGATGCCCTGCGCGAGGTGGACGCGGTAATCACCGAGCTGACTGCGACTGGAGCTGCGTGGCCGACCGGTATCGACGCCATCACCGTCGTGGGCGAGCGGAGCAGCCTTCCGCGGATCTGGCGCCGTATCTTCGATGGGCTGGAGGTTCTCGGCGTCGAGATCACCGAGAACGTCGATCCCACTCCCCTCGCCGGGTTCGTCATCATGACCTCCGACACCGAATGGGATGCTGCGCCGGCAACCGCGCGGATGTTGCAGGACCTCAGCGAGGCGGGCAGGAAGCACACTGTGTTGTCCACCCAGTCCACCAGCCTGCTCGACCGCGAGCTGGTGAGGATCGGCGAGAGCCCGATCGGGGTCAACACCCGCCACAGCTCCCCGCTCAGCGACGTCATCCCGGTGTTTCTCCGGGCCATGACCAAGCCCTACGACGTCCATGCCCTGGTGGACCTACTGAACATCTCCATTCCCGTCGAATTCTTCGAGGGTAAGGACGTTGCGCCGTGTGAGACTCACGGCGAGGACGGCTTCATCGACGGACACCAGGACTGCGACGACTGCGCCAACTACGACGCAGCACCATCGAAGTACCACACGATGATGTTCCCCATCATTCCGATCCAGTTGCACCACCGGCTGACTTCGGCGCTGAACGAACAGCCCGGAATCGGTGGTCCCGCGTGGATGGAGGCAGTTGAAAAGGCGCTCGAAAGAGTGGACGACCCCGTCCAGTCCGCGCAGATCCGTGAGTTCGACCAGCTGATCCGCACGACCCCGTTGGAGGATCACCCCGACACCGAAGACCACGACGGTGGTTATGACACTGCGCTGATCGAGACGCACCTGCTCTGGCTGACCACGCAGCTCGCACGCTACAACCGGGACGGCAACGATGCCACGCAGGTCATCGCACAGGTCGACCGGGTCATCGACCTGATCACCGAAATGGGTGCGCAGATCAGTGCGCAGGAACTCGACCAGATCATCACCGCCGTCACCGACACCGGTGGACTCAGTGTCCGCACTGAACTGTCGGAGCACCGCGACGTCGTGACGAACCCCGGCCAACTCGGCGGCGGCACCGCCCAGGTCATCTGGTGGTTGCCCGTGGACGACACCCCGGTCCTGAACGAACGCCTCCGCCCGGCGGAAAGCGCCTGGTTGGAGCAGACCGGTGTGGATCTTCCCTCACGGGAGTCCATCGCGCGACTCACCCTGGACAGCCAACTGCGGGCACTGCACGATCGCGAGCACATCACCGTCATCCTGCCGTCCCGCGTCGGTGGTGAAACAGCATCCGAACACCCGACCCTCGCCTTCCTGCGGCACAACCTGAAGAGGCAGGGTTACGACGTCGCCTCCGGTTCTGCCGAGCTGACGGCCGGGCAATCCCTCTCCCCTGAGCCGATGCCCCTCACCCCGCCTGATCCGTTATACCGAGAATTCACGCCGAACGACAGTCTGCTGCCGTCCAGCGCCAGCTACTCGCAGTGGGAGAAGCTCCTGCTGCACCCGCTGGAGTGGCTGCTGGGGCGCAGATTGGGGATTGAAGGCGGATCCCTGGCGGACGTCCCCTCCGGCAACCGCATGGTCGGAACCTGGCTCCACGCCGTGGTCGAGGACATCGTCAACGGTCAGCTCGCCGACAACGACGGTGAGCCGGTGACCGTCCACACCACCGGTGCCGATGTGCAGGCCAAACTCGCCGACTCCGCGCCGCACTACGCCTCTGAACTTCTCCTCCCCGGCCGGCAACGGGAACTCGCTACCTTCCTGTCCATCGCCGAGCGGTCCATCAACGGGCTGTTCACCGCCCTCGCCGACGCCGGAATCCGGGTCAGAGCCGTAGAGGGTGCGATCGACGCCAAGGTCACCGGGTGCCGCGGTGCCGACGACGAACTGCCATTGAAGGGATTCCGCGACATGGATGTGATCATGGCCGACGGAACCCCCGGCGTGATCGACCTGAAGTACACCTTCTCCAAGAAGAAGTACCGGGAACTGATCGAGTCCGGTATGGCACTGCAGCTCGCTGTCTACGCCAAGTCCGTGGCGGTCGAGCACGACCTGACGACACTGGCCGATGTACCCGTCGCCTACTTCTCGCTGCACGGCAATCGCTTCGACACCTCCGACGCCCGGTTCTTCGAGTCCGAGAGCACCGCCCATGGTGAAGTTCTGGAGGTCTCAGCATCCGACTCTGGTGGAGCTGACACCGACGAACTGTGGCAGCGGGCCGTCGCCGGGCTGAACGCGGTCATCGTCGGATTCCGCAAGGGACAGGTCACCGACCTCGGCAACCTGGTCAACCGGGCCGACTGGCAACAGTTCGAGAAGCCGAAGAAGGGCGAGAGTCCCGCCTCCCCCTTCGACGACGAGGAGACCGAAGCCTTCCAGAGTGACCTCGAATGGGTCCGCACCCACGGGTTCTTCCCGGAGGACAACGCAAAGCACACCGAGTTTTCCATCATCACCGGCGCCGCAGGAGACTTCGCATGAGCACCCCCTCGAACTGGACGATCATCAAGGCCTCCGCAGGATCCGGCAAGACCTATCGGCTGACGGAGATCCTCACCGAACGACTCAGCGGCGCACCAGGCGCTGAAAGCACCGGTCACCAACTGCATCCCTCCGAGATCATCGCCACCACTTTCACCCGGGCGGCCGCCGCAGAGCTGAAGGACCGGATCCGCGGGACGCTCGTCGACCGAGGCATGCTCGACGCCGCCGCAGCGATGCAGACCGCACTGATCGGCACGGTGAACTCGGTGACCGGACGCATCCTCACCGACTTCGCCCTCGACGCCGGTCGTTCCCCCGAACTGTCAGTGCTCACCGAGCAGACCCAGGAGACCTCCTTTCGACTGGCCACCGACAGCATCATCGCCGAGGCCGAAGACAAGAACCGCCACCTGCTGGCCCGAACCGGGTATGACGAAGCCGACGACCGCGGCTACTACGCCACCGGGGTGAACTGGGCAGCGACCATCCGCCAGGTCATCGACCACGCCCGCGCCAACAACATCGCCGACCATGAACTGGAAGGTCTCGCCGAGACCAGTCGGGCCGGCCTCGCCGACTTCCTCGATGCCCAATCCGGAATCACCGAGCCGCTCAACACCCGCTCACTGCTCGCCGGGGCGGCACGCAGGCTGCCCGATGTCTTGGCGTCCGAGGTCGACATGGACGCGAAGAAGCCCAAGCCACTCTACGACCGGCTTCCGAAACTACGGAGCTTCGCCAACCGCGTCGAGCGTGAAAGTGACATCCTGCCGTGGACCACCTGGCTCAAGCTCGCCGAGGGCAAGGTCCCCGGTCTAAAAGGCGACCCACTCAAGCGGATCAAGGAGACCTACGGCGATGTCGTCACCGCCGAACAGATCCTGGCCGACCCGGAACTTCGCCAGGACCTCGACGACCTGATAACCCTGGTGTTCCGCACGGCCGCCTCCTGCATGCGCGCCTACGCCGAGTACAAGGATGCCATGGGACTGATCGACTTCACCGACCAGGAGCAGCTCACCCTGCGGCTACTTCGGGGTGTTGACGTCGACCCGGCCACCACCGCCGCCGTCCGCGAGACCCTCGCCGCCCGGTACCGGGTGCTCGTCGTCGACGAGTTCCAGGACACCAGCCCGCTGCAGCTCGCGGTGTTCACAGAACTGGCGTCACTCGTCGATGAGGTCATCTGGGTCGGTGACCCCAAGCAGTCGATCTACGGCTTCCGTGGCTCCGACCCCGCCTTGATGGACGAGGCCGTCCGCGCCATCACCGACCCCGACGGCATCAACGGCTCCTCGGAAACCCTCGCGCACTCCTACCGCACCCGGCAGGCACCGCTCGACCTGTCCAACCGGCTCTTCGGCCACCTCTTCGCCGACAAAGACACCGGTAGCACCGAGGACGTGGTCCTCACCGTCCCGGACATCCGCGCCTCCGAATACCAGCAGGACGGTCCGCTGGCCGCCGGCGAGACCATGACCTGGCCACATGATGACGGCGACGGCCGTGCCACCAAGGACCTCTGGTACCAGCGCATCGCCGACGGACTGGAGTCCCTCGGTGAGGAACCGACGTCGGACGGCGATCTGCCACGGCGTGCGGTGTTGGTGCGGAACAACAAACACGCCGCCGAACTGCGGGACGTTCTGCGGGACCGCGGGATCTCCTGCTCCGGTGCCGGAACTCCCCTGTCCATCACCCGTGAAGGTCAGCTGGTGCGTGCCGCCTTGTTCCGGCTGATCGACCACGAGGACACCCAGGCCCTTGTCGAGATGATTGTGCTCATGCCCGACCACCCGGCCCACGAGACCTGGTTCGAGGAACTCACCGGCGCGGAAGACCGGGACGCGCGAGAGGAGCTGTTCGATGCCTGGGCCGAGGATCGGACTCTGGTGTTCCTGGATCAATTGCGTTCCCGCCTGGTCGAACTGACCGTTCCGGAGATCATCGAGGAGATCATCGATGGTCTCGACCTTCGGTTCCGCGTGGCGGCCTCTGCCTCCCCGGTGACGCGCAACGGTGCCGTCCTCGGCATACTTCAGGCTGCCGCCGACTACGTCTCCGAGCAGGAGTCAGCCGGAAAACCATCGACGACCGCCGGCTTCCTCGAGCACCTGGACGAGGACGACACCACCTCCTCCCCAGTCACCGAGGCCGGGGCTGTTGAGATCCAGACCGTGCACCGGTCCAAGGGACTGGAGTGGGACACCGTCATCGTCGCCCTCCCCGACGGCTGGGAGAGTTTCCAGCCCGCCGGAGTGTGGGTCCACTCCGATGAGCCCATGTCCATGGACGACCCGCTGGCCGGACGACAGATCACCTTCTGGCCCGAGACCCTGCTGGCGCACAAGGGGGTCAAGGAGGCGCTGCTGGAGGATCCCGTCCAGATGGCACGCCGAACCTCGGACCTGCTCGAGGAACAGCGGCTGCTGTACGTCGCGATGACCCGGTCGAAGTTCCGCACCGTCCTCGCCCCGTACTCCAGCATCGGGAAATGGAAGTCTCTGAAGGAGACAAAACTGGAGGACGAGGAGATCGCAGAGCTCACCGCCGACTCCACCCCACTGGTATTCGATAAGCAGTCCGAGCGCCCGACACCGGCCATCGCCACGGCCGCGGTGCTCGACGCGAAGCGGCAGGGCACACCGACCGACCGGGAAGTCATCCCCGCCACCTTCACCGCCAGTTCCACGCAAGCAACCGACGAGCTGACCAGGGCCGCCACCGTGACGGTCGTCGCCGATCTCGGCGAAGCACTGATCAGCGGCGGTGGTGACGAGTGGAACAAGGTCGGTGACTGCATCCACTCCTACCTCGCCGCCCCACTGGGGATCCTGGCCCCGGAGATGAAGCAGTCCGTCGCCTCCCGCCTGGTGGCATCCTGGGGAGTCGGCGACAAGGTCACCGCCGCCCAGGTCATGGAATGCGGTGAGCGGTGGACCCGCTACCTCGAAGAAGAGATGCAGGCCACCGCAGTTGACTCCGAGGTCCCGTTCACCTGGCAGACAGAGGCCGGGCAGCGGGTCAACGGTTGGCTGGACCAGCTGGTCACCACAGACTCAGGACCGGTGGTCGTGGACCACAAGACCTACCCCGGCAAAAACCCTGTCGGCCACGTGGTCAAGGAGCACCTCGGGCAAATGGACGTCTACCGGCGGGCACTCAACGCCGCGGGGAAGCCGCCCGCCGGGATCCTCATTCACCTGCCGCTGCGTGGCGAGGTGCTCGAGGTTGTGCTCTCGTAATGCTGGCACTGCCAATGTCCTAATAGCTAATCATCCTCTAGAACCTCAAGGAGACTCATGTCTGAAACCGCATCATTTCGTGAAGCCGTCCTCATCGTGATCAAGGAAGCCGAGGAACCCCTCCACTACCGAGAAATCACGAAACGAATAACATCTCGGAGACTTGTCGAGACCCAGGGCAGAACGGTCGAAAATACTGTGAACCGTGTTCTCAACGAACTCGTCGGGGAGAATCTGGTCACCCGACACGGCGATGGCCTCTACGCCTTCGGGGCCCCGACAGTGAATAACGACAGTCCCATTCCTCCAGTCTCGATGGTAAACGAGGCAGCCTCGGGTGGACCCCGCCGTGGAGACGTCCGCTTCTTCACCATCCTCCTCACCGGAACCACGACAGACGATCTAAACGACGTCCTGCGGAACTACTCCGATACCAGCGTCGATTCCCATACAACTGAACCGGGAGTCACCGTCACCGTAGACGGCCATGCATACACGGATACGGGAAAAACTCGGGGAGCGATGACGCTCGCGCATCTCCGGGACACTGGTCAGGGCATCGTCATCGCCAGCCGTGTCGCGGCAGTCACCTCCACCGTCGGCCGACTGTTCCGGACCAGTCATCCTCTTGTCTCGTATCATGGTGCCGGTTACGCAACCAGGGACGGACAGTTCTACGTCAACCCGCTCTACCCGAATCCAGACTACCCTTCACCCGACAGTTACGATCCGTCCACGGATACTGGATTTGTCGTGCACATCGACCAGTCCGACGAGCCGGTCAACACTGTCTACACAGGCACCGATCCAGATGATGCAGCATCCACCACAATGGAAAAAGTCGCAGGCAGTGGCTGGTTCAACGAGATTTCAGCACTTCCCAAGAACGCCTTCTCGACAACTTTCAATGCCCTCGACAAAGAGGTAGGACGTAACGTGGCAATGGGACTGGATACAGAGCCGAACCAGGATGTCTCTGACGAAGAGGCGTTCACAGAGGCACTCAGAAGCGATCTGAGTATCTACAAGAACGTCCTTCTGGAAGGAGTCGCCGGGTCCGGAAAATCCCATTCACTCCATTCACTGATCAGAAGTTATGACGAAGCTCTTCCGACCGACTCCGCCAGCCGAGTCGAGTTCGTAGTTTTCCATCCCTCGAGTACTTACGAGGACTTCGTCCGGGGGCTGCGGGTAACCGCTTCTCCGGACGGACTCGGAACCCAGTTCGCGATCGAGGATGGCCTGTTCCTCGACATGTGCCAGCGCGCATGGAGTGACCCCACACACAACTATCTTCTCTTCATCGACGAGATCAACCGAGCCAACACGGCACGGGTTCTCGGCGACCTGCTCTATGCTATGGAGAAATCGAAGCGGGTGACCGTTTCCGAGATTCTTGCCGATTCTTCTGGAAGCGCGCTTTCCGACGTCCGAGATTCCCGTTCGGTACGCCTGCTTACGGCCGATGACACCCACCCTCGGTATCTCCGAGTCCCAGAGAATCTTCACATCCTCGGCACAATGAACTCCACTGACAGGTCTGTCGGTTCTCTTGATCTGGCTCTACAACGCCGTTTTCGGAGGTTGGTGAAGGAGCCGCTGGGGCATCATGACCTCCTTCATGATCTCGCTCAGGAGTCACTGCCTAACAACTCCGATACTGTTGACACAGCTGACATCAATGAACGTGTCGCGGACTTGGCCTGGTGGCTCGAGGAAATGAATGCACGGCTCCATGACTACGTCGGCCCGGATGCCAGGATCGGTCACTCCTACTTCTTCTCGACACCTGCTCCTCGCGAAGGTGCCACCGAAGGAATTATCGACGAGTACATAGAGTCAGTCAGCCGTGCCGTCGTGGATCAGCTCTGCGAGATCGCCCGAATGTTTGGTCTCAACCAGACTACCCTGGATATCGTCCAGTCCACGCAGGAGACCGACTACGCGCCCCACTACTGGGTGCATCTGACCGGTGCCGGCCTAGGACAGAGTCCGGAAGTCGTGGACTTCGATGAGGAATGGTTCGTCGAGGACGATGATGCGGATCTGGAGTCTGGGGAATGACCTCCGATGTCCGCTGGTTGAAGGCGTCCAAGCTCGGAAACGGTGTTGGCGTAGCCTTCGTCCGAAGCGACGGCCCTCTTCTCATCCTCAATGTCCTCCCCAAGATCGCTTCCTGGCGCGACAGCGAGCATGCCGGTCCGTGCTACATCGACATCACGGCACCGCTCCTTTTGCCCCAGCGACAAAAAGCATCGCGAGTTGAAGTGACCATTCATGAAGGGGATGTCCTAAAGGTACCGGCTGATTACGCAGTCACCTTCCGATCCGCGGCAGCTGAATCGCCGCAGTCTGAGGACACCGGTGTCGGTGAAGAAACAGAGACCTGTGAAGCTGACACGCCCGGCTCAACGACCGACTACGGAGCGATGGACCGTCTCTTCGATGAGGTCGCGGAACCACGTATGAAACCGCACGCAGATTGCATGGAACAGGCCCTCCGTCCTGGGCGGGACAAAGTTCAGCACCTCTGGAACCTCGTCTCCGCGAACGACAGCGGCCTTCTCGACAGGTTACCGATCCAGAACCAAGAGTTGCTGGGCACAATCGCACCTCACTTTCCGCCCCTGAAACCGCTGATCATGCATGCTTTCGTGGTTGAACTGGCGAATGCTGTCCGACACCGACGCCATGCCTTTCAGCCACAGACCGAGGATCTCCTGGCGATCCGAGGAAGAATCGACACCTACTCCCTCGCTGACCGGGAAGCTCGAGGAACGTTACCCGTGACCTGCCATTTCGATGACCTTTCACACGATTCGCCGGCATGGCGTGTTCTACGCGCAGCCAACCGACTCATTGTCAATGACGAGGACGCGGAGGTCGACGACAGGACCTTGGCGGCGCAACTGGACAACCGTCTCTCCGATGTCGAAGTGATTCCCACGCCTCGTGCAGTGCAGTCACTCGTCTCCATTCGCGGAAGCCTCGAAGAGCGCTCGCTACGCGGTCTGCTTCGGCTAGCACGATGCGTCCTCACCATGCGCTACCCGGTCGGTGTCCTATCCGACGATGCCACTGACTTCGCAACGGAGATCAAGGTTCCTACATCCGGACTTTGGGAGACGCTACTGGCCACTGCGCTGAACAGGTTCACGCGTTACAGGGCCCACACACAGGGCGCTGGGAGCCAGATCCATCTCTTTGAACACGGAAGGCGAAAGAAGCCTGACATCATTCTGACGGATCCGGACCACAGGACGAAGCGCACGAAGGTCAAGGACGTGAACTTTGTGATCGATGCGAAATACAAGGAGCTACGCCCCCCAAAGAATCTGCGGAAGAAGTCCGGCCCGTCCATGTCCTGGCTCTCCATGTCCGACCAGTACCAGTGCTTCGCCTATTCGACACTCCTCGATGCTCCGACGCTGTTCATCACCGTCGGTTCAGACGATGGCTGCGTCACCCGGACATCGCCGATACCCGGGCAAACGGAGGACGGTCATGCCGTCGGGATCGCACCAGTCCCTTTCCCTGTTCCGGGAGAAATCACTCTGTCAAAGGTCGACATCGCGAAAGTGGTGGACTGGCTGGAAGACAACGACGACGCTCTTTCACAACCGACCTAACTCAACGAAAAAGAGTAGAAAACAACTCAGCGTGCTGCTCGGATAACCACCCTCTCCCAACGGGTCGCCATGCGCCACAGCCACTCGATGGGCCCGTAGGAGAAGTAGCGCAGCCACAGCACGCTGAGCGCCCACTGCAGCACCAGGATGGCCGCGCTGATCACCGGCAGCAACCACACCGTGGGCAGCACCTGACCACCGATCATCTGGTTGATCACCCAGATGATCGCCGAAGCACCGACGTAGTTCGTCAACGCCATCTTCCCCAGCGGAGAGAAAACCACGTCCAGGACATTGCGAGCACCCGTCCGGCGCCACAGCAACGACAGGCCCAGTGTGTACGCCACCGCCAGCGCCGCACCCGCGATGCCTCCGGTGAGGTCCGCCGTCAGCTGGCTGTCGATGGAATCCGTGAGCAACAGGAACTGGCAGACACCCAGAGCAACGCCGACCATGGCAGACACCGCGAAGACGATCCGGGAGGTCATCACGTCCTTACGATCGGTGGACTCGAACCAGGCCGGAAGACCGAACTGAGCGGCGCCGAAACCGGTGATCAGCAGCGTCGCCGAGATCAGCGGGCTGTTGCCGGTGGTCAGGTAGGCGGCGATGGTCAACACCACACCGGCGGCCAGCACCGGGGTGCGTGGCAGGAACATCGCCGGCACCAGAAGCACCAACGCCATCACCGCGTACATCGACAGGATCTCGCCCGGGTAGAACAGCAGCCAGTGCGCCACACCGATGACCAGCAGGCAGAGGAAGCGTCGGACCATCAGCAGGCGTGCGGACTTCACCGCACCGGATTCGCCGGCCGCAGCGTCCCGCCGCTCGTACCGCCGCACCGAGGAGGAGTACAGCAACCACGCGCTGACGCCGAAGAGGAAGGAGAAGATCGGGACGAAGCGTCCCTGGATGGCCACGTCGTAGATCCGCCACAGCAGGTGCGGCCCGATGTTCGCATCGGCCAGGACGACCAGATCCTTGAGATTGACGAACAGGATGCCGCACAGTGCGGCACCCCTCAGGGCGTCGAGGAACCGGTACCGGACAGGCCGTACGACGGCGGAAGCCTCAGCCGGGGAGGAGACGAGTGTGGTCATGGAGAATCCTTCAGAGCGTCAAGTCAGTGATAGTTACACAGGCAGATGAGCCTGTGCCGTGAACATGTCTCAGCGTATGGGCGTCACCCCTGTCCCCCCATCGGCCTGAGGGATGATCCTGCAGCACAGGGCCACTTTCGACCTCCACCCTGGGGAGGTCAGTCCTGGGTATGATTCCAGAACTTCGTGACGGGGGTAACAGCGTCATTCATTTTCAGGACGTCAGGGTTCATTCGGTCGGACCACAGGTACATTCATCGACAGCAATAACTGACGTCCCCCCCCCCGAGGAGTACCCTTTCCATGTCCTTCCTGGACCGCGACGCGATCATCGCTCCGGTGACATTCAACCGGTGGCTGATCCCACCGGCCGCCCTGGCCATCCACCTCAGCATCGGCCAGGCCTACGCCTTCTCCGTGTTCAAGAGCCCTCTGGCCGAGCACTTCGACGTCGGAGAGGTCGCCACCGGCTGGATCTTCTCCCTCGCCATCGCGATGCTCGGGATCTCCGCCGCCCTCTTCGGCCCCTGGGTCGAGAAGGTCGGCCCGCGGAAGTCGATGGTCGCCGCCGGTAGCTGCTGGGTCCTCGGCTTCTTCGTCGCCACCTTCGGCATCTGGACCAACCAGCTCTGGCTGGTGTACTTCGGCTACGGCTTCATCGGCGGCATCGGCCTGGGCATCGGATACATCTCGCCGGTGTCCACCCTGATGAAGTGGTTCCCGGACCGTCCCGGCCTGGCCACCGGCCTGGCGATCATGGGCTTCGGTGGTGGTGCGCTGATCGCCAGCCCGCTGTCCAACGACCTCATGGCCCTGTTCAGCGACGACCCGGACTCCCTGACCCCGGGCATGCCCGCGACCTTCCTCACCCTCGCGATTCTCTACCTCGTCATCATCGCCCTGGGTGCGTTCGTGATCCGCCTTCCGCACCCTGACTGGACCCCTAAGGGCTACGACAAACCCGCCACCCCGGCCCGCGCCATCCAGTCCTCCGGCCACGTCGCGGTCAACACCGCAATGAAGACCCCGCAGTTCTGGCTGCTGTGGATCGTGCTGTTCACCAACGTCACCGCCGGTATCGGCATCCTGGAGTCCGCCTCCCCGATGATCCAGAACTCCTTCGCGATCACCGCGGTCGCCGCCGGCGGCTTCGTGGGTCTGTTGTCGCTGTTCAACATGGGTGGACGCTTCATCTGGTCCACCGTGTCCGACTACATCGGACGCAAGAACACCTACGTCATGTACCTCGGCCTCGGTGCCGTCCTGTACTTCGTGCTGGCCAGCTTCGGCTCACAATCGCTGGCCCTGTTCGTGGTCAGCGCGCTGATCATACTGTCCTTCTACGGCGGCGGCTTCGCCACCATCCCGGCCTACCTCAAGGACCTCTTCGGCACCTACCAGGTCGGCGCGATCCACGGTCGTCTGCTCACCGCCTGGGCCGCCGCCGGTGTCGCCGGTCCACTGATCGTGAACTCCGTCGTGGAGTCGCAGGAATCCGCCGGTAACTCCGGCTTCGACCTCTACCGGCTGTCGCTGTTCATCATGGTCGGCGTCCTGGTCGTCGGCTTCATCGCCAACCTGCTCGTCAAGAAGGTCAACGAGCGTTTCTACGAGGACCCCGAGGTCGTCGAGGCCAAGCTGCAGGCCGACCGTGCCGCTGCAAAGGCCACCGAGGCGACCAAGAGCGCGGACGCCGCGGCCAAGGCCGGTTCCATCCACACCACCGCAGCCGGGCTGCTGTACGTGATCGTGGTGTCGTCCCTGGCCTACGGCGTCATCCAGACCGCCGCGAAGGCCGCCGGACTGTTCACCGGGTAAGGACTTACTCCTCGGCCAGCTCGGTGAGGATCTCGTCCAGACGGTCCAGGACGTAGCTCGCGTCGGTGTAACCGGCGATCGTCGACTTGCCGATGCCGTAGACGTGGTCGTCCTCGGCGGCAGGCAGTGCCTGGAAGGTGGGCATCTCCAGGACTGCGTCGGTCTCGGCACCGTCAGTGGAGCCGTCGAGGAGCTCGCTGTGGAAGATCACGTCGGAGTCACCGAAGACGCTGGTGATCTCCTCGGTCGACAGCGACTGCTCGTAGCCGTCGGCGTCGCGGGTGGCCTCCTCCACACCGTCGGCGAACTGCACACCGACCGGGGTGATGATCTTGCCGAGCATACTGCCGGAACCGTTCGCGCTGAACTCGCCGGGCTCCCACGCGCCGAACATCGACACCTTCAGCTCGCCCGCGATGTCGGCGTGCTTCTCGGCGAGCTCCTCCTGGCGAGCCTTGAGCTCCTCGGCCAGGGTCTCCGCTTCCTCGGTGCGGTTGGTCACGTCGGCGATCTGGGCGATGCGTCCCTCCCACTCACCACGGGCCTCGCCACCGTGAGTGTAGATGTAGGACGGTGCGACCTCGCGGAGCTGGTCGGTGACCTCCGGCTCGATCATGTTCGGCACCAGGATCAGGTCCGGGTCCAGACCGGCGACCTCCTCGACATTCACCCCGTCAACGGTGCTGATCACCGGGAGGTCCTTGACCTGCTCGAACTGCTCCTCGGTGAGCAGCGTCCGGGACGGCTCCGTGGGCATCGCCGCCGGGACAATGCCCAGATCCAGAAGCGCCTAGACGCCGGCGAAGTGCAGCGGGACGATGGTCTCCGGGTCGGCGGACACCTCGACCTCGTTGTCCTCGGTGTCGGTCACCGTGCGGGTCTCACCGTCGGAAGCGGAGCTGCCTGAGGAGCTGTCGGACGAACCGTCCGAGTCGTCCGAGGAGCAACCGGCGAGGACGAGAGCGGCCGACACGGCGACGGCGGCGATCGCCGAGCGACGGCGTCCGCGGGTGAGCAGGGACAATGACATGGTTCTCTCCTGAAATGTCGTGCAACGGGGGTGCGCCACGACAGTCGTGACACTGACCGAAATCATTGCACAGGCATGTTCCGGAGGAAAGGCAAACCTCAACTTTCGCGTGAATCAGGTGCACCTGGCGATCAGGTAGGCCGTGTAGACATAGAGGCATGACCCTCGCACTGCGCTTCCCCACCGACGCCGATGAAACCCGTGTCCTCGAGCTCGAAGCCGAGATCAGCACGGAGAACTTCAGCTTCCTCGCCGGACGCACCGTCGACGAGGAGAACACCTGGGCCGACCTCCTGGAGGCGTGGCGTCGGGAACACGAGGGCACGGACCTGCCGGTGGACCGGGTACCCGCCGACTTCCTTCTCGCGGTGGTTCCCGATGGCGCGGGAACTGGTGAGCAGATCGTCGGCCGGGCCTCCATCCGCTACGGCCTGACCGACTACCTGCTCAAGTACGACGGCCACATCGGCTACGCCGTCGCTCCGGAGCACCGTCGCAAGGGCTACGCCACCGAGATCCTGCGACAGTCACTGGCGCTGCTCGCCGCACGCGGCGTCGAGCGTGCCCTGGTGACCTGCGACGAAGACAACGTCGCGTCCTACCGGACCATCGAGGCCTGCGGCGGAATGCTGGAGAACATCGTCGACGGGCCGGACGGCATCCCGAAGCGCCGCTACTGGGTCGACCTGGGTCACCGGGTCAACTGATCTGCGTCGACGAGCCCTGTCGAGATCGTGGGACGAATCGCTGTCCTCGGCGTCGAAAACACGACGATCCATCCCACGAATCGGGCACTTCGCCGGACGTCACTTCGTGTGGTGCACCTCGGCGAGCTGGTGGACCGGGGTGTCGATGCCCTCGTGGCGCGCGGCGAGCTGCAGCGAGAGGTAGCGGGAGTAGTGGCGCCCCTGGTGCAGGTTGCCGCCCATGAACCACAGGTTCTCCTGCTGGGTGGGCTTCCACATGTTGCGCAGCTCCCCTTCCCACGGGCCCGGGTCCTTGGCGGTATCCGACCCCAGACCCCAGCACTTGCCGACCTTGTCGGCGACCTCGGGACTGATCAGCTGCTCGGCCCAGCCGTTCATCGAGCCGTAGCCGGTGGCCAACACCACGACATCCGCCTCGAGTTCCGTGCCGTCGGTGAGCACCACGCCGTCCTCGGTGTAGTGGTCGATACCCACCCGGGAGTGCAGCTCGATCGAGCCGTCGGCAACGAGCTGACCCGCACCGACGTCGATGTAGTAGCCGGAGCCACGACGCAGGTACTTCAGGAACAGACCGGACTCGTCCTCGCCGAAGTCCAGCATGAAGCCGGCCTTCTCCAGCCCGGCGTAGTAGTCGGCGTCCTCCTCCCTGATCGCCGCGGTCGCCGCCTTCTGCCCCTCGGGCAGGACCTTGTACGGCAGCGAGGCGAACATGAGGTCCGCCCGGTCGGTGTCGATGCCGGCATCCAGGGCGTCCTCCGAGTACAGCGGGGCGACGACGTGCTTGATGAAGGAGTCCGAGCGCACCATGTAGGTCGGGGAGCGTTGGATCATGACCGGGTGCGCACCGTTCTCGTACAGATCGGCGCAGATGTCGTGGGCGGAGTTGTTGGCACCCAGCACCACCACGCGCCGCCCGCGGTCGGTCTCGCCGCCGGGGTGCTCGGAGGAGTGCCGGATCTCGCCGCGGAAGTTCTCCTGGCCGGGGAAGGTCGGACGGTTCGGCACACCGGACATGCCGGTGGCCATCACCAGCTGGTTGGGGTTCAGGACGACCTGCTCGCCGTCACGGTCGACGACGACCTCCCAGGTTCCGGACGCCTCGTTGTAGGAGGCCCGCTCACAGGTGGACTTCGTCCAGTAGTCCAGGTCCATGATGCCGACGTAGTGCTCGAGCCAGTCGCCCATCTTGTCCTTGGGTGTGAAGATCGGCCAGTCGTCGGGGAAGGGCAGGTACGGCAGGTGGTCGTACCAGACCGGGTCGTGCAGGCAGAGGGAGTGGTAGCGTCCGCGCCACTGGTCACCGGGGCGCTCGGACTTCTCGATGACCAGCGTGGGAACCCGCAGTCGCTTCAGACGGGACGCCAGGGCGATGCCGCCCTGACCGCCACCGATGATGACCACGTAGGGCTGCTCCGAGTAGCCGAGGTTCTCGCGGCGTTCCGCGCGGCGGTCGGCCCAGTTCTTCCGGTTCTCGTGCACACCGTGCTCGGCGCCGAGGATGCGTCGGCGTCCCTTGAACTCGGGGCGGGCGTGGAGTTCGCGGGCGGAGGTCAGCAGTGTCCATGCCTTGCCGTCCTTGAGCCGCAGCACTCCGCGGGCGGTGAACAACGGGGTGCTGAAGGTGACGAAACCGCGGGTGACACCGTCGCCCTCGTCGACGGCCTCGCCGTCGAGGGCGACGTCGGTGATCTCCAGGCGGTCATGGTTGGCGGTGACCAGGTCGGCGATGGCCTCGTGACCTTCGGCGGTGTGCAGGTTCCAGGTGTAGGTGACCAGGTCTCGCCAGAACCCGGTCTCCAGGAAGAGGTCCGTGGTGCGCTGGGCGGCGGTGACCGGGTCGGTCTCGGCGAGCGCGGCGCTGAGGTCGTGGAACCAGGACAGGACGGCGGCGTCGAGGTCGCTGGCGGCAGCGTCAGGGGCGGTGGTGACAGGTGCGGACAAGGTGGAGCCTTTCAGGAGACGTCGGGCAACATGAGAACCGCCCGGATGTGACCGTAGTCACATCATCGGCGGATCGTCGACCACCCTAGAGAGGCGTCCCCCGTCGCCACGACCCTGCTATCCATACAGTTGTCTGAGCAGCACAAGACGCTCATCGTCTCCCCGCCGGGTACACCGTGGTCAGCACCCCCGTCGCATATCCGGGATCACGGCCGCCCGGACACATTGACGGGGGTAGCGTTACCCCCGCGCCAGGCCGGCGATACGCCGCACGGCGTTCTCCACCGCCCACTCGGCGTCCGCGGAATGTCCCTTGACCCCGGCATCCAGTTCCGCGACGATCTGCACCGCCGCAGCCACCGAGGCCGAGGACCACCCCCTCGCCGCGCGCACGGTCTTCTCCAGCTTCCACGGCGGCATGCCGAATTCGCCGGCCTGCGTGCGGGGATTCACCCGGTCGCCGTGCACCCGGGCGATGTCGCCGATCATCCCTGACAGCGCAGATGCCAGCAGCACGGGGTGCACGCCGAGCTGCAGGGCCCGGCGAGCAGAGCCGACGGCGGCATCGGAGCGTCCGGCCAACGCCTGCTCGGCGACGTCGAAACCGGAGACCTCGGCTGAGCCGGTGTAGTAGCGGTGCACGGCGTCCTCGGTGACGTTGCCGTCGGTGTCGGCGACGAGCTGGCTGATCGCGCTGGCGAGTTCCCGCAGGTCCGAACCGACGGAGTCCAGTAGCGCGGCGGTGACGTCCGGGGTGACGCGCACCTTGTGCCGGCGGAACTCCTGCTCGACGAAGCTCTGCTTCTCACGCCCCTTCAGCTCGGCGGCGGAGTGCACCTGAACCGTGCCCGACGGCCCCTTCTTCGGCAGGCTGGTGACCAGTGACTTCTGCCGTCCCTTGCCGGTGTGCTGCAGGATCAGCACGACACCGGGTGCCGGGTCGGCGACGGCCTGCTCGATGAGTGCGACGGTCTCCTTCGCCGCCTCCTCGACCACGGTGATCACCACGATGCGGTCCTCGGCGAACAGGGAGGGGCTGAGCAGTTCGGCGAGCTCACCGACGCTCAGCTCGGAGGTCTTACGCATGTCGACGGGCAGGTCCTTGATCCCGGCGCGCTCGCGGGTGGCGGCGACGATCTGCTGTCGTGTCCGCTCGGCGAGGAAACTCTCGGTGCCGACGATGAGGTTCACCGGTGCCGGTGCTGAACTGCCTGCCATGCCGACCATCATATAGTCCCGGGCGGACAGCAATCACCGACTGTCACTTCCCGCTGGCATGCAGACCGTCGGATGCCAGGACCACGGTGCCGTCGCGGCACGGGAACGCCACCGGCACCCCGGCCGGAGTCTGGCTGGGCATGCCGCGGCTGCGCCCGCAGGACGTCACGACATACAACTCCGGTGGCGGGGCCCCGGTGTTCGTACGGCGACGTTCCTCGGTCAGGACGCTGCCCTCATCCACCAGGAACACGACCTCGAAAGCGGATGGATCCGTGCCCGGTGCGGCGAAAATGTCCGGTGGTCCCGCGTCACTGGCTCCCTCTGCAGGACGGATCCCCAGATACCACTCCACCTCGTCGAGGTCCTCCGACCAGGTGCGGACCAGACCGACGTCCTGTCCCGACTTCTCCGAATACGGTCCGGTCGTCAGCGTGCCGCGGTGGAAACCCACCAGTACCACCACGATGACGCCCGCGAGTCCGGTGGATGCCGCAGCCCGCCACCGGGTGGAGACCACAATGGTCACCAAGCCCGTGCCGGAGAGCACCACCAACCCCGCCCAGCCGAACCCGCCCGGGGTGTGCAGCACATCGATACTCGAGAGTCCGGACGCCACGGTGAGGATCCACCAGGCTGGCGGTGCTGCGGCGGTCAGCACCACGACCCCGGCCCCGACGTGGAGTCCGGCGACCAACGCCCCGAGCATCCCGATGACCGTCACTACCGGTACCGCCGCACCCACCAGTACATTGGCGAGGACCGCTGTCGGCGAGAACACCCCGGTCATCTGCACGATCACCGGCGCGGTGACCACGTCCGCCGCCAGACTTACCGCCACCAGACCGACCAGCATGGCCTGCCACCGGGCCGGTGGATCATGACTGCCAGCCCGGGCGGTGCGACGGTCCGTCCACACCTGCAGGATCCGCCGGGTGACCAGAGGTGCCAGTGCCACAATTCCGGCAGTGGCCACGGCCGACAGAATGAAGGCGTACTCCACCGCCAGACCCGGATCCACTGCCAACAGCACCAGCACTGCCGCAGAGAGCGCGGCGAAACCGTGCGTCCTGCGCGCCGACCACACCGCGACGAGCCCCACCCCACCCATCACCGCGGCACGCAGCACACTGGGTTCCGGGCCGACCAGGGCGACGAAGGCCACCAGACACACCGCGGCGGCAACGAGCTGCGACCAGCGGGGCGCGCCGAGAGCCGTGGCCAGCACAAGCACGCTTCCGGTGACGATGGCGAGGTTGGCACCGGAGACGGCCGTGAGGTGCGTCAGCCCCGTGGCGAGGAACTCCTCACGCGTACCGGGCTGTTGCATGCTGACGTCTCCGACCACCATGCCGGGAATCAGTTCCCCGGTTCCCCAGGGAAGTCCCTCGGCGGCGTCGCGCAGACTCCCCCGCAGGTGCGCTGTGATCCCGGCGATCCCGTCGGGTGAGCGGATGACCTCGGGAACCTCCTGGGCGTTGAGACTCAGCGGAACAAGAGACGAAGAACGGTCTGACTCCTTCGCTGTGGCGGTGAGTTGCAGCAGTGTGCCGGGTTGAAGGTCCAGAAGCTCACTGCGCGGGTTCGCGGAGTCCGTCCGGTCGCCGAGGAACACCGGTACCGTGCCAAGGTCCTCGACGGTGACGTTGATCAGCACCGTGCCACTGTCGAGCTGTTTCGGGGCGGTCGCGACGGTGACCGGACCGTCCCACCTCGAATGCCCGTGACGAAGAACGTGGCGGTCGACCCGCGCCACGAGCCACCCGGCACGTGCCGACCAGGCGGCGCCGACGAGCATGGCCAGCGCAAGCGTCCGGACCATGATGCGTCCTTGTGCTTCATCGACAACGGTGCCGGAACGCCACGGACCGGCCCATCGCATCACCACGAGGCTGGCGGCCACGACGACCGAACATGCGACCGCCGGCCACGGCGTCCTGGTCACGATGGTGAGCGTGACCGTCAGCCACACCGTCAACGCGACGGGAACCAGACGGAGGTCGGGTCCACGGCGTCGGCGTACCGAGTCGGGGCTGCGCGGGTCGCGGTCCGGGACGGTCCACTCGGTTCCCGAACCGGGCCCCGGGGTCAGATCCGGGTTCGGTCTCGACGCCGGTTCAGATCGTGACGTGGTCACGTAGGGCCTCGAACTTCGCCGGGCCGATCCCCTTGACCTCCATCAGCTGTTCCACCGTGGTGAAAGGACCGTGGGTGTCGCGCCAGGAGACGATCGCCTCGGCCGTGGCCGGGCCTACACCGGACAGTGAGGTCAGTGCGGTCATGTCCGCCGTGTTGAGGTTCACCAGGCCTGCGGCATTGCCTGGGTCTGAAGGGCCTTCAGTGCCCCCGCCCGGGATATTCTCCATCTGTACCTGTTCTCCCGGATAAACCACCTGGGAACCATCGGCGTCCACCACAACCTGCATGCCGTCGACCACCGGCTCGGCGAGGTTGATCCCCTGCACCCGACCATCGGCCCGCACCCCGCCAGCCTGGTCGATCACCTCGCCGACCCGCTTGTCCCGGTCGACGGTGAGCAGACCGGGACGGTGCACCATCCCCTGCACCGACACAACGGCCATCCCCTGCCGTTGCCCCTCCCGATCATCCCGGTCTGCTGTTCCCCCGGATTCCTCTGTTTCCCCCGTGTCCCCTGTGTCCCCCGTGTCCCCCGGTTCCTCCCCTTGTGTTTCCCCCTGGTTCGTCCCCGACGTTCCTACATCGCCGGACACTGGTGACAGTCCGGCGACGACGCCCCCATCGTCGTCGCCGCTGTTCCTCAGGTCCCCAATCAGCATCACTCCTCCCACTGCCACCACCAGGGCGACAACTGCCATCACCAGCGTGCGAGCGGACCGGGGACTGATGACAGTCCGACGCTCGAACCGGACGTCGGCAAGCTCATGCCCGGGCACCGGCTGGGTCAGGGCCTCTACCCTGTCAGCCACCACACGCCGGGTGCTCTTCCGGGCCTTCGCCGACCTCGTCCTGTCGTCCGCGTCTCCGCTCATGGGAACAATGCAACCGCACGGTTTCCGCGTAAACCGCCCGTCCACCGCCATCGCGCGATGAACATGTGGATAACCTCCGGTGTGTGGATAACCGAGATTCACCTACTCTGACCAGGTAGAAGTGTTGTCCACGATAACCACGTCTCGGGATTCTCGAGGACTTTCCGCATGGGAGGTCAGAGGTGCGTGAGACGGCGATCAGTCACGGACGAGAGACACACCGACGGCCCCCGGCCCGGTGTGCACCGCCATCGCATGGGTCACGTCGACGACCGAGATCACCACGCAGCTCGGCAGCGCCTCGCGCAGAGACACCCGGAGCTGCTCGGCGACCTCTTCGGCCTCGAAGTGGTGGACGGCGAGGTGCATCGGCACGCGCGGCAGGTCCTCCAGCGGGGTCTGCTGGTCGTGTTTGCCGGCCTTATCGGCCTTGCCGTGCTTCTCTGTCTTCTCTGCCTTGTCCGTCTTCTCGGCCTCATCGGCCTTGTCAGACTTGTCAGCCTTGTCAGCCTTGGACGACTTCTCGGCCTTGTCTCCCTTGTCTCCCTTGTCCTTGCCAAAGCTGAAGATGCGGGGACGGTACACCGGCTCGGTGTCGACCGTGACCTGGGCATTGCGGTCACCGCGGGCAGGCTTCTCGGAGTCCTCGGACTCAGCGTCTGAATCACCCTCAGAATCACTCTCGGACTCATCTGTAGTGTCCGGGTCTTCCGAGTCAGACGTGCCCTCAGAGTCCTCCTCAGTGGCAGACCCAGCCTCGGCGTCAGCATCGTCGTTGGATGCATCGGCTGCATCGGCTTCTTCGGCTGCGTCGGCAGTGTCAGTCTCGCCCACGGGGACGGAGACCTCGTCGGTCGAGGTGGACGCCACGACCTCTTCTTCAGAGGAAGCTTCTGCGTCAGCCTCCGCAGCCTCAGAGTCCGCCTGCAGCGTAGCTTCAGCCACGGCCCGGTACTCCGCCGAGGCAAACGTCACCAGACGGTCCATGGCCTTGGCCTGCGTCCTGGTCTTCGCCACCAGCTCCAGCTTGCCGCCGGTCAGGTGCAGGATCGGCTTGATCGCCAGCGCCGTGGACAGCAGGCGCTGACCGGCGGACAAACGTCCGCCACGAGCCATCGCATCGGTCTTGCCCAGGAACAACCACAGGTGGCCGGAATCGATGACCTGCTGGGCGGCACCGCGGCACTCGTCCAGGGAACCGCCTTCATCGGCACACCGGGCCGCCGCGATCGCTGCCTGTCCGACCACCATGCCGGCCGACTGGGTGTCGAGCACCTCGACGGTCTCCCCCAGAACAGCCGCAGCCTGCGAGGCCGAGGACCAGGTCCCCGAGAGCTCCTTGGAGATGTGCACCGCGACCACGCCGTCGTCGCCGCCGCGTTCGAGCAGACGGGCATAGCAGGCTGTCAGTTCCAGGGACCCCAGACCCGCCGTCGTCTCCTCGTCGCCCTTGCCCTCGGCGTGGAAGTCGAGCACGGTGATGCCGTACTCCGCAGCCAGCGCCGGTGGCAGACATGCCGAAGAATCAGTGACAACCTTGACCGTCATCGTGCGCTCACCCCTCGTCCGTCTCCTTCATCCGCGTTCGACACCGCCACCGGGGGCGGTGCGGCGACACCGACATTCCACCCTTCGAGGAACCACCGGGCCGAAGCCCACTGCTCCGGGCCGGTTGCCTCCAGGTCCGTGGGACGTGCCACCAGCTGCGACCACCGGGTGTTCCCCAATCCGCCGAACATCGGGTAGTGGGACACCGGGACGTCCAGAAGACGGGAGGTCAGCGCACCGATGGTGCCGCCATGGGCGACCAGCATGACCGTCCCGGCGTCCCACGCCGACGACGCCATCAGCTCGGTGACGACCGACGCGGCACGCTCGGAGACCTCCAGGCGGGTCTCCCCACCCGGCGGCGCCCAGGTCGGGTTCAGCCGCCAGTGCGAACGCTGACCGGGGTACACCGAGTCGACCTCGCCGTGGGCCTTGCCGGACCACTCCCCGAGGTCGGTCTCGCGCAGACGGTGGTCGGTGGCGACCTCCAGGCCCAGGGACTCCGCCAGCACGTCGGCGGTGTCCCGGGCACGCTCCAGGTCCGAACTGACGATCGTCCCGATCGGCCAGTTCGCCAGCTCGGCAGCGGCCGACCGGGCCTCGGCCAGGCCATTCTCCGACAGAGGGGTGTCCATCTGACCCTGCATCCGGCCGGTGAGGTTGAACTCGGTCTGGCCGTGGCGGATGAGGATCAGCCGTCGCTCCGGGAGGCGACTGCCGGACGCACCGGATCCACTGGTGCCGTCAGAGTCACTCTGACGCAGGTCAGTCGGGTTTCCCGGGTGCACGGTCATCGGAGGCCTCTTAGAGCTCGTCCTCGTCCGGCGCAGGACCGGCCAGGGGCAGGTCCTCGACGCTCTCAGCCGACAGGGTGTTGTCCACCGGGGCCTCGGCGTCGAGTTCGGTGACCTCGGCGTCGGAGGCCCAGAACCCGCGGTCGGCCTGCTCCACACCCTCGATCTCCACCGTCGGGCAGTCGCGGTACAGGCGGTCGATGGCGTAGTAGGAACGCTCCTCACGACGCTGGACGTGCACCATGATGGTTCCGTAGTCCAGCAGCACCCACCGGTTGTCACGGTTGCCCTCACGCATGCGCGGCTTCACGCCGATCTCGGAGAGCTTCTCCTCGATCTCGTCGACGATGGAGTCGACCATGCGCTCGTTGTCGCCCGTGACCAGCACGAAGCAGTCCGCCAGGGGCATACGGGACGTCACGTCGACGACGACGATGTCCTCGGCGAACTTCTCGGCGGCGGCGCGGGCGGCGATTCCCGCGTGGTTGATGGAGTCGGCGCTAGCGGTCACGTGCTGTACAGGTCCTTTGCGTGGGTGCGGGTTTTACGTGGGTCACGTACTGGTTCGGAAAAGGGTAATCCGCAGATGATTCTACAAGGCGCGGCAACTATTGCCGCATTTTCAGAACCAGCCCTCCGGGAAGCGGTCACCCTCGCCGTCCGGATCCCAGTCGACGTCCGGTTCGCTGTAGTGCTCGTGGTACGGGACGCTCCGGTTGGCCCCGTCGTCCCGGCCGTCGCCGTCCTGCGGGTCCGCGCCGGCAGCGGGCGTCGCCTCCCCCGCCACGGCCCACGGCAGGCCACCGGGGTGGTTGCCGCGGTACAGCGCCGTCTTGGCGATGTACTGCACCACACCGTCCGGGACCAGGTACCAGACCGACCGACCGTCCTGCGCCCGCTCCCGGATGTCGGTCGAGGAGATCGCCATCGCGGGGATGTTCACCAGGCTCAGCCGGTCGGAGTCGACCTGGCTGCGCAGCGCCTCCCCGGCGTCCGCCAGACTGTACCCGGGGCGGGTGACGCCCACGCAGTGCGCCAGGTTGAAGACGTCCTCCCAGTGCTTCCAGGTCACGATGCGCTCGAGGGCGTCCGCACCCGTGATGAAGAAGAGCTCGGCCTCCGGGTAGCGGCGCTGGATGTCCTTGAGCGTGTCCACGGTGTACGTCGCCCCGGGACGGTCGATGTCCACCCGGGAGACCAGGAACAAGGGGTTGGACGCCGTGGCGATCACCGTCATCAGGTAACGGTCCTCGGCGGCGGTGACGCGCTTGTCACGCTTCTGCCACGGGTGTCCGGTGGGCACGTAGATGACCAGGTCCAGGCCGAAACGGTCGGCCACCTCGCTTCCGGCCACGAGGTGGCCGTTGTGGATCGGGTCGAAGGTCCCGCCCATGACCCCGATGCGCCGCGGGGGCTTGTCGGGGAAACGGTCGGGCCGTCCCGACGGGCGAGGGCTCTTGTTCACGTCAGTCACGGTGCAGAAGTCTACCTGGTGGTTCTCCTCGTCCCGGCGTATCACTCAGGCCAAGCCAGAGACTCGGCCCATGCCAGGGCGTTGGTCTCCACCGCGGCGGACAGTCCGTGGTCCTGGTCGGGGTAGAGCCGGACGTCCACCGAGGCACCCGAGGTCTTCGCCGACTCCGCCCACGGGTAGACCTGGGCGGCGGGGGCGACAACGTCCAGACCACCCTGCTGCACCAGGATCGGGGCAGTGAAGCCGGAGGTCGGCAGCGCGGAGTAGCGGCGCAGCGTGTCCATGGCGGAGGTCCCCATCAGCGGGCGGGTCACCAGGTCACCGGGGGCGATCCCCTCGGCGCGTTCGACCATCTCCCGGAAGCACAGGTCCTTGGACTCGTCGGCGAGCGAGCGCGCCAGGTCGGTGAACACCGGGCTGTCGGACAGCGCCCGGGCGTCCGGGTCGGAGGAGTGACGGGTGCCCTCCAGCAGGAAAGCCACGTACATCACCAGCTGCGAGGTGGTCTGCGGGACCGCGGGGATGCCCGGGGTCAGCGCCCCGAAGTAGCCGCCGATGTCCGCTGGCAGAGCAAACGCCGAAGAGCCCACCAGAGTCTCGGCTCCGTAGGTGTCGACGACCTTGTTGGCCCACACCGAGGTGTGCCCGCCCTGCGAGCCACCGTCGGTGACGAAGCCCGGCGCGAGGCGTCCTGAGCTGGCTCCACTGAGCTGGCCGAAGACCGTGCGGGCGGCGGTCACCGCATCGATGGTGTTCTTCGCCGCGGTCTCGCCCTGGGTGTAGGCGTGGCCGGAGGGATCGCCGATACCGGCGTACTCCGGGACGACCAGGACGTAGCCGGCCTCGAGCCAGGGGCCGAGCCAGTCGTCGTAGCGTCCGCCGGTGCCGAACTTCAGACCGATGTCGCAGTTCTCCCCCACTCCGACGGTGCCGTGGGTGTAGGCCAGCACGCGGTAGCTGCCGTCGTCCCGGGTGGTGTTCGGGACGTAGACGTTGGCCTTGGTCATGGCAGCGGAACCGTCACCGGCGACCGAGGGGTAGGTGATGCGGTGGGCGCTCTTCGCCCCGCGGACCATGACGTCCGGCAGGTTCGTGATCTCCTCGACGGTGACGTCGGCGGCGGAGGTCACGGCGGACATGGAAGACGGGGTGCCGGACGCCACGCCCGCTGCGACAGGGGCAACGGTCAGCGCGGCGACAAGCAGGGCCGCGGACACGGTCCGTCCTACCCGAACGCGGTCTGTGTCGATGATCATATGTCGGTTCTCCTTGAAGATGGTCAGAATCATCCCGGGGGCGCCCCGGGCCGCGATACGCTCACTGTCATGAGTAAGAAGGCAAAACAAGCATCAGGGTCCAAGGCGGCCAAGGGTTCCAAGAAGCACGGAACCAACCCGTGGAAGCCGAACCAGCACGGTGCCTGGCCGATGATCGTCATCCCGGTGATCGTCGGGGTGTTCTGGATGCTGAAGGTGTGGGACACCCTCCTCCCCGTGGACCGTGGTGACGGACTCCGCGGCACCGCCGGCATGTGGCTGGCCTACCTCGCGGTGACCGTGGCCTGGGTGGTGGGCTACCACGCCTTCTTCGCCGCGGGGATCTGGATGAAGGCCCGTAACGCCACGCTGAAGAAGGCCTCCAGGACGCCGATGCTGGTCTACGGCGCCATCGCCGGTGTGGCCGCGGTGATCGCCCTGCTGCTGCAACCGCACCTGCTGTGGTGGGTGTTCGTCTTCGGCCCGCTGATCGCCATCGCCGTCTACGAGACCTGGCGTGGTACGCCCCGCTCGCTGCTGTCCGGCGTGGCCACCACGGCCGCCTCCACGTTCATCGTGCCGGTGGGCGCGACGATCGGGCTGGGGGCGTCCCGTCCGGTCTCCGGTGGGGTGACCTGGACGTCCAACCTGTTCACCACCGATGTGGTGGAGGCGGTGCCGTCGGCGGTGTGGGTGACCGTCTTCTGGCTGCTGCTGTACACGGTGGGCACGGTCCCGTACGTGAAGACGATGATCCGCAAGAAGGGTGACCAGGCCTGGCTGATCGGTTCCCAGGTGTTCCACCTGGTGGCGCTGATCGCCGTACTCGCGACCTTCCCGGTCAGGCACCTGCACTGGGCCGCATGGCTGGTCGCCGTCGTGGCCTTCGCGGTGGCGCTGTGGCGTTCCCGGGCGGTGCCGGCGTCCGCTGCGGCCGGTAACCCCTGGCCACCGAAGAAGGTCGGCGTCCGCGAGGCTCCGCTGCACGCTGCAGTCGCTGTGGCCTGCCTGATGGCTGCTCTGCTCTATGACGGACCGCTGATGCTGTTCATCTGACGGTCGTGTTGTGGGGTACTTCTCGAATGCGTGAACGTCGTTGCGTGAAGTGCAACGAGATGATCAAACCACACGGGGGACGTTAAGGGTAGCGAAACCTTGTACCCCCCTCTACCCGCGTCATGCAAGCAGATTCGCCAGGGCGTCCGCGGGACGACGGTCGCCGGCGGTCGCGGCGTCCGGATCCTCGGAGGCGGCGCTGAAGTAGTCGGCGTGGGCACCGGCGTCCTCCTCGTCGGTGAGGGCGAGGTACACCGAGCGTGGGCCGAAGTCGCAGACGAAGTCGTCGGTCACGCAGTAGCTGTGCACCGGGTAGGACTGCCCCGCGGTGAGCAGATCAGGAGTGCGGTGGAAGGGGTTGCCCATGTACACCGCACCGCGCAGCCGCCCCTGCTCGGCGAGCTGGTGCTGCACCGGCCCGAGCACCGCCACACCCTGGGAGTAGGCCAGGGACACGTAGTCCGGTTTACAGCCGGTGGAGTCCTCGTACTCCTCGACGGTGTCGATACCGCCCGGCAGTCCGCGGACCATGGAGTCACCGAACTGACCGACACCGGTGACCAGCGTCAACGGGTCGATGTCCTCCCCCGCCTCACCGACGGGGAAGCGCGCCGGGTACTTCGACGCGTCGACGGCAAGGACGCGGGCGACGTTGTCGTCGAAGAGGCCGGGGTGCACCTGGGTGGTGTAGTCGAGGAAGCGGTGCAACGTCTCACCCTCGTAGCCGTTGGAGTAACCGTTGGACGGGCTCGGCGGATAGATGTCGTTCTCCTCGCTTCCGCGGGCGGTGAGGACGACCACCTCGGGGCAGTCGTCTTCCGTGGTCACAGCAGAAACCGCCGCCGGATCCGGCTGTGCGGTTCCGGCGGCGGCGGTCCCCGCTCCCCCGATCACGGAGGCGAGGGCGACGGTTGCGATGACGGTACGGCGGGGACGCATTCTCTCCATACGTCCCTACAGTACGTTCCCCACCTGAAGTAGTGGGGAAATCGGTCCTTACGGGCGGGTCTGACCCTCACCGTTGACGATCCACTTGGTGCTGGTCAGCTCCGGCAGACCCATCGGGCCACGGGCGTGCAGCTTCTGGGTGGAGATGCCGATCTCGGCACCGAACCCGAACATCTCGCCGTCGGTCCAGGCGGTCGAGGTGTTGACCATCACCGCCGCGGCATCGACGTTCTGCTCGAAGTAACGGGTCACCTTGTAGTCGGTGGCGCTGATGCCCTCTGTGTGGCCGGTGGTGTACCGGCCGATGTGCTCGACGGCGGCCTCGACCCCGTCGACGACGGCGGCGGCGATGTCGAAGGAGCCGTACTCCTCGACCCAGTCCTTCTCCTCGGCCTGGACCACGCCGCCGACACCCAGTGCGGAGAGCTCGGAAACCTCGCCGTGGACGGTGACTCCGGCGTCCTGCAGGGCGGTGAGCACCTTCTTCTTGTCCTCGTCAGCGAGGGCGGCGTCCAGCAGGACGACCTCGGTGGCGTTGCACACCGAGCAGCGGCGGGTCTTGCCGTTGATGACCAGCTGGATGGCCTCGTCGACGTCGGCGGAGCCGTCGATGTAGAAGTGGCAGTTGCCGGTGCCGGTCTCGATCGCCGGGACGGTCGCCCCGGTGACCACGGCGTTGATCAGGCCCGCGCCACCGCGCGGGATGACGATGTCCACCAGGCCGCGGGCGGTGATCAGGTCCTGCACGGAGTCGTGGGTCTCGCACGGGAGCAGCTGGACGGTCTCGCGGGGAAGACCGTGCTCCACGGAGACCTCCTGCAGGATCTCCACCAGGCGGGTGTTGGAGTTCTGGGCGGACTTCGAGCCGCGCAGCAGGGGCACGTTGCCGGACTTCACGGCCAGACCGAAGGCGTCGACGGTGACGTTCGGGCGGGCCTCGTAGACCATGCCCATCACGCCGAGCGGGACGCGGACCTGGCGCATCTGCAGGCCGTTGGGGCGGGTGGAGCCGCGGACCACGTCACCGACCGGGTCGGCGAGGTCGGCGACCTGGCGCAGGCCGCCGGCGATGCCCTCGATACGGGCGGCGTCCAGCGCGAGGCGGTCGATGAGCGCCTCGGACATGCCGCGCTCACGTCCGGCGGCGATGTCCTTCTCGTTGGCCGCGATGATGGAGTCGGTCTCGGCGACCAGGCGGTCGGCGGCGTCGAGGAGAAGGTCGTTCTTCTGGGTGGTCGTCAGCGCGGGACGCTTGGACACCTCGCGGGCCTTCTGGGCCTTGGCGAGGACCTCGTCGCGCTCGGCGGCGCGGGTCGGGGTGAGTCCGGCGGTGGAATCGGTGGCTGGGGTGATCGTCGCGTCGGTCATGGTTTCCAAGGGTACGCGATCAACGCCCCGAAATCACCCAGATTGTTCAACAATCTTTAACTGGTGGCTCCGTACACCCGGGACTGGCGGTTGGAGTAGGTCGCCATGTAGTCCACGTGGACCACCGGACGCTGGGCGAAGTCCGGCAGCTCGGAGGTGGACTTGCCGATCATGCCCTCCAGTGTGGCGGAGTCGTAGTTCACCTCGCCACGGCCGATGAGCACACCGTCCGGCCCGACGATGTCCAGCACCTCTCCGGAGGTGAAGCCACCGTCCACCCGGGTCAGGCCGACCGCGAGCAGCGAACTGTGACGCTCCATGGCCTTCGCCGCACCGGCGTCCAGGTGCAGGGTGCCGGCGGAGTCCGCGGCATAGAGCACCCAGAACTTCCAGGCCGAGAGGCGGTCCTCGCGGGGCCAGAAGCAGGTCCCGACCTTCGCCTGGTCCAGGGCGGCACCGATGTTCTCGGTGGAGGTCAGCAGCACGGGAATACCGGCGCGGGACGCCAGACGTGCCGCGGAGACCTTCGCGGCCATGCCACCGGTGCCCAGGCGTCCACCGTCACCGGCGACGACACCACGCAGGTCCTTGCCGGTCTTGACCTCGGCAATGAAGCGGGCGTCCGGCTCGGCGGGATTGCGGTCGTAGAGACCGGCGACGTCGGAGAGCAGCACCAAGGCGTCGGCGTAGGCCAGGTGGGACACCAGGGAGGCCAGACGGTCGTTGTCGCCGAAGCGCATCTCCGAGGTGGCGACGGTGTCGTTCTCGTTCACGATCGGCACGGCCTTGAGCTGGCGCAGGCGGTCGACGGTGCGCTGGGTGTTGCGGGCGCGGTCACGACGGGCCGCGTCCGAGGCAGTGAGCAGCACCTGGCCGATGGAACGGCCGTAACGGGCGAAGCTACGGGCCCACTCCTGGGCCAGGAGGACCTGTCCGGCGGCGGCCGCGGCCTGCTTCGTGGCCAGGTCGGTGGGCTTCTGGGTCAGCCCCAGCGGACCCATGCCACAGGCCACCGCACCGGAGGACACGACGATCACGTCGGTGTCGCGGTCCATACGGGCCTCGAGGGCGTCGGCGATGACATCGATCTGCTCCGGGCTGACCAGCCCGGTGTCGTCGGTGAGGCTGGAGGAGCCGATCTTCACGACGATGCGCTTGGCGTTGCGGATGGTGGTGCGGACATCGGAGCGGTGCCCGTACTCCGGGTCATCCTCGGTGGCCTCGGCGTCGGGGAACTCCTTGGTCGTGGCGGGGATGACCGGACCGGGCTGATGCACCGCGTCCGTGCCGAACTCCAGGGGAGCAGGATACTCGAAGACGGACGTCGACGATTCGTCACTTTCACCAGAGGTGCCGGAGTCACCGGCGAACGCAGGGGCATCAGTTGTGTCGGACATGCCACTCATTATTACCCGCCGACCGACCCAATCGCCATGAAACCGTGATGCCCACCGCGGACTGTGGGTGGACGCCGGGCACTAGCCTTCCCAGCGGTCGCGGCTGGCCTCTTCCCCGTCGCCGTAGTCGTACTCGTCGATCAGGCCACGACGGGCCTGGGAGGCGCGCTTACGCTCTGCCGGGGTGGACCGGGTGTTGTGCTCCAGACGACGGTCGGTACCGCGTCCGGACGGCATGAGGTCGACACCGGCCGCGGTGTGCGGCTCCCACTCGAAGGTGATGTCGCCGATGGTGACCTCGCTGCCGGCGACGGCCCCGGCCTTGAACAGGGCGTCCTCCACCCCGGCCTTGGCGAAGCGGTCGGCAAGGTAGCCCACGGCCTCGTCGTTCTCGAAGTCGGTCTGCTTGATCCACCGCTCGAGCTTGCGGCCGGTGATGATGAAGGCGTCCTCGAACTGCGGATCCGCGGAGACCTCGAAGTCGACGTCCCCGCCACCGCGACGGCGCTGCCCCTTCGGGGTGATGACCTGCGGGGCCGCCACCTCCTCCGGCGGGTGCGCGGCGCGGTGGTCGCGGACGATCTCCATGAGCTTGTAGCGCAGCGGGTCCAGGCCCTCGTGGCTGGCGGTGGAGATCTCGAAGACCGGCCAGCCGAACGCCTCCTCCAGGTCCGGACGCATCAGCTCGGCCATCTCGCGGGCGTCCGGGACGTCGATCTTGTTGAGGATGATGATCCGGGGGCGCTCGCCGAGGTCACCCAGTCCGGCGTCCACGGACAGTTCCGACTGGTAGGACGCCAGCTCGGTCTCCAGGGCGCGGATGTCGTCCACCGGGTTACGGTCCGACTCCAGGGCGGCGCAGTCCACCACGTGGGCCAGCACCGCGGTGCGCTCGATGTGGCGCAGGAAGTCCAGGCCGAGGCCCTTGCCCTGGCTGGCGCCGGGGATCAGACCCGGCACGTCGGCGATGGTGAAGACGTCGTGGGCGACGTTGACCACGCCGAGGTTCGGCTGCAGGGTCGTGAACGGGTAGTCCGCGATCTTCGGCTTCGCAGCCGACAGGACGCTGACCAGGGAGGACTTTCCCGCGGAGGGAAAGCCCACCAGTCCGACGTCCGCCATGGACTTCAGCTCGATGGTGACGTCCTTGACCTCGCCGGGCTCGCCGAGCAGGGCGAAACCGGGGGCCTTGCGGGCCTTGGACACCAGGGAGGCGTTGCCGAGACCACCGTGACCACCGGCGGCGACGATGACGCGCTGGCCCTTCGTGGTCATGTCGGCGACGACCCCGCCCTTGTCGTCCAGCAGCACGGTACCGGCCGGGACCTGGAGCACCAGGTCCTCACCGCGGGCGCCGTGGCGGTGGTCGCCGGCACCGTTGGCGCCGCGCTGCGCCTTCAGGTGCGGGTGGAAGTGGAAGTCGAGCAGGGTGTGCACCTGCGGATCGACCTCGAGGATGACGTCGCCGCCGTGCCCGCCGTTGCCTCCGTCGGGGCCGCCCAGCGGGACGAACTTCTCGCGGCGTACAGAGGCGCAGCCGTTCCCGCCGTCGCCGGCCTGCACATGCAGGACGACGCGGTCGACGAAGCGTGACATAAGTGAACGCCCTCCCAGGTCAGATCATGGTGATGAATCCGTGCAATCCTACCACCTGAGACGGCGTTTACCTCAGTCGCGAGCAGTGGCTGACCGAGCCGCGGTCACTCCCCGATGATCTCGATCATGTCGTCCAACACGACCTCGGCGGCCACGAGGGACGCATTGAGGAACCACGGGTCGAGGTCCACTTCGTAGGCGTTGCCGTCGGCGACCACGGGGAGACGTTTCCAGGTGTCTGTCTCGGCGAACTCCCCCGACTCACCGGCGAAGCCGTAGAAAAGGTAGTCCGCGTCGAGCATCGCCGCGTTCTCCGTGGCGAGGTCCATGCTCGCCGAATCGGTGAACTGCTGGGACTCGGGACGCTCGAGTCCGGCGTCCGCGGCCACACTGCCGGCCAGCGAGAGGGGGCCGAAGGTGAGGTACTCGTCGCCACGACCGCGGATCAGGGAGATCGAGGGGTTCCCGGAACGGGACTCGCCCCACTCCTTCGCCCGCTTCTCGTAGTCGTCGAGGAATTCGTCGGCCTGCTCCCGGCGGTCGACAGCGTCGGCGAGGATGGCGAGATCGTCCTTCCACTGCTCGGAACCACCGTTGGTGGTGACGACCTCGGCAATGTCGGCGTACTGGTCCAGCTGGTTCTGCTCGGTGCGGTCGTTCGACAGGATGAGGTCGGGCTCCAGCGTCGCCATCTGCTCCAGGTCGGGGGTCTGGCGCTCCCCCACGATCTCGATGGCGGACAGGTCCAGGTCGTCGCCGAAACGCTCGGTGATGTAGTCCGGGATACCACGGGTGTCCGTACCGCTGGACTTCGCGACGGCGAGTCCCACCGGGACGATGCCGAGCAGCAGCAGGTGGTCCAGGTGCCCGGTGGACAGGGCGATGACGCGGGGCGTCTGTTCGTCTGACCCGTCGGAGGCACTGTCGTCGCCGGACTCGGACAAGCTGTCGTCGCCGGAGCTGCAGGCGGCGAGAACGGCGGCGGCACCGGTGGCGAGCGTGCCCACCAGGAAGGAACGGCGGTTCAGTGGGGCGGTGGAGAGTGTACGTCGGGACATGGACAATAGGATAGCCTATGTTTCTACTGACGAGCGGGGAAGGAAGCGTTACGGATCTGGCGGCCCCCTGGCAGCGTCCTACCGAATCCGTTACGATCCCCTCCCACCACCTATCGCGCAGGCGCGGGAAACGCGGCCAGATGAGCGTCCTTCCCTATAAACTCCCGACACAAGGGGAAGAACACGGGGAATCAGGGGAACACATGGGGACGACTCGAAGATTCTGGCGCACGAATGAACTTGTTGCAGCAGGGATGACGGAGAAACTCATCGCCAGCGCGGTCCGCCGTGGCGAACTGCACCGAGTGGCGAGGGGGCTGTACAGCAAAGAAGAACCGGACGACCTGCTCACTCTCCAGGGCCTGGCCTGGCTGCACCCGGGCCTCGTCTACGTCGGGGACACTGCAGGATTCATCCACGACCTCTGTCCCATGACCTGGCCGGCGACTGCAGCCACCATCCGCGGACGCAGCCCCGACGGTGGCGCGCTGCTGTCCCTGACCAGCGCGGCTACCGGACCGTCGATCCTGTCCAAGGGCGTACGGGTCGTGTCCCCCATTGAAGCAGCTACAGCGATGACCATCGCGAACCACGGAGGCCTTCGACGAGGGTTGGAAAGGAGGTACCAAGGTACGAGAGGAAACGAGCGCCTCGCTGAGCATCTCGCCGCTATGCCACCGCGCCGACGGGCGATAGCCACCGAACTCCTCGAGGGAATCGTGACCGGCACTGCGAGCAGTCTGGAACAAAAGGCAGTCCGCGGGATCGTCGACGGATTGGACGGTCTGGACGTCACCGTGCAGATCAATGCCATGGTGCGCGGCTACCGATTCGACATCGTGATTCCGGAAGCGAAGGTGTGCATCGAAATCGACAGCCAGACCTACCATGCTCCTGGCAAGGCAACGACGGACGCTTTCCTCAACGACCGGTGGAAAGGAAATGCGGCGGCGCGGTGGGGTTACACCCTGTTGCGCTACTCCGACGTAGACGTCAACCAAGCGATGCCGTTCGTGCAGGCGGAGGTGCGGGACACTGTCGAGTTCGTCCTGGCGCACCCTCGCGGGCGGACCTCCCGGGCCGTGGAGATCCCGACGGACCGGCAGTGGTGGCTGTGGCATCCGTGGAAGGTGGACCGCTTCGGGAAGGGACGCTCGGGGTAGCGTCACGGCGGCAGGAATCTGGAGCGGCGCGCGGGAGGGGTGCCGTAACGGTTTGGACGGATCACTGCCGTGGGAGGACATGATCCGTAACGCTTACCTGCCGTACGGACACGCGAAACCCCCGCAGCCCGGAGGCGTGCGGGGGTCTCGTGGAGAACTACGGTCGGGACTAGGCCTCGACGGTCTGGTCCTCGACGATGTTCACCAGACGACGGTTGCGGCGGGTGCTGAACTGCACGGCGCCGGCCTTCAGGGCGAACAGGGTGTCGTCGCCACCACGGCCGACGTTCTCACCCGGGTGGAAAGAAGTGCCGCGCTGACGGATCAGGATCTCGCCGGCCTTGACCTGCTGACCACCGAACCGCTTGACACCGAGACGCTTGGACTCGGAATCGCGACCGTTGCTGGAGCTGGATGCACCCTTCTTGTGTGCCATGGTCTT
>DXGC01000073.1 GCA_019114135.1 Candidatus Corynebacterium avicola
CACCCTGGGCGTGCACACCGGCAACCTGCTGGAGATCGAGGACAAGGTCTCCCGCACCCAGGTCGAGGCGCTGCGGAGGAACTGCGAGGAGTTCGGCGTCAAGCTGCACCCGATGGGCGACAGCGAGCAGGGCATCGTCCACACCGTCGGGCCGCAGCTGGGCGCCAGCCAACCGGGCATGACCATCGTCTGCGGCGACTCACACACCTCCACCCACGGGGCCTTCGGCTCCATCGGTATGGGCATCGGCACCAGCGAGGTCGAGCACGTCCTGGCCACCCAGACGCTGCCGCTGACCCCGTTCAAGACCATGGCCATCGAGGTCAGCGGCACCCTGCAGCCCGGGGTCACGGCCAAGGACCTGATCCTGGCGATCATCGCCAAGATCGGCACCGGCGGCGCCCAGGGGCACATCATCGAGTACCGCGGTGAGGCGATCCGCAACCTGTCGATGGAGGGGCGCCTGACGATCTGCAACATGAGCATCGAAGCCGGAGCGCGCGCCGGCATGATCGCCACGGACGACATCACCTTCGACTACCTCAAGGGACGTCACTACGCCCCGACCGGCGAGGACTGGGATGCGGCGGTGGACTGCTGGCGCTCACTGGCCACCGACGACGGAGCGTCCTACGACACCGTCGTGGAGATCGACGGTGCCGCGCTGACCCCCTTCGTCACCTGGGGCACCAACCCCGGGCAGGGCCTGCCCCTGGCGGAGAACGTCCCCTTCCTGGAGGACATCACCGACGAGACCGAGCGCGAGGCCGCCGAGTCCGCCCTGGGGTACATGGACCTGGTGGAAGGCACCCCGCTGCGCGACATCGCCATCGACACGGTCTTCCTCGGATCCTGCACCAACAGCCGGATCGAGGACCTGCGTGCCGCGGCCGACGTCCTCAAGGGGCACGTCCTCGCCGAGAACACCCGGATGATCGTCGTGCCTTCGTCGGCGCGGGTGAAGAAGAAGGCCGAGGAGGAAGGTCTGGACCGGATCTTCCTCGACGCCGGTGCCGAATGGCGCACCGCCGGATGTTCGATGTGTCTGGGCATGAACCCCGACCAGCTCGCCCCCGGCGAGCGTTCCGCCTCCACGTCCAACCGCAACTTCGAGGGACGCCAGGGCAAGGGCGGACGCACCCACCTGGTCTCGCCGCCGGTGGCCGCCGCCACCGCCGTGCTCGGCCACCTCGCCAGCCCGGCTGATCTGTAAGGAGGACCGGAGGAACCATGGAGAAATTCACCGACCACACCGGCGTGGCTCTGCCGCTGCGCCGCTCCAACGTGGACACCGACCAGATCGTGCCGGCCGAGTACCTGAAGCTGGTCACCAAGACCGGGTTCGAGTCGGGTCTGTTCAAGTCCTGGCGACGCGACCCCGAGTTCATCCTCAACCAGCAGCCCTACGTGAATTCCTCGATCCTGGTCGCCGGGCCCGACTTCGGTACCGGGTCCTCCCGTGAGCATGCCGTCTGGGCCCTGCTGGACTACGGCTTCCGCGTGGTGTTCTCCCCGCGCTTCGGCGACATCTTCCGCGGCAACACGGCCAAGAACGGACTGCTGGCCGCCACCATGACCACCGAGGACATCGAGCTGATCTGGAAGCTGCTGGAGCAGCAGCCCGGCGCCGAGATGACCGTGGACCTCGCCGAACGCACCGCCACCCTCGGCGAGTACGTCTTCGCCTTCGAGGTCGACGACGACACCCGCTGGCGGCTGCTCAACGGACTGGACGACATCGGCATCACCCTGCAGGACGAGGGTGCGATCGTCGACTACGAGGCGACCCGTCCGTCCTTCAAGCCGGTCATCCGGTAGGGGACACGGGGATCGGCACAGGCCGACAAGGAACGGTTGCGTTCCGTATTGACCGGCCTTACCGTATAAGGAACAGTTGAGTTCCTTATCTGGAAGGATGTGCCGTGTCCGCACCGACATCAGAGGCAGGCCTGCCGCCCGGCACCGGAAAGGTCGTCGCCGCCCTGGTCTTCGGTGCGTTGACCCCCTTGCTCGACTCGACGATCGTCACCGTCGCGCTTCACGACCTGTCGACAGCCCTCGGCACAGGGGCGTCCACCATCCAGTGGGTGACGACCGCCTACATCCTCATGATGGGCGCCGCCGTCCCGGTCACCGGTTGGGCGCAGGCCAGGTTCGGGGCGCGTCGGGTGTGGATCGTCTCGCTGCTGCTGTTCGTCGCCGGCTCCGTGTTGTGCGCCTTCGCACCGGAGGTCGGGACGCTCATCGCCGCGCGCGTGGTCCAGGGGGCCGGGGCCGGCATGATCATGCCGCTCATGCAGAGCATGGCGCTGCAGTTCGTCGGCACGGACGTCCCGCAGGCGTTGATGGGCAAGCTCATCGCGACCATCAGTCTCCCCATGGCGTTGGGGCCCATCCTGGGGCCTGTCATCGGTGGGGTCATCCTCCACTGGTTGGACTGGCGGTGGATCTTCCTCGTCAATGTCCCGCTCATCGCCGTCGCCCTGGTCCTCGCACTGCTCTGGATCCCGGCTGAGCTGACCAGCGGGGCCACCGGGGGCACCGGGGCCGACGGGGCCACAGGGAAGGCCACGAAGCCGCGGTTGGACGTCCTCGGACTCGTCCTTCTCGTCCCTGGCCTGGTCGGTATCCTGCTCGGCCTCAGCCAGATCTCCTCGACGGGAGGGGTCGGGCACCTGTCCGTCATCCTGCCGTTGATCGCCGGACTTCTCCTCACCACGGTCTTCGTCGTTCGTGCGTTGCGCAGCACGAGTTCCTCACTGGTGGACCTCCGCCTGTTGCGCTACCGCCCCCTGGCGACGGCGTCGGTGCTGATGACAGCCAACGGTGCGCTTCTCTACTCGGCCATGTTCCTGCTGCCGCTGTTCTTCCAGCAGGTCCGTGGCACCGGAGTGCTGGCTGCGGCCTTCCTCATGGTCCCGCAGGGAGTCGGTGCCCTGGTCTCCAGGGCCCTCGCGACACGTGGAGCGGCCAGGATCGGCGCGGCGAACACCGCTGCGATCGCCTTCGGCATCACCGCCCTGGCGACGGTGCCGCTGGCACTGGCGGACGCCTCGACCTCCTCCTGGTGGCTCGGGGTGGTCCTCTTCATCCGTGGCTGCGGTGTCGGTGCGCTGATGGTCGCGCCGATGATGGTCGCCTACCGCGGCCTGAAACCGACTGAAGTCCCGCACGCCACGGTCATCACCCGGACACTCCAGCAGATCGGTTCCTCGTTCGGCGTCGCGGTGACCGCGGTGGTCATGGAATGGACGGCTGAGCACAGCGGATCGGACGCAACGGACAGCGTGCTCACCGGCTTCCATGTCGCCTTCTGGTGCGTGGCAGCACTGTCCCTCGCCGCGCTTCCGGTGACCCGGATCCTCCCCGATGTCCGGGACAGTGCGGTCAGGGCAGCCAGGGGAAGATCTGCGCAAGACGAAGGCCTGGAGGTGGACGACCGTGGCTGAGAATCGTAGGCGCGGTGCCGAACTGGAGGCGGCGATCCTGGAGGCGGCATGGGAACTGCTGACCGAGAGCGGTGTCCCGGGGTTGAGCATGGACGCTGTCGCCCGCCGTGCGAAGACCAGCAAGCACGTGCTGTACCGGCGTTGGCAGAGCAACGAAGAGCTGCTGCGTGCCGCTGTCCGGCACTACGGCGAGAACCGCGAGGAGTTCGTCCCGGACACCGGGACACTGCGCGGGGACCTGCTCGCAATGTTGCAGGACGCCAATGACAACGGAACCATGGCCGGTCTCATCAGCGTCTTCGCCCACAGCGCCTTCGTCACGGGGAACATCGCCCCGGAGGAACTGCGACGGGAACTGCTCGGTGACCGACTCACCCGGACGGAGAAGATCTTCGCTCGGGCGGCGGAGCGCGGCGAGGTGGTCCTGGACCGGGTCAGCCCGCGCGTTCTCCGGGTCCCGTTCGACCTCTTCCGCAACGACTACATGCTCGCCCTGCGGAAGTTGCCGGAGGAGGACCTCGTCGCCATCGTCGACGAGGTCACCATCCCGCTGCTGCGGGGGGCCGGGGCCTTCCGCAACCGGGGAGGGGACGCCAGGTAGTCGGAACCCGGCAGCGGGTCGTTCGTGGCAGAGGTCGGACGGTAGGAAGTTTCTGCACAGGGGCGCTGTACAGCGGCCGTTGCTCAGGATGCTGCGCTAGACTTCAGGGGTATGGCTGCTCAGCAGAGAATCGTCCCACTCCTGAGAATCCCGGCCGGGGACCACGGCACCGTCGGTGCCGCCCGGTTCTATCTCGACGTGTTCCGGCCGTTGGAGGAGGCCGGCCTTGAGGTGGGGGCCCAGGGGAGGACAGCCACGCAAGGCACAGGGGACACAGCAGAATCAACGGGGACCGGGGGAGGACAGGCCGGGGGAATCGAGGTGTCCGTCGCCAGTTTCCGGCTCGGGCTGCAGGACGCCGCCGACAGTGCAGGTCAGCCGGCCGCGATGACGACGGCGACGAACTTCACCGTCAACTTCGACCCACTGTTCTTCGGCTGGACGCCGCAGGCCGAGGAGTCCGACCCTGCCGCCGCGAACGCAGCACGCTCCCGGGCCAGGGCCGCGCTCGACACCGTGTGGGAGGCGCTGTCGGACGCAACGTCAGAGGCCAGCCACGGCACCGGACTGGAACCTTCCGTGCTCATGCCGCTGGACGAGTACCCGTTCAGCCCCCGCTACGGCTGGATCCAGGACTGCTACGGGGTGAGCTGGCAACTCATGCTCACCGACCCGGCGGGTGAACCGCGACCGGCGATCATCCCGTCCTTCTTCTTCGGCGGTGGCGCGCAGAACCGCGCGGGGGAAGCCCGTGACACCTGGCTCAGGGTGTTCGGTGAGGTGTTCGCTGACGCCGAGGCAGCATCAGAGGCGGAGACCCGGCCCGGAGTGCGTGTCGACTACCCGGAGCAAGCAGGGCCGGCACAGCCCGGGGCCGTGATGTTCAGCGACATGCAACTGGCGGGGACGTGGTTCACCGCCATGGATTCCGCAACGGACCAGCCGTCCACCTTCACCGACGCGGTCACCTACCAGATCATGTGCGACACCCCGTTCCAGGCCGAGGCGCTGCGGCGGCGGCTCCGCAGCGCAGACGGCACAGGCGGCACAGGCGGCACAGACGACTTCGGAGTCACCTGGGAGCCTCGCTACGACGGCTGAACCGGCGTCCTGTCGCGCCGGGGCCGGGATCTACGGCAAGCGCAGCGGGGACGCCAGGTAGTCGGCACCCAGCAGGGTGTCGTTCGCGCCGAGGTGCAGCACCCACACGCTGCCCTTCTTCACCCGGAGGTCCTCGACCTCGATCCCGGCGTCCTGTGCCAGACCGTTGATCACCGTCGGCATCACGTCACCTTGTGAGCACACGACGCTCACGGGTGCGGCGGTGGCCTTCACCAGCGCCTCCATCACGGTGCGCGGGGAGTGCTCCAGCACCGCGTCTCCCAGATGCGGGTCGACCTGGACCTCGAGGTCCAGCTTCTCGGCCAGCGGCTCCACCGTCGACTTGCAACGCTCCGGCTCGGCGCTGGCCACCGCCTGGGGACGGTAACCGTTGAGCACACCGGTCAGCGATGTGGCCTGGCGGTAGCCCTTCTTCGTCAACGGGCGCAGGTTGTCGTCCTGCCCCCAGTCGTCCCGGTCGATCGCCTTGGCGTGCCGGACGTAGAGCACCCTGCGGGTACATCCCAGCGCCAGGACGTCGAGGGCGGCGGCGATGACGTCACGGTCGGCGTCGTAGCTCACCCGCTTCGCGGCCTCCTCCGGGGTCACCCACTCCAGGACGTCGACCTCGTCATTGGCGACGAACTCACCCTCGGTGACCTCGGCGGTCCAGTAGTAGACCACCTTGGTCTTCTTCTGCACCGGGTAGTGGACGTGGCCCAGCAGCCATCCAAGGGTCGGGGAGTAGCCGGTCTCCTCGAGGATCTCCCGGGAGGCGGTCTGCGGGAGGCTCTCGCCCTTGTCGACCTTGCCCTTCGGCAGTGACCAGTCGTCGTAGTGAGGCCGGTGGATCACCGCAACCTCGATCTCCCCGTCGGCTGCCGTCTCGGCGGTGCCGGGACCGGCCGGCGACGTCCGCCGCCACAGAACCGCTCCGGCGGCGAAGACCGGACGCTCGAACTCCTTGTCGGGGGAGCTGCCGATCCGGGCCACGTGGCCGGTGGAGTCATTGAGGTTTCCTGAGGCCAGCGCCGTGGAGAGGTCGCCGATGCCGTTGTGGGTCGTCACGTTGTGGGGGCCTTCCTGTCGACGCGGTTCGGGCGGAGTCACCACCGCAGTTCCGTGCGTCTGGTTCAATGTTTAGGGACAGCGCGGTGTCGTACACCTGTCATTCTAATCAGGACTTGTAAGGGAGATCAGCGAATGGTTCGGATAGCGGTCATGGGATCGGGCTCCTGGGGCACGACGGTGGCCAAGGTGTGCGCAGATGCGGCAGCGGTCTCCGGTGCTGCAACCCGTGCAGCCACTGGCGAGATGCCAGCTCCCGTCGATCCTGTGGTCACCCTGTGGGCCCGACGCGAGGAGGTGGCCGCGGAGATCCGCGAGCAGCACGCCAACTCGTCCTACCTGCCGGACGTCACCCTGCCGGACACCGTCACCGCGACCAGCGACGCCGCCGAGGCGCTCGCCGACGCCGACGTGGTCTTCCTCGGCGTGCCGTCCCAGACGCTGCGCACCAACCTCGCCAGCTGGCGCGAACTCATCGGGTCGGACGCCACCCTCGTCAGCCTGGCCAAGGGTATCGAGCACTCCACGGGTCGACGGATGAGCCAGGTCATTGCCGAGGTCGCCGAGGTCGACGAGTCCCGGGTGGCGGTGCTCTCCGGGCCGAACCTCGCCGTGGAGGTCGCCCGCCAGCAGCCGGCCGCCAGTGTCGTCGCCTGCACCGACACCGCGCGGGCGAAGACCATCCAGGCCGCGATGGCCGCCCCGTACTTCCGTCCGTACACCAACGACGACGTCATCGGTTGCGAGGTCGGCGGTACCTGCAAGAACGTCATCGCCCTGGCCTGCGGCATGGCCGCCGGCATGGGCATGGGGCACAACACGGTCGCCACGGTGATCACCCGCGGCCTGGCCGAGATCAGCCGCCTCACCGTCGCCCTCGGCGGCAGTGAACGCTCCATGGCCGGACTCGCCGGCATGGGCGACCTGGTGGCCACCTGTAACTCGCCGCTGTCGCGCAACCGCACCTTCGGCGAACGCCTCGGCAAGGGGGAGTCCCTGGACCAGGCCAGCGCCGCGACGAAGGGCCAGGTCGCCGAGGGCGTGATCTCCAGCATGTCGGTCGAGGAACTCGCCGAGGCACACGGCGTCGACATGCCGATCACCCGCGAAGTGGTCAAGGTCTGCCACCACGGTGGCGACGTGGACACGGCGATCCGCGCATTGATGGGTCGCAGCCGGAAGGCCGAGTAGTCCACCGCTACACTTGGGGACCGTGACTGAAACCGCGAACAAGACCAGCCAGCCCCGCCGCACCACCGTCGCGGTCCTCTACGGCGGGCAGAGCACCGAGCACAGCGTGTCCTGCATCTCCGCCGGGGCCGTGATGACACACCTCGACCCGGAACGCTACGAGGTGGTCCCGGTGGGCATCACCCCCGAGGGCAGGTGGGTCGCCGGCACCACCGACACCGAGAAGCTGACCGCCAATGGCAGGGATCTGCCCTCCGTCACCGGGGGACGCGCGGTCACCTTCGACCTGGGAACCCCGGCGAACAGCGGTGCTGCTGGCGCTGCAGGGGCCGAGACGTCCGGTACCGCCCTGCGCTTCGGCGACGGGACGCTCTACGCCCGAGTCGACGTCGTATTCCCCGTCCTGCACGGTGTCAACGGAGAGGACGGCACCGTGCAGGGCTACCTCGAACTGGCCAACGTGCCCTACGTCGGTAGCGGCGTCTTCGCTTCGGCGGCGTGCATGGACAAGCAGTTCACCAAGGCCGTCGCCCGTCACGCCGGTATCCCCGTCGGCGACGAGATCGTGCTCACCGAGCAGCGCGAGCTCACCGACGAGGAGAAGGACCGTCTGGGCCTGCCGGTGTTCGTCAAGCCCGCCCGCGGCGGTTCCTCCATCGGTGTGTCCAAGGTCAGTGACTGGGCCGACCTGGATGTTGCAGAGAAGGAGGCCTTCCGTCACGACGACAAGGTCCTCGTCGAGGCCATGTTGCACGGTGTCGAGGTCGAGTGCGGTGTGCTGCAGTACCCGGACGGCACCGTCCGGGCGTCCTACCCGTCGATGCTGACCGGCACCGAGGACGGCCCCGAGGGCTTCTACGGCTTCGACACCAAGTACCTCGACGACATCATCAGCTACGAGATCCCGGCACCGCTGCCCGAGGCGCAGGTGGCCGAGGTCCGTCGCCTCGCGGTGGAGACCTTCACCGCCCTGGACTGCACCGGTCTGGCGCGTGTCGACTTCTTCGTCACCGAGGACGGTCCGGTGCTCAACGAGCCGAACACCATGCCCGGGTTCACCCCGATCAGCATGTACCCCAAGATGTTCGAGGCCACCGGCGTGCCCTACCCGGAGCTGCTCGACATCCTCGTCGCACAGGCGCTGCGCTAGATTCAGCTCCCCAGGGGGAGGAGGGGGCGATGGGGGGGATTTCGGTCCAGTGGCATGACCGGAGCCAGGTGTTCGGTGTTGCCACCGGGTAAAAGCTGTCGGGTCGGTGGCGGACGGTGACGTCTCGCGACGTACCTTGTGGGGCAACGGTGCTCGTGCATGCCCGCACGAAGCTCCCACCGCCCTGACAGAGAGGAACCCCCATGACCTGGACCCCCACTCCCGAAGAGGACCGGAAGTTCCTCGATCTCGCGATCGAACAGGCGAAGAAGAGCTGGGACGAAGGGGGAGTCCCCATCGGTGCAGTTCTCGTTCATGACGGTGAGGTCCTGGCCGCCGGGCACAACCAGAGGTTCCAGAAGGGATCGCCCATTCTTCACGGGGAAACGGACGCCATTCAGAACGCAGGCAGGCAGCCTGCGGAGGTGTACCGGAACTCGGTGCTCTACACGACGCTCTCCCCGTGCATCATGTGTGCCGGGACCGCCCTGCTCTACGAGATCCCCCGCATCGTCGTGGGCGAGAACCGGAGCTTCGAGATGTCCGAGGCCCTGCTCGCCGACTGGGGTACCCAGGTGGATGTCGTCGATGACCCCGCATGCATCGAACTCATGAACACGATGTTGGCGGAGCGTCCGGATCTCTGGAGTGAGGACATCGGTGTCGACGAGGGGCAGAGCGCGAAGAAGAGCGGCATGTGAGGTAGTGAACGCGGCGGGGCCGGTCCGTGCAGTCACCGATCACGGTCCTCCCGTCAGCTCGTCGAGCGCACTTACTCCGTGCGCTCCGTCGACTCCATCGTGTCGCTGATGACCTGCGAGACCTGGGTGATCACCGCGTCCCCGGCGTCGGTCGGCAGGGACACCGCGACGTGCTCCTCGTGACCCAGCGCGTACCAGACCCCGGCGGTCGAGCCCTCGGTCAGAGCGGTGTCCTCGAACCACGGAACGTCATTGACCTGGGTGAGCTGTGCTCCGGCCTCGTAGGAGTCCGGCAGGGACACACCGCAGCGCAGGACGACGGGCTCGCGTCCGGACGCCGTCCACACGATCGCCCCGTCGAGGTCCTGGTTGCCGGACCAGTCCGGGGTCTCGGTGATCCGTCGGTAGTCACCGATGGTCTCCGGCAGGGCGTCCTCCAGCGGGCCGCAGGCGTCACTACCGGAACCCTCGAGGTCGGACAGGGGGACCGGCGCGGGATCCGGGGCGTCGTCGGTGGATCCGTGCTCGGTGATCGACTCGCCGAGGCCGGCGAGGTCGTTGGCGCTGATCTGGGCGTCCGTCGTCACCGCGACAACCGGGGACTGGCCCACGGCGTACCAGGTCGACAGCTCCGAGCCTGGGGTGGCGTCGTTGATCTCCAGCCAGGGCGTCCCACCGCCGTCCTGCGCATCGGTCAGCTCGCTGACCTCGGTGAACTGCGCCGGGGCGGAGACGCCGCAGCGTACCGTGAGCTCGCTGCCGCCACTGTCGCGGAAGCCGGCCGTGCCCGCCGGTGCGGGATCGGTGACTCCGACGTCGCGGAAGTCGCCGAGTCGGTCGGGCAGGTCGTCGACGGTGCCGGTGCAGGCGTCACTCTCGGCGTCCGGGGCGTCCACCGGGCCCATCGACACGGGTGTGTACACGTTCCGGTCGATGAGGATCTTCGCCCCGGCCAGCACGGCGGCGACGAAGACCACCGACAGGATCAGGGCGATCACCGCGGTGCGTCGGGACGAGCCGCGGTCGGAGTCTGTGTCCGCTCCGCTCCCCGGGTTCTCCGGTCCAGAGTTTTCGTGTCCGGGGGTGCTGCTACCCTGATCGGTGACGTTCGGCCGTGAAGACATGCGTGTGATTGTACGTAGTCTCCCGGTCCCGACCACAAAGCCACATGGCACGTGGAAGACATGATTGACGACCTGATGGACGACCTGAGGAGACGGATGACCGGCGAGAGGTCCGGACAGCTCACTGTGGCGGAGGCCGGGGAAGCGGCGACCATCGCCGCGATCCGGCAGGCCGCTCCCAGTGAGATCAACGGAGACGACGCCGCGGTGCTCGACCCCGCCCCGCCGAACTCCCGGTACATCGCGACCACCGATGTGCTCGTCGACGGTGTCCACTTCCGTTTCGACTGGTCCACCCCCTACGAGGTGGGCGTCAAGGCCGTCACCCAGAATTTCGCGGACATCCAGGCGATGGGCGGGCGCCCCGCCGCGGTTCTCCTGTCGCTGGCTGCCCCGGGTGATCTGCCCCTGGACACCGTCCGGGACATCGCCGCCGGCATCGGCTCCACCGCCGCCCCGTGGGCCGTGGAACTCGTCGGCGGGGACGTGGTGACCTCGAAGCAGCTGGTCATCTCCATCACCGCGATCGGATCGCTCTCCGGGCCGGACGCCGCCCTGACGATGGGGGCCGCCCAGCCCGGACACCAGGTGATCGCCAGCGGCGTCATCGGACACTCCGCGGCCGGGGAGTCCATCCTGCGGTACTTCGGTTCCCGCGAGGCCGTGCCGGAGGACCCGGTGCTGCAGGAGCTCGTCCGTCGGCACTGCGCCCCGACCCTCGTGGTCGGACGTGGCGCAGTCGCCCGTGCCGCCGGGGTCAGGGCCATGACCGACAACTCCGACGGTCTGCTCAAGGACCTGACGACGCTGGCACGGCGCAGCAACGTGTCCATCGACCTGGACGGCGCTGCGCTGACCCCGGACGCCCAGCTCTATTACGCCGCAGAGGTCCTGGGCGCCGACCCGTGGAAATGGATCCTCACCGGCGGCGAGGACCACACCCTGCTGGCCACCACCGACCAGGAGCCCCCGGCGGGCTACCGTTTCCTGGGCATGGTCGGGGAGGGCCACAATGAGGACCCCAGCGACGCCAATGGAGAGAAGTCCCCGGACGCGGACGCCACCACGAGGATCGGCGCCACCCCGACGGTGACCGTCGACGGTCAGATCCCTGCCTACACCGGTGGATGGGATTCCATGGGGCCTGGCGGTGACTGCCAGTGAACGGCGGGGTGGACGACGGGGCGAACGGCACCTACGCGCTCGCCGGACGGATCCTGGCCACCATCCACCCGAGCTGGCGGGGGATCCTGACCGGTTCAATCGAGGACCAGCTCGAGTCCGCCGTACGTCGGGTGGCACAGAGGATCTGCGACGGTGAGCGGATCCAGCCCGCCCCGGAGCACATCTTCCGGGCGTTGTCGCGTCCTGCGGACGACACCCGGGTACTGGTCCTCGGCCAGGACCCCTACCCGACACCGGGTCACGCCGTGGGGCTGTCCTTCTCCTCGGCACCGCAGACCCGGCCACTGCCGAAGTCGCTGAAGAACATCTTCACCGAATACGGGGAGGACCTCGGCCTTCCCGTGCCGGAGTCCGCCGACCTGACCCCGTGGACAGAGAACGGGGTGATGCTGCTCAACCGCGTCCTCACCGTGCAGGAAGGTCAGGCCGGCAGCGACCGTGGGCAGGGCTGGGAGGCGGTCACCGGAGCCGTGGTCGACCATCTCTCCACCCGCCCGGTCGCGGCGATCCTGTGGGGCAGGCAGGCGCAGGAGGTCGCCGACGTCATCGGACGCGACCGGTGCGTGCTCTCACCCCACCCGTCGCCGTTGTCGGCCTACCGGGGGTTCTTCGGCTCGCGCCCATTCAGCCGGGTCAATCAAATCCTCCAGGCACAGGGCGTGGCTCCGGTGGATTGGAGCCTCACCGGACAAGAATCAGGGACAGAATCAGGACAGAAGACCGAACAACTGCGGGAGGAGGGTGACGCATGCTGACCGCACGACACGTCGCCACCTGGGCGGAGCTGGCAGCCGCCGGCCTGCGCAGGCACCGGGACGAGATCAACCAGCTCAATGTCTTCCCCATCCCGGACTCCGACACGGGGTCGAACATGACCTCCACCATGGAGGCCGCGGTTGAGCGGATGCACCAGGAACACGGTGACCAGGCTGGTCAGGTTACGGAGGACGCCGTGTCCGTCGCCGACCTGTCCGCCTCTCTGGCCGCCGGGGCCGTCGTCGGTGCCCGGGGCAACTCCGGCCTGGTGCTCAGCCAGCTGCTGCGCGCCCTGGCCGACACCGCGTCCCGGACCGAGTCCGGGGACCTCCCGGTCGTCGAGGTACCGCGCATGCTGCACCGCGCCGAGAAGCTCGTCCGCCGTGCGGTCTCCGAACCGGTCGAAGGCACCATCATCACCGTGTTGCACGCCGCGGCCGAGCGTGCCGAGGCTGCCTCCACCAGTCAGGACGACCCGCCCGTCGTCGAGGTCATCACGGCGTCCCGTGACGCGGCCATCGAGGCACTGCACCAGACCACCTCGCAGTTGCCCGCGCTCGCTGAGGCCGGCGTCGTCGACGCCGGTGGTCGGGGACTGGTCGTCATCCTCGACGCCCTCGTCGGGGCACTGGACGGCGAATCGAGCCATGCGGTGGACGAGGCGCTGAGCGCCGACTCCGACGCCGCCGCTGCTGCCGTGGCGAACGCGACCGCCCCGGCGTCCTGCAGTGCTGACGGCAGCGCTGCCAGTGCCGGCAGTGCTGCCAGTGCCAGCAGTGCTGCAGAGGCAGAGATCGAGGTGATGTTCACCTACCGCGGCGACGTCGACGCCCTGCGCGGGGAGCTCGACCAGCGTGGCAACAGCATCGTGGTCGTCCCCGTCGACGGCGACCACTGGCGCGTCCACGTCCACACACTCGTCGGCGGGCCGCTGATCGAGCACGCCTACGCCCACGGTCAGGTCACCGACCTGCGGCTGGAGGCGCTGCCTGTCGTCGCTCCGTCGGCGACCGTGCCCACGGACGAGCCGCGTCGTCCGGTGCTGGCCCTGGTGCCCGACGGACGGCTGCGTGAGGTGTTCACCGAGGCCGGCGCCAGCGTCGGCACGACCGAGCAGATCGTGGCGGAGCTCAAGGACCGCGCCGGTGAGGGCTGCATCGTCCTGACCAACGGCGAAGACACCACCGACCTCTTCGACGACCTGTCCAACAGTGGCGCCGAGGCGATGGTCGTCGACACCGAGAGCTTCGTCGGCGGGCTCGCGGCGATGGCCGTCTACAGTTCCGACGCTGACTCCGAGGAGAATGCCGAGGAGATGGCCGACGCCGTCGCCTACCAGCGCTGGACCACCGTCGACGGGGGCCCCGAGGAGCTCTACGACAAGATCCGTGAGCTACTGGTCCCCGGCGGCGAACTGGTCACCGTCCTCTACGGCGACAAGTCCGACGGCGAAGCGTGGCTCACCGAGGAGATCGTCGCCGTCGAGGACGCCCTGCGTCAGGACCTCGCCGACGACGGCACGGAGATCGACATCCACGGCTATCTCGTCCCCGGGCTCGGGGTCGGCGCCCAGGTGGGGGTGGAGTAGGTGCTCGGCTGGGACGATCCACGGCCTCTGAGTCAGGTCATCCCCCCGGATCGCGCCCGCAGCCTCGCCGGCAAACCCGGGCTGACGACCATGGCGGACGCCCTGCTGAACTACCCGGCGTCCTACGTCCACACCAGCGGCACCGGCGCGATGAGCGACGGCGGTGACGGGCTGGTAGAAGGAGACCACCTCACCTGCCTCGCCGAGATCACCTGGGCGAAGGTCCAGGACAACCGCGGCCGCCGTGGTCCGCGTGAGATCCTCAACTTCCGCTTCCGGGTCAACGGCGTCGACTTCTCCTCGGCCCTTTTCGGCAACGTCCGCAGCCACCAGCCGTTCATCACCGTCGGCGCGAAGGTGATGCTGGCCGGCAAGCTCGGCCTGTTCCGCGACGAATGGCAACTGCGCAACCCCAGCTACATCACCCTGCACCCGCCGCCCGTCGTGGACGGTGAACCGCTGACCGGCGAGGCCTACGAGGCGGCATTCGGCGCCTTCGGTCCGCTGAAGACCATCGTCGACGTCGCCGGAGGAATGCGCGCCGCCCAACGGCTGCTCGCCGTGCCGTGGCTGCCCACCTACCCACGGCGTTCCGGCACCACCGGGGCCGAGGTCCTCGCCGTGATGGGGCACGTCCTGGAGGCGATGGGCAGCCCGGCAGACATGCTGCCGCCGGCGACCGTCCCGGGTGCGCCGTCCTGGCCGACCGTCGACGGTGAGGAACTCGTCGACCTCGCCACCGCGCTCCATGACGTCCACCGGCCCACGGAGGACGGTCCGGACGCTGCCCGCGCCCGGCTGAAGTTCAATGAGGCGCTGGCGCTGCAACTGGTCATGGCGCTGCGTCGTGCGGACAGTACAGCCCGTACCGGCCGTTCCGTGGTGCCGGTCGTGCCCGGGTCGCGGTACGCCGACCTCATCGAGCGTCTGCCGTACACCCTGACCGACTCACAGAACAAGGCGTTGGGCGAGATCGGTGCGGCGATGGAGGGGGACACGGCTGGCGCGGACGGCGCCGAAGCGTCCGACACGGAGGACGCAGCGTCCGGCGCAACGCCGATGAGCATGCTGCTGCAGGGCGACGTCGGCTCCGGCAAGACGATCGTCGCTCTGCTGTCGATGCTGCGCGTGGTGGACTCCGGCGGGCAGTGCGCCTTCCTCGCCCCGACCGAGGTCCTGGCGGCGCAGCATGCTGAAACCCTCGGTGGCCTGCTGGAGGGTAGTGGGGTGAACATCTCCCTGCTCACCGGCTCACAGTCGACGGGGGAGCGGCGGGATGCCCTGCTCGACATCATCTCCGGCACCGCCGACATCGTGATCGGCACCCACTCGGTGATCCAGGACTCCGTGGAGTTCTTCGACCTGGGGATGGTCGTGGTCGACGAGCAGCATCGTTTCGGGGTGCGTCAGCGTGACCGCCTGCGGGAGACCTCGCCGGTCGACCGGACACCACACCTGCTGGTGATGACCGCGACCCCAATCCCACGGACCGTGGCGATGACGATGTTCGGTGACCTGTCGATGTGCACCCTCGAGGCCGCACCGACGGGGCGAGGGGAGATCAGCTCCTTCGTCGTCCCCATGTGGAAGCGTTCATGGGTCGACCGGATGTTCACCGTCGTCCGGGAACAGGCCGCACAAGGGAACCGGACCTTTGTCGTCGTGCCGAAGATCGAGGGTGAGGGTGGCGTCGACGACGTGGCTGAGAGGCTGCAACGTGGGCCGCTGCAGGGCCTGAGGGTCGGCACGCTCCACGGTCGGATGGACGACAAGGCAGGGATCATGGACGACCTGGCGTCCGGGCGTCTCGACGTTCTTGTCTCCACGACCGTCATCGAGGTCGGTGTCGACATCCCGGAGGCCACGGTGATGGTGGTCATGGACGCGGAGAACTTCGGAGTCAGCCAGCTGCACCAGCTTCGTGGCCGTGTGGGACGTGGCGAGGCCTCGTCGATGTGTTTCCTGTGCACGTCGATCATGCCGGACGCAGAGGACGCACCGCCGACGGCTGTGGCGTCCTATCAGCGCCTGGAAGGGGTCGCCGGGACGCGGGACGGCTTCGCGCTGGCGGAGCTGGACCTGCGGACCAGGACCGAGGGCGACGTTCTGGGGGAGAAGCAGTCCGGACACCGGGTGCGACGGGTGAAACTGCTCGATCTTTCTGTCGATTCTTCGATCGTCGTGGAGGCGCGTCGGTATGCGGAGGATCTCGTGGCTTACGATGAACCACTGGCTCGCTCGCTGGTAGCGGACATCACGGTGGACGACCAGGAGTACATTGAGCGGAGCTGACGTGTCGTCAGTTGTTCTGTGATCTTTCCCCTTGACGAACTCCTGTTCGACTCAGTATGATTGCTTGCATAGCAAAAGTACTGGTGTCGTCACTGGACGTGAGCGGGGTGAGCAGGGGTCATGGTCGGACTCGACCGAGGTTGTGGGAGCGCGACGGACCTACGCGTTGCGGCCGTGGCGTTCGTCGCGGCCGCCGAAGAGCTGGTCGCACAGGGGCAGGATGCCTGGGACCGGCTCGGGGTGGAGGAGCGGGAAACGTTGTTCCGGGAGATCGAGTCGGCCCGGCGGAGCCTGGCTGTCGTGGACACCAGATTCCTGTGTGCACATGAGTCCGTGATCCCGGAGAAGGAGTCCAAGAAGGTCTCCTGGCTTGTCGACCGGATGCACATCGTTGCACGTGACGCCCGCACGAGGGTGCGGTCCGTGCGACGGCTCGACCCGCGGGGCGACGTATTCAGCGCGGATCCCACTGTGCCGTCCGAGCATTACATGCCGACCCTCGCCGAGGCAGTGGAGGCGGGCAGTATCGGCGCGGAGACGGTCGCGGAGCTCGACCGGGCTCTGGACGCGTTGCCGGCGCCGAGCCAGGAACGCGTCACCGCCGTCGTCGACCGGGAGCTCGTGCCCGCCCTCCAGGTGGATGGTCCCGGCCAGGTCCGTCGGATCCGCCCCTGGTTGCTGGGGTTGGTCGGGGAAGACGAGCCCTACACCCAGCGTGACCACCAACGGATGCGGTCGCTGGTCATCGGCGAACAGCAGTATGACGGGATGACGCCGATTCGAGGCTTGCTCACCCCGGAGTCAGCGGCGGCACTGCAGGGGCTGATGGCGGACTATGCCACGGCCGGCAAGCTGGTCGACGCCGAAGGGACTCTGGTGGGGGCGTCAGGTGAATGTGATCCCGCCGATGACGTCCGGACGCCGGAACAGCGTCAGCACGACGCCTTTGCCGCGGTGATCGCCGCTGGCTATCGCCCGGACGGGACGATGCGTCCTGGCAGGGGAAAGACGACCATCGTTGCGGCGATGACCCTTGATCAACTGCTCGAAGGAACAGGCGTGGCGCCAACCGACGTCGGAGTCAGGGTGCCGGTTTCGGCATTGGTCGAGGGGACGGACGCGCAGAACTTCTTCTGCCAGGTCATGGACCTTGAGGGTCAGACGTTGGCACTGGGACGGTCCTGTCGACTCGGCAGTCTCGCCCAGTACCTGGCTTTGTTCGGGGAAGAGGGCGGAAGTTCGGCGCCGGGATCCTCGACTCCTGCCGCCCGGTGCCACATCCACCACATCGACGGGTGGGAGCACGGCGGCACTACAGACCTGCCGAATCTGACTCTGGTGGACGCCGGCAACCATGCCCGGGTCAATGACGCCCGGGACAACCCGGATCGTGTCGAGACCCGCCGGGCGCCGAAGGGCAGTGGTGCGCGCGTTCACTGGGTGCCGCCGGCGTCCGAGGATCCCAAGCGCACCCCGAGAGCGCCGGTCTGTCTCGCGTTCTGGGACACACCAGGCGTCAGGATCCGTAGGGTGAGACGAGCGGAAAGGAAGCCGGTCCCCGAGGACCCGCCGGACGACAACGGACACTAAACTTCCGGGCATGGACATCTTCGCCCCCTTTGCAGGCATCGTGAGATTCACGGTCGAGGACGGTCAGGTCGTCGACACCGGCGAAAAGCTGGCCGTCGTCGAAGCCGTCAAGCTTGAGTCGACCGTGGAAGCTCCGGGGCCCGGTGTGGCGCGCCGTGGGGCCGTCGACGACTTCGCTGACGTCGCCGGAGGCGATCTGCTGCTCTCACTTGAGCAGGTGGATGCGGCGCACGCGGCCGGGGAAGAAGGCGCAACCGAGCAGAGCGAGGAGGAACAGAAGTGACCCGCATTATCTCGGGTAACGCACGGGGCCGGAAGATCCGCGTCCCCGAGGACGTCACCAGGCCCACATCGGACCGGGCGAGGGAGGGCCTGTTCTCCTCGCTGCAGGTGCGCTTCGGTTTCGACGGGGAGGTCGTCCTCGACCTGTTCGCCGGATCTGGCGCACTCGGCCTGGAAGCGGCGTCCCGCGGTGCCCGCGAAGTGACCCTGGTCGACGACAACCACCGTGCCTGCGACGTCATCCGCGCCAACGCCGATGTGGTCGGACACCCCGATGTGCGCGTCGTGGAAACGAAGGCGTCGACGTTCCTGGCGTCGGCACCTCGCGACCATTACACGATGGTCCTCGCCGATCCTCCGTACGTCCTCACCGACGAAGCAGTGAACGAGATGGTCGAGGCCCTGATTCCCACCCTGGCGAAGGACTGCGTGGTGGTCGTCGAGCGCCATGTCGAATCCCCTGAGGTCGACTGGCCTGCCGGTTTCGTGAAGACGAACCAGAAGCTGAAGAAGCGCACCTACGGCATCGCACGTATGGACATGGCGATCTGGCGCGGCGAGGACGCCCCAGAACTCGACGACTCCGAGTAGCCCGTCACCACCGGTGCGGGTGGCAGTAGGATCAGGGCATGCGAGTTTGCTGCCCCGGATCCTTCGATCCCGTCACCAATGGCCACCTGGACATCTTCACCCGCGCAGCGCGGACCTTCGACGAGGTCACGGTGCTGGTGACCTACAACCCCAACAAGTCAGGCCTGTTCACCGCCGAGGAACGCGTCCAGCTCATTCGCGACGCCCTGGACGCGACCGGTCTTCCCGAGGCCGGGCGGATCACAGTGGACGTGTGGGACAAGTTGCTGGTCGACTACCTCACCGAGCATGACATCCCGGCGATGGTCAAGGGGCTCCGCAGCTCCCTCGATTACGAGTACGAGCTGCCGATGGCGCAGATGAACCAGCGGCTGTCGGGGGTCGAGACGTACTTCCTGCTGACCAACCCGCAGTTCGGCTACGTCTCCTCCACGATCTGCAAGGAGGTCGCGAAGTACGGCGGGGATGTCAACGGTCTTCTCCCGGAGAATGTCGCCAAGGCGGTCGCCGCCGCGTACGCCGACAAGTAGTCGACGACCACTGGAGCAGGTACCAGGTACCTGACGGGACTCGCCGCGTGTCACACCGGTGACCTCGGAAGGTTTCTGGCATGCTGGGCAGCATGTACAAGACTTTCCAGGGCCTCGATGATCTCCAGAACATGGTTGACCAGGCATATGGCGTGCCGATGACGTCCAATTGCATGGTGCCTCGACGCGAGGTCCAGGACATTCTTGACGAGGTCCGGACCGCCATACCGGTGGAGATGGACGATGCGCAGGACGTCCTCGACCACCGTGACGGCATCATCAACGATGCCGAGGACAAGGCGGAGACCCTGGTCAGCGACGCCGAGGCGGAGCGCGACCGGATCCTCGAGGAGGCGCAGCGCCAGGCCGATGACATGGTCGCCGACGCCGAGGAGCGCGCCCACACCACGGTGGCCCGCGCCGAGTCCGAGGCGGACCGCCTGATCAGCGACGCCCGCGCCGAGTACGAGCAGACCACCTCCCGCGCCGAGGCTGAGGCCGAGCGTCTGGTTACCGCGGGTAACGAGTCCTACGAGCGATCGGTCAACGAGGGCATCGCCGAGCAGCAGCGTCTGGTCAGCGAGTCCGAGGTCGTCCGCGTCGCCGAGGACGAGGCCCGCCGGATCGTCGAGTCGGCGCACTCCGACTCCGACCGTCTGCGCCGCGAGTGCGACCACTACGTCGACTCCACCCTGGCCCAGTTCGAGGAGTCCCTGACCAGCACCTTGCGCACCGTCTCCCGCGATCGTGCGGCGCTGCGAAAGGGTGCCGGGGTCTCCGGCAACCGCCAGTCCGACGGCGGTCGTGACTACGGACGGGACGCCGGCCGGGAGCCGGGACGCGGCGAGTACCGCGAGTGATTCGCGCACCAGCGGGTGTCAAGGGTAGAAACATGGTGTGAGCAACGATCCTTTTCTCCTTGATGTCCGCGAGCCGCTGCAGGCGGTCGGAGTTCCGCACCATGTCACGACGACCGGGGATGCCCCGGTGCGTCTGGGCGGTGAGATGCTCGGTGTCGCCGAGGGGTCGCAGGTGGAGGTCGTGGCCGACCTGACGAACCTGGGGGAGTCGGTCCTGGTGGACGCCACGGCGCACGGCCGGGTGACCGGCCAGTGCTCCCGCTGCCTGAACCCGCTCGACGTCGAGCACTCCCTGCACGTCAGTGACGTCTTCGGTATCACCCCTGACTTCATCACCGGCGACGACGCCGAGGAGGGAGAGGAGCCGCTGATGGTCGACGAGGATCGCGTCGACATCACCCAGCTGCTCGTCGACGAGGCGGGACTGACCCTGCCCTTCAACCCGGTGTGCGAGGACTACGGTCTCGAGTGCAATGACGCCATCCCCGCCCCGGACGGCATCTCCGGCGAGGAGTCTGTGGTCGACCCGCGGTGGGCCGGCCTGGCCAGCAAGCTGGAGGAGGTCGCTGAGGTCGCCGACAGCACCGACAGCGCCGACACCGACACTGACTCCGACAAGGACGCCTGATGGCCCGCAAGCGTCGACTGACCGGCCAGGCGGCCCTGGACGCCGCATACGCCCGCACCGACCATGCCCCGCTGCTGGAAGCGTGGGGTGTCGAGCTGCCGGACGACATGCTGCGGTTGGCGCTGTCGCACCGTTCCTTCGCCAACGAGAACGGCAACCTGCCGAACAATGAGCGTCTCGAGTTCCTGGGCGACGCCGTCCTGGGCCTCAGCGTGGCCGAGCAGCTCTACCTGGAGTTCCCGGAGCGCACCGAGTCGGACATCTCGAAGATGCGCGCCGGTGTGGTCAACATGTACGCCCTGGCCGAGGTGGCCCGTGAGCTGGGCATGGGTGAGCACATCCTGCTGGGCCGCGGTGAGATGATGACCGGTGGCCGCGACAAGCACTCGATCCTCGCCGACTCGGTCGAGGCGATGCTCGGCGCGATCTACCTGGTCCACGGCTTCGAGGTCGCGAGGTCCACGGTGTTGCGCATCTTCAGCTCGCGGATCACCGCCGCGCCGTCGACGGGTCTGACCATGGACTGGAAGACCGTCCTGCTCGAGAAGATCAGTGAGCTGAAGTTGGGCGTCACCCCGTCCTACAACTCCGAGGTCGAGGGCCCGGCGCACGACCAGACGTTCCGTGCGACGGTCTCCTTCGACGGCACGGTGCGTGGCAAGGGGGTCGGCCACACCAAGAAGGAGGCCGAGCACGGCGCCGCCCGCGAGGCCTACAAGTCGCTGGGCTGACAGCACCACCATGCCTGAACTCCCCGAGGTCGAGGTCGTCCGTCGCGGCCTGGCCGAGCACATCCTGGGTGCGACGTTCCTGAACACGAACGTCCTGCATCCCCGCGCGGTGCGCGGGCAGGAGGGTGGACAGGACGCTCTGGTCGCCGGGTTGGACGCCGCGGTCGTCGCCGACGTGTGTCGGCGCGGCAAATACATGTGGCTTGATCTCGGGGACTCCGGGAACCTGTTGGTGCACCTGGGGATGTCGGGGCAGATGCTGCTGGGGGAGCCGGGTCAGGTCACCTCGCCGCACGTGAGGATCCGGTCCCGCCTGGTTACCACGGACGGCGCACCGTCGGAGCTGACCTTCGTCGACCAGCGGACCTTCGGCCGGTGGGAGTTGCTGGAGCCGGGAGACCCGGTCCCGCATATCGTGGTGGACCCCCTTGACCCGCAGTTCGACGCCACGACAACCGCGCGACTGATCAGGAAGAAGCGTTCCGAGATCAAGCGTGTGCTGCTGGACCAGTCGGTGGTGTCCGGCATCGGCAACATCTACGCTGACGAGGCGTTGTGGGAGGCTGGCGTGCACCCGCGCAAGCGCGCCTCGGCGATGCGTCAGCAGGACGTCCTGACGGTGCTGGAGGCAGCGCGTCAGGTGATGGTCCGTGCGCTGGCGGCCGGCGGGACGTCCTTCGACGACCTGTACGTCAACGTCAACGGGGCGTCCGGCTACTTCTCCCGGTCGCTGAACGCCTACGGGCGGACTGGCGAGCCCTGCCACCGCTGCGGGGCGCCGATCGTCCGGGAACAGTGGATGAACCGTTCCTCGCACTTCTGTCCGGAGTGCCAGCGGCGGTAGGACATGTGTCTCGAGGGGCTCGGCCACCGCGTTCGTGGCTGATCTTTGAGACAATCGCAGAATGAACGAGCGTGCGACACCGGATAGCAGACATGACCAGGTTGAACTGAGCCCGAAAGCGCTCCGGGATCTCTGCTTCAGGGCCCTGCATTCTGCGGGCGCATCGGAGGAACTTGCGGACAGCATGGCGCGTGCGACGGTCGAGGCCGAACGACGGGGCCGTTCGAGTACCGGCGCGAGCCACCTCTTCGGGTCGGTTGAGGCACTTCAGAATGGTCGGCTGAAGCGAGGCCCCGATCCCGTGGTCGAATGCCGTCGCGCCGCGATCATCGCGGTCGATGCCGATGACGGCCCGGCGCATCTGGCATTTGACCGGGCGCGGGATCGTCTTGTCACAGTCGCCCGGGACACGGGCATCGCGATGCTCGGCATCGAACGCAGCTACGCCTGGGGTGAGCTCGGTTACCTGGCGTGTGAAACCGCCACACAGGGCCTCATCGCGATGGCTGGAACCAACTCACCGGCGTTGATGTCGATCTTCGGTGCGGGAGTTCCGGTCACCGGCACCAACCCGTTCTCGTTCGCGGTGCCGAGTGGTGTATCGCGGGCCGGGGCTGATGAGGAGGCACGCCCCCGCCTCATTGACCAGGCGAGTAGTGAGGCGGCTTGGGTGAGGGTGCGCTCTGCCGCCGAACGTGGCGAGGCGATCCCTGAGGGATGGGCGGTCGACGCACAAGGCGAACCGACAACCGACCCGGACGAGGCGCTCGCGGGGGCCATGCTGCCTTTCGGTGGGGTGAAGGGCGCAAACATCGCCGTGCTCGTCGAGGTTCTCGGCACACTCGCAGGGGGCGCTTTCTCGCTTGATGGAACCGGGCCGAACGACAACCCGCCCAGAATCGGCGCCTGGGTGATCGCCATCGATCCCGAGGCCTTCGGTCCCGGCTACATCGACCGGCTGGACGCTCACTTTGAGCGCCTCGAAGCCTTCATCGGTCACGACTACGGTCGCCGCAAACCGCTACTCGAGACCATTGACATCCCCCGTCACGTCTACGACCAGCTGACCGCGGACGGTCAGTAGTCACCGCGACGGACGGCGGTGATCTCGCCGTGCCTGCGCGCGCCGTCCTGCGAGCGTGTCGCGGTGTGCGTGACGCGGAAGCCAGCGTCCTCCACCACCGCAGCCATCTCATCGACCGGCCAGTAGTAGGCGGTGGTGACGGCATGGTCGAAGGGTTCGTGTTCGTCGCCGGCGAAGAACCCGATCAGGAGTCCACCGTCAGGACGGACGCACCGCGCGAACTCCGCCAGTGCGGACTCGACCTCTGCTACCTCGGAGTGGATCAGCGAGTACCACGCCAGCACGCCGCCGACTGAACCAGCGTCCTCGCCAAGATCGTCGGCCTGACCGACGCGGTAGTTCGCGCCGGGGTAGGACGACCGGGCACGCTCGACGAACGCGGACGCCGGGTCGACGCCGGTGATCTGTACACCGTGGCGGCACAGCCAGTCGGTCCACTGCCCGGGGCCGCAGCCCACATCCAGAAGCGGCCCGGTGCAGCCCAGCGCCCAGTCACGGATGAACTCGCGGTCGACGACGGCGGTGTGGCCGATGCGTCCTACCGCGTCGATGTAGTCCTCGGCCTTGGCGGTGTACGCGGCTGCCACACTGTCGGTGGTCATGGTTCGATTGTGCCTGAGCGGTTGCTGTCCTACCGCGCGTAGCGCAGCAGGACGACCCCGCCGGAGAATGCCCGGCTCTCCACCAGGGAGAGGTCGCGCAGTTCAGTGTTCTCCGGGAACAGGCGACGTCCGGTGCCGAGGACCACCGGGAAGACGAACAGCCGTATCTCGTTCACCAGACCTGCTGCGAGCAGTTGGCGGGCGAGTGAGATGCTCCCGGTCAGCACGATGTCGCTTCCGTCCCGGGACTGCAGCTCCCGGATCTCCTCGACAAGACCGTCTCCTCCGCGCAGGACGGTGGTGCCGTCCCACTGCGGATCCTCGAGGTCGCGGGAGACCACGTATTTCTCGACCCGGTTGAGGTGGTCGGTGACCCCGGTGGTGTCGTCGACCTGGCGCGGCCAGAACTCGCGCATCTCCTCGAAAGTGGTGCGTCCCACGAGGAATCCGTCAGAGGCGGCCGCGTGCTCCTGGGTGATGGCGGCCAGTTCGCGGCCTTGTTCGGAGTCGTCGGTGGGGTCGAACCAGGTGCCGTCGTTCTCGACGACACCGTCGATGGTGATGTTCTCGGTGATGATCAGTCGACGTGTCATGCCGGTGCTCCTGCGTCGGTTGTCCGTCTCCAGATGGTTTCCTGCAGCGTACCATCGCTGTGGAGACGTCCCCGGCACAGCGGATCTCAAACTTTTTCCCGGACGATGTCGAGAATGCCCGTCAGTGAACGTGTAGATGGTGAGTACGGCACAGAGGTCGTACTCGAGAGAAGTCAGAAGATTCAGACAAGAGAGACGACCGAGAACAAGGGAGAAAATCATGTCTCACTACCTGCTGAGCAACATCACACCCACCGGGCGCACGCTCGATCCCGAGCAGATGCAGCGCGTCATCGCCAACGTCACCGAACTCACCCGGGAGATGCAGGACGCCGGGATCTGGGTCTTCGCCATGCACCTGGGCGATCCCTCGGCGGCGAAGGTCGTGTCCGGTGGACCGGACGACGTCACTTTGGCCGATGGCCCGTTCGCCGAGCTCAAGGAGTATGTCGGCGGGTTCACCGTGATCGACGTCGAGGACGAGGACACGGCGGTCTCGTGGGCGGCGCGCGTCGCTGAGGCCACCGGGCTGAAGATCGAGGTCCGTGCGGCCCCGAACTTCGGTGGCTGACCTATGACGGCGGGGGATGCGGTCGAGGCCGTGCAACGGGCGTACCGCTCGGAGTACGGCCGCACCGTCGCGATCCTCATGCGCACCCTCGGGGGTTCTGGGAACTCTGTGGTCTCTGGGAGTCTGGGGGACGCCGAGGACGCGGTGCAGGACGCTTTCGTCGCCGCCGCAGAGACCTGGCCTGAGCAGGGCGTCCCGCCGAACCCCCAGGCGTGGATCGTCACGACCGCCCGCCGCCGGGCGATCGACAGGATCAGACGGATGAACACCGCGCAGCGGCACGTGGAACAGGTCGCCCACGAACAACAGGACGAGCAGGTCGTAAGCGACGATGCCGACGATGAGCTGCGCATGATCCTGCTGTGCACGCATCCGCGACTGTCCCCGGAGTCCCAGGTCGCACTGACGTTGAGGTATGCCGGGGGCCTGACGGCTGCGGAGATCGCCCGGGCTTTCGGGACGTCCGAGGCGACGATGGCGCAGCGACTCTCGCGGGCGAAACGGACGATCAAGGACGCCCGGATCGGACTGCCCGAACCTGACCGGATCGAGGACAGGCTGCCGGTGGTGCTGGCGGTCATCTACGCGATCTACAACGAGGGGTACACCACCACGTCCGGGGAGCTCAGCCGCGTAGACCTGTGCCAGGAAGGCGTCCGGTTGGCGCGTCTGGTCGCTGCGCACGGCCGCTCCGACCTGGAGGCGACGGGGCTCCTGGCGTTGCTGCTCCTTCTCCAGGCCCGGCGCCGTGCCCGAATATCCGCGGACGGTTCACTGGTGCCCTTGCCTGATCAGGACCGCAGCGCATGGGATCAGGCGCTGATCGCCGAGGGACAGGCGCTTGTCCGGCATTGTCTCGCGGTGAACAAACCGGGGCAGTACCAGGTGCAGGCCGCGATCCAGGCGGTGCACTGTGACGCCGGGAGCGACGAAGACACCGACTGGACGCAGATTCTCGCTCTCTACGACATGTTGTTGACAATGGTGCCGACTCCGGCGGCCAGGACGGCGAGGATCGTGGCCCTGTCCCATGTCGAGGGGCCGGCTCGGGCGCTGGCGGAACTCGACGCAACTGGCGCACCTGGCACCACAACTGACGCTGCGGACCGCTACACACTGGCTGTACGGGCGGACCTCCTGGGGCGCACTGGGGAGAGCGAGGCTGCCCGTGACGTCTTTCTCCGGGCCGCGGAACTTGCCGACAACGAAGCGGAGCGCGAGCATCTGCTGCGGCGGGCGGAGGACGTCGATCCCGCTGGATAGTCCGCAGCGTGATAAGGAATCCTCCGTCGGACCTTGTTTGAGTTAGAAGTTTAGCTCGACGGATAGCTGCTGATCTTTCAGAGGTCCTCGTTCGACGCGGTCGCCTTCTCCCAGAACGACATCAAAGCGACTTCTATAGTAGGCCTCAACTATGCAATTGACGCCTGGGTCTGGCGTCACCATCAGGGAGAGGTCACCCAAGGTCGTCCAGTCTCCTTCGTCTCCGAATACATTGGTAGTGAATTCCGCGTCAAGAAGGTTTGACTCAATCGTCATCGACATGCCCACCTCGTCGATCATGTTCTCTCGGTTGTCGATGAGGAGGTCTCCGTCCAAGAACAGTTCGACAAGGACTTCTCGATCCTGACACCCTTGGAACTGCAGGTAGGTGCCATCTGGCGGGTAGAGCGACCAAGTGAGTGGACTTTCAGGCTCTGTGCTCGCGGTGGGAGAACTGGACTCTGTTTGACTCTCACTCGTAATGGTCAACGTGACGACGACCGTAACTGCGATGACCAACGCAACGGTGACGAATGATAGTGCGGTGAGGCTGGGTCTGGCATTCCCGTCGTGGTGGGGTTCTGGTCAGCATCTTCAAGTGTCTCTTGGGCCGGTCCACTTGGGGCAATGTGTGGCCGATCAGATGCGTCTCGGTCGGGCTGCTCATTGGTTTCATGGGGCAGATTCATAGGACTACCCTTGCTTGGAAATAAAACAGGGCTTGGAAAACGTGCGCCGAAAGCCGTGTAGGAGAGACGACAGGTTAGGATATAGGTTTCACTGTTAAAACTGCCAATTGGAGATCCTATGCCGAAGTACATCAGCCGCTCGACCGGGGAAGTGGTCTATCCGGACCAGATTCGCAGTGGCGAGGTCGTCGACGCTGTAGAAGTGGACCGTTACCCGGCGCAACCGGCCCAGTCGGAACGGGAAGGTTATCTCCCTGTCATGCCCGAATGGACACGTGAGGAGACATCAGTGAAAACGAATCCTTTCGGGAGGTGGTTCGTTGCATTCCATGTCATGCTGGTGCTGTCTGTAATCGGCGGGATGGTTGTCGGTGCTCACTTGGCCGGGGGGCACGCAACTTTCGCGATCACAGTCCTTGGAGGCCTGACAGCTGGCTTGGCGATGGTGCCCCTCTACTTGCTCACGCACATTGGCTCGACTGTCTGGCAGCTCAAAAATGCAGTCAGTAAGTCCATGAGTGCCGATCTGCGCGGGAAGATGTGAATTTTGGGCTGTCACACGGACTTGCGTGAGTTGCTGTTCATTGGGCTCGGGGTCTCGTTCATCCAGGTAAGGATGAGGTTTTCGTTAGGGTGATCGACGGCCATCGTGGGGACCCGCTGACTGACTTACTGTTATCTAGTTGCTTGACAAGGTGTGTCTTAGCTCGTCGGTAGTATGCCTCGGAGCGTGAATCGGAACTTCAGGGCAGTTGATCCGTGGTTGGTCTGGTGACCTGTTTCTTTGTCTATCGGCGCACGCTCAAGGTGTCGACGAATGTGCTCAAGTCGCCAGATTCAGATCAGATGGCGCAGGTAGCCGCCCGGTTCCTCCAGGAATCGCCGCCAGTCCTGCACCAGGGCCAGGTCGTCGTACTCCTTGTGGTGGATGCCAAAGTCGTCGAGCTGGAGGATCATCGTCTCGTCAACGGGGGAGTCGGCGCCAGCCAGCGATGCCAGCAGAGGCGAGTGGGTGGACATGATCACCTGGCACCCGTCCTCCAATAACCTAGTGACCTGGGCCATCAGCAACAGACAACCGTTGAAGGAGAGCGCGGACTCCGCCTCATCGAAGATCCACAGTCCGTTGATCCGGGAACGGTGGGAGAAGTATTCGATGAAGGATTCGCCGTGGCTCTGGAAGTTGTTGCGGTCCGACGCCGTGTTCTGGTCGGCAATACTGTCCAGGTAGGCGAAGTGCCCGTGCATGGTTTCGGCGCGCAGGAAGACACCTTTGCGGGACGCTCCGCCAGCACGGATGAGTTTCAGATTCTCGGCGAGACCGGATTCAGTCCGCTGCGTACTGTGCCGGGCGTTGTGCGTCCCGCCTTCGGGGTTGAGTCCGTATGCTTCGGCGATCGCCTCGACCAGCGTCGACTTGCCGGATCCGTTCTCGCCGACGATGACGGTGAGTCGCTCGAGGTCCAGTCCCTGGTCAAGGACGTTGCGCACGGCGGGGATGGTGGCCGGCCAACGTCGGCGGTCAGCAGGTTCCACTCCGAGCTCCTCGATCCGGCGAACGGGGAGGGGAGCGTTGCGTCGGAAGGGCAGTGGCGACGGGTAGTCCATGGGGCGAAGTCTAACGAAGCCCAACGAAGCCGCACGGGATGCTTTGCATCTCCGAAAGTACGGAACTACGTACTTATGATACATTTGAACGTGGTAGTGCACCGCACACGACACCACGGAGGGACAGCAACCATGACCGCTACGCACCAATCACACAGTTCACACAGTTCGACCCGCAACTGCCCTCGACGAGTACATCGACGTGGCCTACTCGGAAAGAGGGGAGCGTCCTCACTCACCGTCGGCGCCGTCACCGTCGCCGCTGCGGTGGCACTACCTGTGGCACTACCGTCGGACGCAGCCTCGTCCGGGACGGCGACCGCCCAGGAGGCGCCCCAGTCGTCGGCACAGCCCGACTTCCGGGGCGAAGTGACCGGGGGCGCCGCGCTGGTCCAGGAGACGAAGGACGCCCTCGAACCCGGGTACCGGCACAATATGGCGGTGGCGAAGATCGACGGCGACAATGTCACCTTCGGTGGCGTCGGCGCCGACGAGAACACGGAGTTCGAGATCGGTTCGATCACCAAGACATTCACCGCCGGTCTGTTCGCGGACTCGATTGAGCGGCGCGAAGTAGCTCCGTCGACCACCCTGGGTGAAGTCTGGCCCGACCTCGACGGAAAGGTCGCCGACATCACGCTTGAGTCCCTTGCTACCCAACGGTCCGGGCTGCCTCGGCTACCTCCCGCACCGGAGGATCCCGTGGACCAGGCTTCCTACGTGGCTTCCCTGTACTCACCGCAGGATCCGTACCCGTGGAGTGATGAAGAGATCGTGGAGTCACTCCACTCGACCCCTGTGGGTGAGCAGGAACCGGAGTACTCGAACTACGGATTCGCGGTGCTCGGTCAGGCGCTGTCCACCGTGACCGGTCAGAGCTACGCGGATCTGGTCCGTGACCGCATCACTGAACCTCTGGGGTTGGACGATACGTATGTCCCGGAATCTGCTGAGGGGCTCTCCCACGGTTGGATTGCCCCGGGGATTCCGTCCGACCCGTGGACCCTGCAGGGCTCGGCATCTGCCGGCGCCATTCGCTCCACGGCGGAGGACATCAGTACCTGGATCCGGGCGGTCCGCGACGGCGAGGCTCCGGGGTCGGACGCGAAGACTCCGCGGGAACCCTACGACGAGGGCGAGTCCATCGGCTGGGCCTGGATCACCGAGCATGGTCAGGATTCAGATGTGACCTGGCACAACGGGGTGACCGGCGGGTTCGCCTCCTTCGCCGGCTTCAACACTGGTTCCGGTGAAGGGGTCGTCGTCCTGTCGGACACGGCAACCACCGTCGATTCGGCCACATCCCTGATCTCGTAGAGGAACCGGTCACCACGCCAGATCACCACATCTGGGCGACGAGCTCGCCGAAGAGTTCCTCGGGATCGATCTCCTTCCCTCGTCGCGGACCGGGACGTCACGTTCACGACGTCGCGGTGCAGGAAATCGAGACTCAGCGGATTCGCCGCCGCGTCCAACATCTGCGGAAGGTCGATGACGACGATCCTCCCGTGGTGGTCGAGCAGGTTGTACGGGGACAGGTCGCCGTGGACGCACCCCATCCGGACGAAACCCTCCAGGATGGCGACGACCTGGTCGAAGGCATCGTCCAGCGCGGTACCGGAGGGGCGGCTCTGGGCGAGCCGCGGCGCTGCGACATGGCCGTCACCGATGTACTCCATGAGGATCTCGGTGTCGTCGACCTGGACGGGGTAGGGGACCGGGAGCCCGGCGTCCCAGGCACTGCACAGGGCGTCGAACTCGGCGCTCACCCAGTGACCCGCGGCGACCTCGCGTCCGAAGGCGGTCTTGTTCTTCATGGCGCGGGCCTCGCGTGAGTCCCGTACCCGTCGGCCCTCCGTGTAGGTGGAGGACCGGTGGAAGTCACTGTGCTCGGCACCGAGAAACCGTTTGGCGGCGAGCAGGCACCCTGGTTGTCCGGGTACCGCTCGTTCGACGAGGTCGACGGTGGCTTCCTTGCCGGATTTCACCGTGCCGAGTTCGGTGTCGAAGGCGGCGGCATCGGTGATCAGCCAGTCAGGATGGGGGCGCGGACCGCGACGCGTGGGGATGATGTCCGGCCAGGTCGACCAACGTTGGTCGGGGCCGGGCGTTTCGGGATCGGTTTGAACGGAAAAGTCTGAAGTACCGGAAACTCCGGAGAAAGATGTGCTGTCGGGCACAGGGGTCATTTGTGTGACACTCCAGGATGAGGAGGTCGTCACACGACGGCGTCGTTCTTCAACCATCAATGGTTGATGGTGACGGTCAGGACGGTCGGGCGACCTCAGCGGAAGGGTGAAGATTCATCGCGTCCACAGGTGCGGCGGTCGCACGGGACGCAGGTGTCATGGCGGCGGCAATCATGGCTTCACTCCTTCCGTAGATCCTTTTCGGCACCTTTGTGCCATTTTCGCAGGCCAGTGTAGCAGGTCCGTACGGTTCGGCAAAGATCAGATTCAAGTCCTGCGATCTATCTCGTGCGATCCGTGGAATGTGGATGGTCCACTACAGGAATCCGTTTTCTGCTTCTTTTTACGCAGTGGAAATAAATGAAATCTATTCACGGGGGCTGTCTCAGGGTAATGTCCCGCTAATGACGGATTTCATTACTTCCATGAACGACGGCGTCTGGGCTTTTGTGGTCTGGGGGCTGGTCGGCGCGGGTATCTACTTCGGTGTCCGCACCATCGTGGTTCAGCTGCGACTGCTGCCACAGATGTTCGGGGCGGTCGCCGAGCCGCCGTACGAGGACGAGACACTGAGCAGCGGTGAGCCGGAGGACACGGGCTCCTCCGCGGAAAGCGGGGCAGGTACGAAGAAGGCCCCGAACAAGGGAATCTCCCCGTTCAAGGCCTTCACCATCTCCGCAGCGTCCCGTGTGGGCACAGGCAACGTCGCCGGCGTGGCTGTGGCGATCACCATGGGTGGTCCCGGCGCGGTGTTCTGGATGTGGATCATCGCCATCATCGGCGGTGCGACCTCCTTCGTCGAGTCCACGCTGGCCCAGCTCTACAAGACCAGGGACTACGAGAACAACGCCTACCGCGGTGGTCCCGCGTACTACATCACCCGCGGACTCGGGAAGCCGTGGCTGGCCGTGATCTTCGGCATCGCCATCACCCTGACCTTCGGTTTCATCAACAACGCCCTGCAGACGAACTCCATCGTGGAGTCGGTCGGCACCTCGGCAGGAAATGACGGTATGACCCTCAAGGTCATCATCGGGTTCGCCGTGGCTGTTCTCACCGCCATGATCGTCTTCGGCGGCGTGCAGCGCATCGCCTCGGTCACGCAAGTGATCGTGCCGTTCATGGCCGTCGCCTACATCGGGCTCGGCGTGATCGTCCTGTGCCTGAACATCTCGGAGATCCCGGAGATGTTTTCCCTGATCATCGGGCATGCTCTGGGCCTGCGTGAAGTCGCCGGTGCCGCCGTCGGATCCGCATTCATCAACGGCATGCGCCGCGGACTGTTCTCCAACGAGGCCGGTCAGGGCTCCGTCCCGAATGCGGCGGGTACAGCCGCAGTCTCCCACCCCTGCAAACAGGGCCTGGTGCAGACCCTGGGCGTGTACTTCGACACCCTGATCGTCTGCTCGATGACCGCCTTCATCATCCTGCTGTCCAACCCGACCTACGGTGAGGATGTCGAGGGTGCCTCACTGACCCAGAACTCCATGGCCAGCCAGGTCGGCGAGTGGGGCATCCACGCCGTCACCTTCTGCCTGTTCTTCCTGGCGTTCTCCTCGGTGATCGGCAACTACTACCTGGCGCAGTCCAACGTGGAGTACTTCACGAAGAACAAGACGGTCATGCGGGGCTTCCGCGTGCTGGTGGTGCTCTGCGTCTTCCTCGGTGCCGTCGTGGATCTGCCTGTTATCTGGGCGCTGGCGGACACGTTCACCGCGACGATGGTCGTCATCAACCTCTGCGCGATCGTCCCGCTGTGCCCGGTCGCTCTGAAGCTGCTGAAGAACTACTCGGAGCAGAAGCGCCAGGGCCTCGACCCGGTGTTCCAGCGCAGCATGCTGCCTGAGTTGAAGAACGTCGAGTGTTGGGACGATGTGGACGAGGACTTCGCGGCCAAGAGCACCGGCGGCCCGAAGGGATTGCGCGTCTAGGACGGGCCTAGGGCGCATCTGGGACTCGCCGATGCCGGCCGACCGGAAGTACGACCTGAAGAAGGACCGCGCGGACTACCGTGCACGGTCAGGACGCTTCGACGTCCTCACCGTGCCACCGACCCGGTACCTCATGGTCGACGGTCACGGCGACCCGAACACCGACCCGTCCTACGCCGCCGCTCTGGCGGCGCTGTACCCGGTGGCCTATGCGCTGAAGTTTGCGAGTAAGTCAGGACGCACGGCCGGACGCACCGGCGGCACCGGCCGCGACTATGTCGTCCCACCGCTGGAGGGGTTGTGGTGGGCCGAGGACATGGCGACCTTCACCTCCGGGCGGGACAAATCCGCCTGGGACTGGACGATGATGATCGCGATGCCGGACTGGCTGGGGGAGCAGGACGCCACCACAGCCGTCGACGCGGTCCGCGCGTCGGCGGTTGAGAAGCAGCGGGACGCACCGGCCAGGCTCGGTGACGTCCGCGTCGACGTCCTCGACGAGGGGCTCTGTGTCCAGACCCTGCACATCGGGCTCTACGACGGGGAGGGGCCGGTGCTGGAGTGGATGCACAACGAGGTCATCCCGTCCCACGGGCTGGAGATGACCGGAACCCACCACGAGATCTACCTCGGTGATCCGCGCCGGGCTGCGCCGGAGAAACTCCGGACGATCCTGCGTCAGCCGGTGCGTCCGGCAGGGTAGTGGGCGCATACTGGAGAGCATGGGTACCGACACAGTCCCAGACACCGGCACCGACGCCCCGGTCGAGGTCCGCCCGGCGACCGTCTTCGAGGACGTCGCCACACTCGTCGGACCGAAGAAGTCACCGACGGCGAATGTGTGCTTCTGCCTGAGCTACCGGCTGCGGAACAAGGAACACACTGCACTGCGTGGTGAAGCCCGCGGCGAGAAGATGCGGGAGCTGTGCGCGGAGGACCCGCCGCCCGGGGTGGTGGCCTACCGGGACGACGAGCCGGTCGGTTGGGCCGCGGTGCATCCTCGGGCGGCGACGAGTTTCGCCGTGAACCGGAAGATCCCGCACGTCGACGACCTCGACGTCTGGTCGCTGTGGTGCGTACGCGTGCGTCCCGGGCACCGGAAGCAGGGGATCACCGGCAAGCTCATCGAAGGCGCGGTGGAGCATGCCCGGGTGAACGGGGCGCCGGCGGTCGAGACCTACCCGGTGGACAACCACGGGGAGAAGGTGGAGATGACCATGGCCTATGTCGGGACACGGCACATGTTCGAGAAGGCGGGGTTCACCGTGGCCGCGGAGACGGACGCGGTGCTGGACGGCTTCCCGCGGGTCCTGATGCGCCGCGACATGCGGAGCTGAAGTGCAGATAAGCCGGGAGAGACAAGGAGAAACATGACCGCACGTTTCAACCACACGATCATCGCCTCGAGGAACCTCGCCGACATGGCGGAGTTCTACATCGACCTGCTCGAGGCAACCCCCGCCCAGTCGTGGGGGATCTTCACCAACGTCACCATCGGTGACGGGGTGATGCTGCAGTTCGCCGAGGCGGACTGGGAGTACTCCCCGCAGCACTACGCCTACCTCGTCGACGACGAGCACTTCGACCGCGCCCACAAGACCCTGCGGGAGCGGGGCATCGAATTCTGGGCTGATCCGCAACGTCAGCAGCCCGGGAAGATCAACCACAATCACGATGGCCGGGGAGTCTACATCCTGGACCCCTCCGGCCATTACCTGGAGCTGATCACCAACCCGTACCTCTGACGGTCCGGGCAGGCGGGCCCGGCTACCGCGCCGGGTCCGCGCCTAGACTGGAACCATGAACGATCCCGAGAGCCCCGACAACAGGACCAACCCCGCGCAGGACGACGCCCTCGCCGCGTCCCCGGTCCGGCTCACCGCCTGGGTCCACGGCCACGTCCAGGGGGTCGGCTTCCGCTGGTCGACGCGCAGCAGGGCGCTCGAGCTCGGACTCGTCGGTTTCGCGTCCAACTACCCCGACGGCCGCGTCCTCGTGGTCGCGGAGGGACGCGAGGATGCCACGGACGCCCTGTTGTCCTGGCTGCGTTCCACCGACGCCCCGGGCCGGGTGGACACCGTCGTGGATTCCGTGACCGGGCCACGCGGAGAGTACACCGACTTCCAGACCCGCTGATCCGGTAGACTGCACGGCCATGCATCTGAAGTCGTTGACCATGAAGGGGTTCAAGTCCTTCGCGTCTGCGACGACCCTCAAGCTCGAACCGGGCATCTGCGCGGTCGTCGGGCCGAACGGTTCCGGCAAGTCCAATGTCGTCGACGCCCTGGCATGGGTGATGGGGGAGCAGGGCGCGAAGACACTGCGCGGCGGCAAGATGGAGGACGTCATCTTCGCCGGTGCCGGCGATCGTAAGGCGTTGGGACGCGCCGAGGTCACGCTCACCATCGACAACTCCGACGGCGCCCTGCCGATCGAGTACACCGAGGTCTCGGTGACCCGACGCATGTTCCGCGACGGCGCCTCCGAGTACGAGATCAACGGGGCGAAGGCCCGGCTGATGGACATCCAGGAGCTGCTCTCGGACTCCGGCATCGGACGCGAGATGCACGTCATCGTCGGCCAGGGACGGCTCTCCCAGATCCTGGAGTCCCGCCCGGAGGAACGCCGCAGCTACATCGAAGAGGCCGCCGGTGTGCTCAAACATCGTCGGCGCAAGGAGAAGGCGCAGCGCAAGCTGGTCTCGATGCAGGGCAACCTGGACAGGCTCCACGACCTCACCGAGGAGCTGTCCAAGCAGCTCAAGCCGCTGGCCCGGCAGGCGGAGGCCGCGCAGAAGGCCGAACAGGTCCAGGCCACCATCCGCTCCAACCGTCTGCTGCTCACCGCGGACAAGGTCCGTCACCTCTCCGACGAGCTCAGCGACGCCGATGAGCAGGCCCGCGTCCTGGAGCACGACATCTCCGAGCTCAAGGCCGACCTCGAGGAGCACACCACCGAACTCGCGGTGACAGAGGAGGAGCTGCGCACCGCCCTCGAGGAGGCGGAGTCGGCGAAGTCGCTCTGGTTCCGACTCTCCACGGTGGCGGAGAAGAACTCGGCGACTCTGCGTATCGCCGCTGACCGCGCTGCGGACGAGGGCGGGGAGACCCAGTGGCGTTCGCCCAGCGGTCAGACCCCGGAAGAGCTGCTGGAGCGGGCCGAGAAGGCGGAGGAGGAGCAGGCCGTCCTCGACGAGGAGGTCGAGGTCGCCTCCGAGCGCCTGGAACAGGTCCGCGAGGAGGTCGCCGAGCGCGACGAGGCCGCCCGCGAGGCCGAACGCGAGCACATGGCCCAGGTCCGCGCGATCGCCGACCGGCGCGAGGGCATCGTCCGGCTGCTGGCGCAGCAGGAGGCCGTGGAGCAGCGTCGGGTCGCAGCCCAGGAGGAGGTCAAGCGCCTGGAGGCCGAGCTCGCCGAGCAGCGCGAGACGATGGAGTCGACCAGTGGCTCGGAGGCCACGGCGGCCGCTGATGCCGTGGCCGAGGTCGAGGCACAGGGTTCCGGGCTGGACGAGGCCGCCGAGCGCGCCGCCGCGGAGTCCGCCGGAGCGGAGAAGCGGGTCACCGAACTGCGCGCCACCGAACGTGACCTGGAGCGCGAGATCGCCTCGCTGGAGGCTTCGGTGGAGGCGTGGCGCGACCGCCTGCGTCCCACCGACGGTGCGGCGGTGGTCGTCCGTGCCGCCGAGTCGAAGGGCCACGCGGTACCCAGGACGCTGACCGGGCTGCTCGGGGTGCGCGACGGTTGGGAGGCCGCGCTCGCCGCGGTGCTGCCCACCGGCCTCGTCACCGGAGACGGCTCCGCGCCAGCCAACTCAGAGGCGCAGGACGCCCTGGTCGACGCCCTCGTCGAGGCCGGCGAGGGTCGCGCGGTGCTGCTGTCCGCCACCGGGTCGGGTGCCAAGAGAGACTCCTGGCGCCTGGACGTCTCCGACACCGTCTCCGGCTCCGCCCCCGACTGGCTGCTGGACCACCTCGACGTGGCCGAGGACATCGTCCCGGCGGTCAACGCCCTGCTTGTCGACGTCGTCGCCGTCCCCTCGGTGGCCCGCGGTCGCGAGATCGTCGCCGACGACCCCCGGCTGCGTGCGGTCACCCCGGACGGCGTGCTCGTCGGTGCCGGCTGGGTGGCTGCCGGTTCCGGCGGGACGACACCGGTGGAGCTCGGTGCCAAGATCGAACGCGCCGAGGAGGACATCGTCCGGAAGCGCAGCGACCTCTCCGACCTGCAGGCCACCCTCGGTGGCGCCGGGCAGGCCGCCGAGGAACTGCGCACTGCCGCCGCCGGGGCGACCGCTGCCGTCCGCGAGCACCGCACCCGTCTCACCGCCGCCCGTCAGCGGCTCGAGGCCGCCGAGCGTACCGCCGACCAAGCCGGACGCCAGCTGGAGAAGGCCGTCGCCCAGCGCGATGCCGCCGAACAGCGCCGGGAGGATCTGGACGCCGAGGCGGACGAGGTCGCCGATCGTCTGGACCGGATCGGTGTGGACGCCTCGGATCCGGACAGTGTTTCTGGGGTCTCAGGGGCCTCCGGCGTCTCCGGGCAGGACGAACCGTCCACCCAGGAACGCGACGCAACCGCCCAGGCGCTGTCCCAGGCCCGTGCGATGGAGATGGAGGCGCGGCTGTCGCTGCGCACCGCCGAGGAGCGTGCCGGAAACCACCGCGGTAAGGCCGACGGCCTGCGTCGTCAGGCACGGCAGGACGCCGCCGCCCGCGAGCAGTTCGAGAAGGCCGCGGTGAAGCGCCGGGCCGCCCGGGAACGTGCCGAGGTCGTCGCTGCCCAGGCGCGCCGTGTGGAGCTGCGCATCCGGGACGCCCTCGACCGGGCGGAGGCCACCCGCAGCCGGACCGATGAGGCGCACCGCCAGTGGCAGGCGACCCTGAATGAACGCAAGGACAAGGTCAACACCTTGACCTTGCGGTTGAACCACCTCACCGACACCTCCCACTCCGCCGAGATCGCCCGGAGTCAGGCGCAGCTGCGCATCGAGCAGGCGCTGGAGCAGGCGATGGACCAGCTCGGCATGAACGCCGCCCAGCTGCTGGAGGAGGCCCCGGGCGAGGACTTCGACCGTGACCAGGCGGCGAAGGACCTCAAGGCCGCGGAGAAGTCGCTGCGTTCCCTCGGCAAGGTCAACCCGCTGGCGCTGGAGGAGTACGCCGCCCTGGAGGAGCGCTACCGCTTCCTGGCCACCCAGCTCGACGACGTCGAGAAGGCCCGCACCGATCTCGAGGGGGTCATCCAGGACGTCGACGACACCATCCTCACCTTGTTCACCGAAGCCTGGAACGACGTCGAGGCGGAGTTCCCGAAGGTCTTCGACACCCTCTTCCCGGGTGGTGCGGGCCGACTGGTGCTCACCGACCCCTCCGACATGCTGACCACCGGTATCGAGGTGGAGGCCCGTCCGCCGGGCAAGAAGGTCAAGCGGCTGTCGCTGCTGTCCGGTGGTGAGAAGTCGCTGACCGCCCTGGCGCTGCTGGTGGCGATCTTCCGTGCCCGGCCCAGCCCCTTCTACGTCATGGACGAGGTCGAGGCCGCACTGGACGACGTGAACCTGCGTCGACTCCTCGCACTCTTCGAGGAACTGCGCGAGGATTCGCAGCTCATCGTCATCACGCACCAGAAGCCGACGATGGATGTCGCGAATGTGCTCTACGGTGTCACGATGCGTGGTGACGGGGTCACCAGGGTGATCTCCCAACGGATGCACCCGGTGTCTGCCGTCGGTGCCGCGTCGACTTAGAATAGGGACCCGTGAGCAACAGCCCGATCGCCGACCTGTCCGACAATCTTCTCGCCTGGGCTTCCAGCGCAGAACTCGATCTGGCTGGCCGCCTGGGCCAGCTGCCTGCGGGGGAGGCGGAGGATCCCGCTGAATCCCCTACGCCTGCCGTCTTCGTCGACCTCGACATCACGGGGGACGAACTCGAACGCGTCACCACCTACTTCGGCACCTTCCTCTCCCGGCAGATCACCGCCGGGGCGAAGGAGGACGACCTGCTGCAGATGTGTCCCGCCCTCACGGCGACGACCCTGCTGTTCCGGGCCGCCCGGCTGAACGTCGTCGGCGAGCTGGAGTCGGAGTTCTGGTCCGGTCTGGGGCTGGAGCCGACCGCGGAGCGCGTCGGGCTCATCGACTTCCGCGGGATCCTCGACCGCGCGGGGCTGGACCCGATGGACGCTGCCGCCGCCGGCCCCGACGGTGACAAGGGCCGCCTCTTCGCCCATGTCGGCATCGCGACTGACTGGGTCCCGGAACTCATCGAGTTGATCGACACCCGTCGGCTCGACGGGGAGGCCCTGGACACCCCCGCCGAAGAGGCGGCCGCAGTGGTCGAGGTGCTGGCCGTGGAGTCGCTGCAGGCCGGTCCGCTGTGTGCGGCGATGCCGGCACTGGCCACCCGGCTGATCACCCAGGTTGTCCAGGTGGTGCGCCTGGCCGCGGAGACCCCGGACCACTGGCGCAACTCTCTGTCGGACAACCCCGAGGTCACGATCCCTCCGCTGCTGCTGGAGGATGTCGTCGAGGAGCTGCGGGAGCGTCCGGCGGGTACGACCGCCCGTCGCCACCGCGTCGGCGTCGGCACCCGTGAGGGCGAGCCCCGCCTGGCCCTGGAGCTGGGCCGTCAGCGCATCGTCCTGCGCCTGCCGGAGCAGCCGCTGGACGCCGTGGCTGACGACGGTGAAGAAGCCATCAACGAGGTGCGCTGGCACGTTGACGTCGAGGGGCGTCCGGCCGGTTTCCGGACGCGTCGATCCGAGGCCCCCGGCCGTCCGGTGACCAACATCCTGGACATCCCGGTGCGGCGTCCGATCCGTGAGATCGGTGTGCGCGACCTGACCCACTCCGAGTCCTGGGTTCTCCCGGTGGTCGACGAGTCCGACCCGGTGCTGGTGTTCTCCCGCCGTGGCAAGGACCTGACCGACCGTGTCTCGCTGCACCACACCCGCGTGCTGGTGGTCTGCCCGGAGAAGTCCACCCCGGTGGACCCGGTACGCGACCGGGAGCTGCCGGTGCTCGGGGAGTGGCCGGTCAAGGCCTGGGACGGCTGGGTCATCCGCGACCTGGACCTCTCAGGTGCCGTGTCCCTGCACATCGACCGACCTGGTGTCGCGCGTCCGGCGATGGGCTCGGTGCGCTGCGTCGACGCCCGCCAGCGCGTCTGGTTCAGCGAGCCGGACGACGTCCTGCCTGCCGTGCGCACCCTCGGTGGGCTGAAGGTGCACTCCTCGAGCCTGCAGGCGGTGTTCCCGGCGACGGTGTCGGGCGCCCCGGAGATCTGGTTCCTGTCGGTGAGCTCCTGGGCCGGCCCGGACGAGACCGGTGAAGAGGTCACCGAGGAGGAGCCGCTGGAGGTCCCGGCCGAGGGCGGCATGTTCGACGTCTTCGACCCGGAGGCCTACGACACCCCGTGGGTGGGTGAGTACCTGGTGCGGCTGCGGGGACCGCGCAACGAGTCCTTCCGGCACGAGTTCGCCATCGTCGAGGGACTGGACGTCGAGGCTCCGTCGAGCCCTCGTCTGGGCCAGACCACGGGCCTGACCCCGGTGACGGTGAACCTGAACCCCGGTGACAAGCCGTTGTTCATCCCGCGCTCCGTGGACGTCGCTGCCGAGGAGAAGTCGGTCCAGGTCATCGCCGAGACCGACGCCGGGGACGCACTGCCGCTGGTGGTCGAGCCGCCGCGGCTGCGGTTCCAGCTGCCGCTGGTGGGGGAGGACCCGCTGTGGCGCACGGAGTCTGTGGAGGTCGCCGCGGTCTCGATCAACCCCTCGACCCGTTTCCGGATCCGTCCGGGCCTGCCGGTGGAGTCCCCGCGTCTGGTGATCCGCGACCGTCACGGTGCGCCTGTGCGGACGCTGCGCCTGGGCACCATCGACCAGGTCACCTGGTCGGTGTCACTGTCTTCGGTGCAGGCTTCGTTGCCGCAGCTCACCGTGGGTTCCTGCGAGCTGGAGTTCGTCGCCGACGGACGCAGCCACAGCGTGCGCCTGGCGACGATGCGCCCGGCCCGGGAGCACACCCTGGAGCTGGACGGCGGGTCCACCCTGAAGATCAGTCCGGCCGTCGATGGCCCGGCTTGGGTCTGGCCGCTGACCGCACCATGGCTCTCGGCGACGGAGATCACCTTCGTCGATGGTGTGGCAGAGCTCCCCTCCGATCTGGTCGACGCCGGTGCGCTGAGCGTCCAGCTGTTCAACTCCGACCGCTTCAGCCGGCTGCACGCCGCCGCTGCCCCCGGGCCGCAGGCGCAGCGCGTGGAGGCGGAGGGTCACGCCCGCCCCGACGACGGTGGTCCGTGACCCAGCTGGCGGCCTTCCTTTCCGGTGCCTCCGATGAACTTCCGCAGGGCACCGACGTGCTCACCGCACTGTGGGACGTCCTGGCCGGTTGGATGACCGGGGAGGCCACCGAGGAGGCCGGCTCGGCGATGCGTGCGGCGCTGGCGAGCCACCCGCGCGCGGCGCTGCGGGCGATGTCGCGCTCGCTGGTGCCGTCCTCGGACCGTCCGGCGCAGTTCATCCTGTCCGGCCTGGTGCACGCCTCGCTGCGTGCCGAGGCCCCGGACGCCGACCCCGGTGTCGCCTGGATCGCCGCCCTGGAGACCCTCGGCGAGCTGGCCGCCACCGACGACGAGGACACCGCGGCCCGCCGCGGGATCGGACGCCGTCTGTCGTCGATCGGTGGTGCGCCGCTGTCGCAGACGGTGGAGAGCGGTCGGGACGCCACTCTCGAGACCTCCTGCATCGACGCCACCACGGTGCAGATCGCGCACCTGGCCCCGGAGCAGCAGGAGGCCGTGCTGGAGACCTTCTTCTCCGGCTCGCAGGTCGTCCCCGGTGCACTCTCGGAGGAGAACACCCGACTGATCGCCGTCTTCGAGACCTTCCGGCACCGTGAGGAGCTGGGCCAGGTCCTCGCCGACCCGGGTCTGCTGCGGGTGGCGCTGGCGCTGCTGCGCCGGATCCGTCAGACCAACCGGCAGCTGTACACCTCCGCGCGCGTGCGTTTCGACAAACTCGACAACGTCGACACGGACAACCCGGACAACCGGTGGGCGCTGACCCCGGTGATCAGCATGATCCTGGCGATCGCCGCGCGCATGCACGCCCACGGACGGCTGGGGTCGCGCGGTCAGCTGGCCTCGGCGTACCCGGGCTGGGCGGAGCTGGCCCGCATCGTCCCTGACCTGGTCACCGGTGACCTCGTCGCCGCCGACGCCATGGTGCTCGGTGTCTTCGGCCCGGACGAGGTCGAGGACGAGGACGAGGAAGATACTGACGGCACTGACGGCACTGACGGCACCGACGGCACCGACGCCACGGATGCCGTGGTGGACGCGATCGTCCAGGACTGACTGAGAAGTCGAGTCACTGGGGTCTGAAGTGACCCTCGGGGCACCCCGGGTGCTGGTGACGGGTGGTTGGTACACCCTCCCAACACACGGTGGTGCCCTGATCTGATTCACTGGTGGGCATGGACCCGATTATCTGGATTGTCATAGCCGTTGTCGCGGTGCTCGTCATCGTGGCACTCCTGGTGATGCTCGGTATTCGCCGGGGCAAGCAGAAGCAGATCTCCTTCGAGAAGCCCGCCGAGCAGATCGAGGAGAAGAAGCCGACCTCCGGCAACTACCAGGCGCAGGGGGGATTCAACTTCAGCGCCGGTTCGGCGGGCGCTGCCGGGGCCGGCGGTGCGGTGAAGGAGCCGGAGCTGCTCGACGGGCAGAAGCTCGACGAGCCGAAGACCCCGGTGGTGCCGCCGACCGAGACGCCCGAGCCTGCGGCGAAGCCTGAGCCGTCTGAGCCTTCTGAGCCTGAGGACCGCGTCGTCCCGGAGGTGCCGGAGCCTGCGGTGACCCCGCCGGTCCCGCACGCGGAGGAGGACGAGCAGGACGAGCAGGACGAGGCCGAGTCGGAGGAACCTGCACAGGAGGAGACTGCGCGGGACGAGGACTCGGCGGCGCCTGAAGCCGAGCCGGAGGCCGACACCGAGACTGAGGCAGAGGCAGAGGCAGAGCCCGAGGCCGAGGAAGAAGCTGAGGCTGAAGCGGAAACCGAGGAAGATGCTGAGCCGGAGGCCGCCGAGACCGAGACCGCGGAGCCGGAAACCGTTGAGGCTGAGGACGATGTTGCCCCGGAGGCTCCGGCTTCTGCGGTGACCCCGCCTGTCCCGGCACCGGCGCAGGACGCTGAGCCTGAGGCAGAACCCGAGACCGAGGCCGAGGCCGAGAACGAAGAAGAGGCGCCTGCCGCCGAGGCTGACGAGGCCGACACCGCCGTCGCTGAACCGGAGGCCGGGTCCGAGGCTGAGCCGGAGCCCGCCCCTGAGCCCGAGGCTGCCGCCGCACCGGCTGCAGCACCTGCCGCCGAGCCAGCAGCCGAGCCAGCCGAAGAGGACGCCCCGGCGAAGACCGACGAGATCGCCCCGGTCGAGGGTCGTCTGGGCCGCCTGCGTGGCAGCCTGTCGAAGTCGCAGAACGTCATCGGCCGTGGCGTCCTCGGCATCCTGTCCGCCGGCGACCTCGACGAGGACGCCTGGGAGGAGATCGAGGACACGCTGATCATGGCGGACCTCGGCACCAAGACCACCATCTCCGTGGTCGAGAAGCTCCGCGACCGGATCGCCAACGAGGGCGTCGAGAGCGAGGCCCAGGCCCGCGCGATGCTGCGCGAGTGCCTCATCGAGGCCGCCAAGCCCGACCTCGACCGCTCCATCAAGGCGATGCCGTACGACGGCAAGCCCGCCGTCATCATGGTCGTCGGTGTCAACGGCACCGGTAAGACCACCACCACCGGCAAGCTGTCCCGCGTCCTCGTGGGCATGGGGCACTCCGTCCTGCTCGGCGCCGCCGACACCTTCCGCGCCGCGGCCGCCGACCAGCTCGAGACGTGGGGACGCCGCGTCGGAGCGTCCACCGTGCGTGGCGCCGAGGGCGCCGACCCGGCGTCCGTGGCCTTCGACGCCGTGGCACGAGGTGTGGACGACGGGGTCGACGTCGTTGTCGTCGACACCGCCGGACGCCTGCACACCTCCGTCGGGCTGATGGACCAGCTGGGCAAGGTCAAGCGCGTGGTCGAGAAGAAGGCGAAGGTGGACGAGGTCCTCCTGGTCCTCGATGCGACCGTCGGGCAGAACGGCCTGGTCCAGGCCCGGATGTTCCGCGACGTCGTGGACATCACCGGTGTCGCGCTGACCAAGCTGGACGGCACGGCCAAGGGCGGCATCGTCTTCCAGGTGCAGGAGGAGCTCGGCGTGCCGGTCAAGCTCGTCGGCCTGGGCGAGGGTGCCGACGATCTTGCTCCGTTCGAGGTCGAGGGCTTCGTGGACGCCCTGCTCGGCTGACCGCGGATGCGCTGAAGAACACAACGCCGAAACATTCGGCGCTCCGGAGTCATCAACCCCGGGGAATGTGACACATGGTTGTCACATTCCCCGGGGTTCTTCATTTCCCCGAAATCACGCTGTCGCCTCAGCTGAAATTTCTCTCCCGTTAACTGCTCACTGTGAGAGGCCCGGCACACGGGTCGGGCCCTTTCTTTCGTGTATGTCCCGTGAACTTAGGAGAGTCAAAGAGATGACACCCGAGGATATGGTCGCAACCAGCGGAGATTCCGCCTGGATGCTGATGAGCGCGGCCCTGGTGCTGCTGATGACGCCCGCGCTGGCGTTGTTCTACGGCGGAATGTCCCGTCAGAAGTCCGCCCTGAACATGATGATGATGTCCTTCGGCACACTGGGACTGATCGGCGTGATCTACGTGCTGTGGGGCTGGTCGATGTCCTACGGCACCGAGACCGTCGGCGGCCTGTTCTCCAACCCCTTCGAGTTCTTCGGTCTGAAGGACTCGATCACCGACGCCGACGGCAACTACATCGCCGGCGCCGAGGGGTACCCGAACATCATCGACATCGGATTCCAGCTGACCTTCGCGGTCATCACCGTGGCGATCATCTCCGGCTCCCTGGCCAACCGCGTGAAGTTCAACACCTGGCTGGTCTTCGCCGGCATCTGGGCGACTCTCGCTTACTTCCCGATGGCCCACATGGTCTGGGGTGGCGGCATCCTCGCCGACGGTGAGGACAGCATCGCGGCCTGGATGTTCGGCACCGTCACCGAGGACGGCGAGACCGTCGCGGCGATCGCCCCGATCGACTTCGCCGGTGGCACGGTCGTCCACATCAACGCCGGTGTCGCCGCGCTGGTGCTGGCACTGATCATCGGCCGTTCCCGGACCTTCATGACCGCTGCTTCCCGCCCGCACAACCTGCCGCTGGTGATGCTCGGCGCAGCAATGCTGTGGTTCGGCTGGTTCGGCTTCAACGGCGGTTCCGCCTTCGGCGCCAACGGCGACGCCGGTCTGGCCTGGGTCAACACCACCGCCGCCACCTGTGCCGCCCTGCTGGGCTGGCTGCTGGTCGAGCGTCTGCGTGACGGCCACACCACCTCGCTGGGCGCCGCGTCCGGCATCGTCGCCGGCCTGGTGGCCGTCACCCCGGCCGCCGGTAACCTGACCCCGGTGACCGCGATCATCCTCGGCGCCATCGGTGGTGCGCTCGCCGCCGTCGGTGTGGGCCTGAAGTACCGCTTCAAGTTCGACGACTCCCTCGACGTCGTCGGCGTGCACCTGGTCGCCGGCCTGTGGGGCACCATGGGCATCGGCCTGCTGGCCACCGACGACGGGCTGCTCACCGGCGGCGGTGCCGACGGCTTCAAGCTGTTCATCGTCCAGATCGTCATCGCGCTGTTCGCCACGGTGTTCTGTGCCGTGATCACCGCCGTGATCGCCTACGCACTGAAGTACACCATGGGCTGGAGGATCTCCGGTGCCGACGAGACCGCCGGCATCGACTCCACCCAGCACTCCGAGGCCGCGTACCACTACACCGACGAGAACGACCAGGAGTTCGAGGAGGTCGAGGACTTCGAGGAGGCCCAGGACGCGGCACACCGCTGATCCTGCTGGCTCGACGGTCCTGGCGTCGCCCCACCGCGGGTGTCACCCCCACCAGTGAGAACGGACTCCTCCGCTCTCCACACGGTGGGGGTTCCGTCTCTCATCGGTCCTGGAGTGCACGTTAACTAGGTTGGCCGGGGGGAAAGCGGGTACGGTGGGAACGTCCGAAATTCATCTGCAAGGGAGTAGTTCCACAGTGTTTGAGTCCCTGTCCGACCGCCTATCCGGTGCCCTCAAGGGGCTGCGGGGGAAAGGGCGGCTGACCGAGGCCGACATCAACGCCACCGCGCGTGAGATCCGGCTGGCCCTCCTGGAGGCGGACGTCTCCCTGACCGTCGTCCGCGCATTCATCAAGCGGATCAAGGAGCGGGCCACCGGCGAAGCGGTGTCCGAGGCACTGAACCCCGCCCAGCAGGTCATCAAGATCGTCAACGAGGAACTGCAGAACATCCTCGGTGGCGAGACCCGTCGGCTGAACCTGGCGAAGAACCCTCCGACGGTCATCATGCTCGCCGGTCTGCAGGGTGCCGGTAAGACCACCCTGGCCGGAAAGCTCGCCAAGCACCTGGAGTCCAAGGGGCACACCCCGATGCTGGTCGCCTGTGACCTCCAGCGTCCCGGTGCCGTCCAACAGCTGCAGATCGTCGGTGAGCGCGCGGGCGTCCCGACCTTCGCCCCTGACCCGGGTACCTCCCTGGACTCGCTCGAGCACGAGATGGGCACCAGCCACGGCGACCCGGTCGCCGTGGCGCAGGCCGGTATCGAGGAGGCCGGGCGTGCCAAGCACGACGTGGTCATCATCGATACGGCAGGACGCCTCGGTATCGACGAGGAGTTGATGACCCAGGCGCGGAACATCCGCGACGCCGTCAACCCGGACGAGGTCCTCTTCGTCATCGACGCGATGATCGGTCAGGACGCGGTCACCACCGCCGAGGCCTTCCGTGACGGTGTCGACTTCACCGGTGTCGTGCTCACCAAGCTCGACGGTGATGCCCGTGGTGGTGCCGCCCTGTCGATCCGCGAGGTGACCGGCAAGCCGATCATGTACGCCTCCACCGGTGAGAAGCTCCAGGACTTCGACGTCTTCCACCCGGACCGCATGGCCAACCGCATCCTGGGCATGGGTGACGTCCTCAGCCTCATCGAGCAGGCCGAGCAGGTCATGGACCAGAAGAAGGCCGAGGACTCCGCGGCCCGCATGGCCTCCGGTGAGCTGACGCTGGAGGACTTCCTCGAGCAGATGATGATGATCCGGAAGATGGGTCCCCTGGGCAACATCCTCAAGATGATGCCCGGTGGCAAGCAGATGAACGACATGGCCGACCAGGTCGACGAGAAACAGCTCGACCGGATCCAGGCCATCATCCGCGGTATGACCCCGGCGGAGCGTGAGGACCCGAACATCCTCAACGCCTCGCGGCGCAAGCGCATCGCCGGCGGTTCCGGAGTCGCCGTGTCCGAGGTCAACCAGCTGGTCAACCGCTTCTTCGAGGCGAAGAAGATGATGGGCAAGATGGCCGGCCAGATGGGCATGGGTGGTATGAAACGTTCGGCGACGAAGAAGAAGCCGAAGGGACGCAAGGGCAAGAACGGCAAGCGTAAGCCCGCCAAGAAGGGCCCGACGCAGCCGAAGATGCCTCAGGGCATGCCGGGCATGGGCGGCGGAATGCCGGGTATGCCGCAGGGGATGCCGGGTATGGGCGGTGGCATGCCGTCGATGTCCGACCTGAAGAAGATGCAGCAGCAGATGCCCGAGGGTTTCGAGAACATCGACATGGACAACCTCGACTTCGGCAAGGGCGGCCGCAAGTAGCTTTCGTGCTGCTTCGGGCCTCGTCCGGGATTTGGTCGGACGCCCTGGCTGCCGGTAGTGTTGAGCGGTCTGCGTAACACCGTGTCCGACCCCGGTCGGCCGGTGGTCACGCGCAGGGTAAATCCAAGGGTTGAACCGGCCCGGCGTCCCACTGTGTCCCACAGTTGCGGAACGACGGGTGCCAGTACTGCCCGGTGACCATCAACAGAAAGAGGACAGACCATGGCTGTCAAGATCAAGCTCCAGCGGCTCGGCAAGATCCGCACCCCGCACTACCGCGTCGTCATCGCCGACGCCCGTACCCGTCGCTCCGGCGCCGTGATCGAGAACATCGGCACCTACGAGCCGAAGGCCGACCCCTCGGTCATCAAGATCGACTCCGAGCGCGCACAGTACTGGCTGGGCGTCGGCGCACAGCCGACCGAGCCCGTCCTCGCTCTGCTGAAGGTCACCGGTGACTGGCAGAAGGCCAAGGGCCTGCCGGGCGCCGAGGGCACCCTGAAGGTCGCCGAGGAGAAGCCGTCCAAGCTGGACCTGTTCAACCAGGCCCTCGCTGAGGCTGCCGACGCCCCGACCGCCGAGGCCATCACCGAGAAGAAGCGCAAGGCCAAGGAAGATGCAGAGGCCAAGGCCGCTGCTGAGGCTGAGGCTGCCGCCGAGGCTGAGGCCAAGGCCGCCGAGGAGGCCGCTGAGGCTGAGGCTTCCGCCGAGGAGACCGAGGCTGAGTCCGAGTAGGACACTGCTTCGTTCTACCGGGGGATGACCCCGGTCCGGCCCCTATGAGGGGCTGAGGAACCACCCGCGGCCCCGCACCGTCGTCAACGACGGTGCGGGGCCGCGGGTTTCTGTTTGTCAGGGTACCCCGCCCCGTTCCACGCCGTGGGACGTTTGTTTCGTGAACAGTGTGCCCCCGGGAAAGGTCGGTGGGACAGGGTGGCCGGCCTCACGGGGCGGGGGGAGGAGGGGTCGCAACAGGGTGTGAGGACGGCGGTGACACTGTCGGGGACTGGCGTGTTCCAGATCGGTTCGCGGTGATTTGGGCTGTTGTGAAGGGGTTCTGGGCTGTCCGTGGGTCCGTCGGGTATGTGCATGTTGCATTGCCGCTATGTTTCCAAACCGTTTCCTGACCTGCTCCGGTAAACTCCCGATCCGTAACATCCCTGGTCAGGACGTGTGTGGTGAATCACAGATGACACATTCGTGCAATAGTCCCGTAACGCAGTGTGTAAAATCCTTCAGGTACATTTTCCACGAAGGGAGCACGATGGACGTCGACGCCACAGTCAAGGCCTTTTATGAGCAGATCCTCCAGCGGAACGCGGGTGAGCCTGAATTCCACCAGGCGGTCTCGGAGGTTCTGGACAGCTTGAAGCATGTGCTGGTCCAGGACCCGCACTACGCCGACAACGGCCTGATTCAGCGTCTGACCGAGCCGGAGCGCCAGATCATCTTCCGCGTGCCGTGGGTCGACGACCAGGGCAACGTGCACGTCAACCGCGGTTTCCGCGTCCAGTTCAACTCCGTGCTGGGCCCGTACAAGGGCGGTCTGCGTTTCCACCCCTCGGTCAACCTGGGAATCATCAAGTTCCTCGGTTTCGAGCAGATCTTCAAGAACTCGCTGACCGGCCTGCCGATCGGTGGTGGCAAGGGCGGCTCGGACTTCGACCCGAAGGGCCGTAGCGACATGGAGATCATGCGCTTCTGCCAGTCCTTCATGACCGAGCTGCACCGCCACATCGGCGACAAGATGGACGTGCCCGCCGGTGACATCGGCGTCGGCGGACGCGAGATCGGCTACCTGTTCGGCCAGTACCGCCGTATGACCGGTCGCCACGAGTCCGGCACCCTGACCGGTAAGGGCCTGAAGTGGGGCGGCTCGCTGGTCCGCACCGAGGCCACCGGCTACGGCTGCGTGTACTTCACCCAGGAGATGATGGGTGCCCGCGGCGAGAACCTGTCCGGTTCGAAGGTCATCGTCTCCGGTTCCGGCAACGTGGCCATCTACGCCGCGCAGAAGGCCCAGGAGCTCGGCGCCACCGTCGTGGCCATGTCCGACTCCTCCGGCTACATCGAGACCCCCAACGGTGTCGATGTCGAGCTGCTGCGCGACATCAAGGAGGTCCGTCGCCTGCGTGTCTCGGACTACGCCAAGGAGGCCGAGGGCGTGACCTTCCAGAAGGACGGCTCCATCTGGGACGTCAAGGCAGACGTCGCCCTGCCGTGCGCCACCCAGAACGAGCTCGACGGCAAGGCTGCCGAGACACTGGCCGCCAACGGCATCAAGTACGTCGCCGAAGGTGCGAACATGCCCTGCGACCACGACGCCGTCCGCGTCTTCAGCGAGCGCGGCATCGACTTCGCCCCTGGCAAGGCCGCCAACGCCGGCGGTGTCGCCACCTCCGCCCTGGAGATGCAGCAGAACGCCTCGCGTGACTCCTGGTCCTTCGAGTACACCGACAGCCGCCTGCAGGACATCATGCGGAACATCTTCCGTACCACCGCCAAGACCGCCTCCCAGTACGGCATGGAGGGTGACTACGTGGTGGGTGCGAACATCGCCGGCTTCAAGAAGGTCGCCGACGCCATGTCCGCCCAGGGCGTCATCTGACAGAAGTCCTCGGCAAGACACCCCGTCCGGCACTCCGCCGGGTGGGGTTCTTCTGTATTTTGTGGGAGGAACCGGCAGGCACAGGCAGTGACCGGTACTGAACTGAGCCCTCCGCACCATCTAGTATTCTCAGTGCCATGCCAGACAACCAGCATGAACAGCCCACCCAGGAGCTGCAGATCGGCCGGGTGATCAAGCCGCACGGTGTGCGCGGCGAACTCGTGGTCGACGCCACCACCGACGACCCCGCCGGACGTTTCGCCGTCGGCGAGGTCCTCACCGGTCGCCAGCGCGGCAAGGAGGTCACGCTGACGGTGACGTCGATGCGTCCCCACCAGGGTCGGTTGCTGGTCACCGTCGAGGAGGTCGCAGACCGCACTGCGGCGGAGACGATGCGGGGGATGCGTTTCTTCGCCCAGCCGGTCTTCGACCCCGAGGACGACGGCTACTACGACCACGAGCTCGTCGGACTGCGCGTGCTCGACTGTGGCCAGGTCGACGAGGCCACCGCCAATGCACGGGCTTACGAGGGCCAGGAGCCGGAGCCGGTGGACATCGGCGAGATCACCGGCGTCGAGCATGGCCCAGCGGGAACGTTGCTGCAGGTCGCCGTCGACGTTGACGTGGACCTGCCGACCGCCGGTGGTGAGGTGCTGATCCCGTTCCGGCACGCGATCGTCCCGATCGTCGACCTCGACAACGAGGCCGTGGTGGTGACCCCGCCGGAGGGGCTGCTGGAGCTGGGGTAGTCGGCGGGTAGGATCGGCAGCCATGCGACTGGACGTGGTCACCATCTTCCCCGAGTACCTGGACCCGCTGCGGCACGCCCTGCTGGGGCGCGCCATTGAGCGGGGGATTCTGCAGGTCGCCGTCCATGACCTGCGGTCCTGGGCGCATGACGTCCACAAGGCCGTCGACGACACGCCCTACGGCGGCGGTCCGGGCATGGTGATGAAGCCGTCGGTGTGGGGCCCGGCGCTGGACGACGTCGCCGCGCTCACCGGCCCTGCCGCCGACGGGGAGGCGCTCGAGAGCGCACAGCCGCACCGTCCTGCCGAGGTCGCGGGGCAGGACGTTCAGTCGGCGCCGTCGGCACCGAGTGCCCTGTTCGCGGAGGACGGCCCGGCGGGCCGGGACGACAGTGATCTCCCGCTGCTCATCGTGCCCACCCCGGCAGGCGAGCCCTTCACCCAGGAGATGGCCGAGCAGTGGTCCACCGAGGAGCGGCTGGTCTTCGCCTGTGGACGCTACGAGGGCATCGACCAGCGCGTCTTCGAGGATGCCGGTAACCGCTACCGCGTCCAGGAGGTGTCACTGGGCGACTACGTCCTCATCGGTGGGGAGGTCGCCGTGCTGGTGATGGCGGAGGCCGTCGTCCGGCTGGTGCCCGGCGTCCTGGGCAACAAGCGCAGCCACGAGGAGGACTCCTTCCAGGACGGACTGCTCGAGGGGCCCAGCTACACCAAACCGCGGGTCTGGCGTGACCTGGAGGTCCCGCCGGTGCTGCTGTCCGGGGACCATGCGAAGGTCGACCGGTGGCGCCGGGACCAGTCGCTGCTGCGGACGGCCGAGCGTCGTCCGGAGTTGCTGGACACCCTCGGGGAGTCAGGCCAGTTGAGCAAGCGTGATCACGAGGTGCTGCCCGGGAAGGATGCGCCGGAGAAGTAGTGCTGGCCTGGGGAGACGGCGGTTATCCACAGGGGAGGGGTTATCCACCGCGTCCTGGGCTTTTGTCCGTCGTGACTGCGTGGGGAAGCGGTGGCAGGGGATAGGGTGACCCGTAACCGTCGGCGAGGGGCCGACGGTGGCGACGCCGAGGGGGCACATGATGACGACGACCGAACGTCTGGACAGTCCGACGATCGAGGAAATGATGATCTATCCGTTCAACCGGATAGAACTGAGGCTGGCAGAGTCCGGGGTGAAGGAGCGGTCGGCGGCGGAGCGCGATGCGATCGCCGAGATGGTCAGGACGCGTGGCGCGGCGTACGCCGCCCGGTTCCGGCACGCCGCAGAGCTGTCCTGGCGGATGCCGGAGATGTACTGGACCGCGCAGGACGACGGCCGGATGACGATCGACCACATGGACGCCATATGGCGCCGGATGGACCGGCACACCGGCCTGCGTGAACTGATCGACCGGCGGGGTCCGCAGGACCAGTGGGACGCCAGGTTCCCCGAGGCCGAGAGCCCCTACAGCACCTCGGCGGACCTGATGGTCGAACGCGCCGTGGTGGAGTGGCTGCGGGAGTGCCCGCACCGGTTGATCACCGTGACCGGGTCCGGGTCGATGCGTCCACGGTCCACGGTGACCATCCACCGTTTGCGGGAGGTGGTCGACACCACGGTGGCGGAGACACTGGAACTCCACCGCCGCTACGACGACGAGGACAGCGGGGAGGGCTCTGACAGGGAATCTGACAGGGACGCTGACAGGGACGCTGACGGGGGAGAGAGCGCCGCACCGGTGGGTGGCGCGCCGTTCTGAAAGAGCAGCACGCTACCATCGTCCGAATGAGTGGAACTACCGTCGACACCGACCTCATCCGCACACTGGCCCGGGAACTGGGCATCGGGGCGGAGCAGGTGACCGCCACCGTCCGACTGCTGGACGAGGGCAACACCGTGCCGTTCATCGCCCGTTACCGCAAGGAGGTCACCGGCGGGTTGGACGACTCGCAGCTGCGCACCCTGGAGACCCGGCTTCGCTACCTGCGTGAGCTCGCCGAGCGTAAGGCCACGGTGCTGGCCTCCATCGAGGAGCAGGGCAAGCTCACCGATGACCTGCGCGACCTGATCCTGGGCTGCGAGACCAAGGCCCGCCTGGAAGACCTGTACCTGCCGTTCAAGTCCACCCGCCGGACCAAGGCGACGATCGCCCGCGAGGCCGGCATCGAGCCGCTGGTCGACACCCTGCTCGGCGACTGCACCACCGACCCGGCGGAGCTCGCCGCGGGCTACGTCACCGAGGGCTTCGACGACGCCAAGGCCGTGCTCGCCGGTGCCCGCGCGATCGTGCTGGAGGGCATCTCCACCGACGCCGACCTGGTCGGCGAGGTGCGCGAGCGCTACTTCACCACCGGTGAGATGACCGCCGGTGTGGTCGAGGGCAAGGAAGGCTCGGCGGAGGCCCAGAAGTACCGGGACTACTTCGAGTTCTCCGAGCCCTTCACCACCCTTCCCAGCCACCGGATCCTGGCTCTGCTGCGCGGCGAGTCCGAGGGCGTCCTCCAGCTCACCCTGGACGCGGGCGACGACGAGGTCTACCAGGGCATGATCGCCATGGCCCGTGGCCTGGAGCCCAGGGGCGACGCCGCCGACGGCTTCCGTGCCGAGTGCACCCGCTTCGGCTGGCGTACCAAGCTGCAGGTCTCCTCCGGTGTGGACGTGCGCATGCGGCTGAAGGAGCGTGCCGACGAGGCCGCCGTGAGTGTCTTCTCCCGCAACCTGCGTGACCTCCTGTTGGCCGCGCCGGCCGGCCAGCGGGCGACCCTGGGGCTGGACCCCGGCTACCGCAACGGTGTGAAGTGCGCTGCCGTCGACGCGACCGGAAAGGTCCTCGACACCGTGGTCATCTACCCGCACCAGCCGCAGAACCAGTGGGACAAGTCGGTCGAGGTTCTCTCCCGCATCTGTGCGAAGCACGGGGTCGACCTCATGGCCGTGGGTAACGGCACCGCGTCGCGGGAGACCGACAAGCTGGCCCGCGAGGTCGCCGAGACCGTCGCCACGGCGACTGCCGGTCCCGGTGCCGGTGCTGGTGGTGGGGACGGTGACGGCTTGCGTCCGACCCCGGTGATGGTCAGCGAGGCAGGCGCATCGGTGTACTCGGCCTCCGAACTCGCCGCCGAGGAGTTCCCGGACATGGACGTCGCCCTGCGCGGCGCGGTGTCGATCGCCCGCCGCCTGCAGGACCCGCTGGCCGAGCTGGTGAAGATCGACCCGAAGTCCATCGGAGTCGGCCAGTACCAGCACGACGTCAACCAGGCCATGCTCGCTTCCGGTCTGGACTCCGTGGTGGAGGACGCGGTGAACTCCGTCGGCGTCGACGTCAACACCGCCTCGGTGCCGCTGTTGCGACGGGTTGCCGGGGTGTCGGCGACCCTGGCCGAGAACATCGTGCGTCACCGCGAGGACAACGGGGCATTCGCCACCCGCCGTCAGCTCAAGGACGTTTCCCGTCTCGGACCGAAGGCCTTCGAGCAGTGTGCCGGCTTCCTGCGTATCCAGGGCGGCGAGGATCCCCTCGACGCCTCGGCGGTGCACCCCGAGGCGTACCCGTTGGTACGTAAGATCACCGCAGCCGCCGGTGTGCCGGTGGCGGAGCTGGTGGGGAATCGTCGCGTCCTGCAGTCGCTGAACCCCCGCGACTTCGCCGACGACGTCTTCGGCGTTCCCACCGTCACCGACGTGCTCGCCGAGCTGGACAAGCCCGGCCGTGACCCGCGTCCGGAGTTCAAGACCGCCACCCTCGCCGAGGGGATCAACAAGGTCTCCGACCTGACCCCGGGCATGGTGCTGGAGGGCACGGTGACCAACGTGGCCGCCTTCGGTGCCTTCGTCGACCTCGGGGTGCACCAGGACGGTCTGGTGCACGTCTCGGCGATGTCCGACAAGTTCGTCAACGATCCCCACGACGTGGTCAGCTCCGGCCAGGTCGTCAATGTCAAGGTGATGGAGGTCGACGTCGAGCGTCAGCGCATCGGACTGTCCCTGCGACTCAATGACGAGCCAGGGCAGGGGAAGTCTGGCTCCCAGGGGCCGCGCGGCGGCAACTCCGGCCGCGGCGGCGGCAACGGCGGTCGAGGTGGCCGAGGCGGACGCAACGGCAACGGAGGCCGCGGACGCAACGGCGATCGCGGTGGCAACCGCAACGGTGGCGGTGACCGCGACGGCGGGGCCGCACCGTCCGGCTCCATGGCGGACGCTCTCAAGCGAGCCGGGTTTGGACGCTGAGGTCGACCGCTGGCATAATGGCCGGGTTGCGGATCTGTCGTTCAGTCATGTCCGCGAATACAGCAACAATTGAATGGTGTGGGCACGAACGCACGGGACCGTCATTGACGAGGGTGACCGGTGTGGTCCTCTGTCCGATCGAACATGAAGCAAGGAATACACAATGCACTATCTCGACAAGGTCGATGCCGCACAGCTGCGCGACAACATCCCCGACTTCCGCGCCGGTGACACCGTTGACGTCCACGTCAAGGTCATCGAGGGCACCAAGAGCCGTATCCAGGTGTTCCGTGGCGTCGTCATCCGTCGTCAGAACTCCGGCATCCGCGAGACCTTCACTGTCCGCAAGATCTCCTTCGGCGTCGGTGTGGAGCGTACCTTCCCGGTGCACTCCCCGAACATCGACCACATCGATGTCCTGACCAAGGGCAAGGTGCGTCGTGCCAAGCTGTACTACCTCCGTGACCTGCGCGGCAAGGCCGCCAAGATCAAGGAGAAGCGCTGAAACCAGCGCTCTGAAACGCCCCCTGAGCTGCACAGTCACTGTGCAGATCGGGGGCTTTTCGCTTTTCTCTGGCGCCTGGACCGCAGTAGGCGCGGTGACAGCACTCCGGGCAACCACCAACGATCGAGAATCCGGTGAACCGTCCCGCTCACGGGATTCTCGATCGTGGGTGGATGTTGGCGGCAGCGTGGGGTAAGGGCCGTCATGCCACCGTCCACAACTGAACCGATTCTCTTTGTGGAAGCCGCCGTTTCGGGTAGAGCTGCAGGGTAGCTTTACCGCATGACAATCCTTTCGCGGAGGGAATCTCCGCATGCCTGTGCTGGGGCCGGGTCGACACCGAACGGGGTACGGTCCCGGATGACGGGGTTCGCCTCCGCAGTGGTTACCGCCCTGGCTGTCGCCGTGACGACGCTGGCGCCGGCGACCATGCCGGCAGCCGCGGCGGACACCCCGGCGTCATGCGAGTCCTACAAGAAATCGGCGATGACCTGCAAGGTCTGGTCGGAATCGATGGACCGACACATCCCCGTCGTGGTCAAGCCGGCGAAGACCCCCGGCAACGACAAGGTCATCCAGTTCCTCGACGGTATCGACGGTGGGGACGGGTGGAGCTCCCGGGCGATCAACTACGTCGACGGCGACGACGCCACCGTCGTGTTCCCCGCCGCCGAACCGCGCTCCTTCTTCGTCGACTGGGACGCCCCGGCGCCCGGCGGCAAGGAGATGAAGTACGAGACCTTCATGACCCGCGAGCTGCCAGCCTACCTGGAGAAGGAGTTCGGCGTCCCGAACGGCGGACGTGAACGCACCGGCATCGTGGGCCTCAGCATGGGCGCCTACTCCGCGATGAACCTGGCGTCCCGGAACCCGGACATGTACCGCTCAGTCCTCGCGCTCAGCGGTTTCTACAACAACCAGTCGCTTGTCGGTCGTATCTCCATCGACGGCACCGCCATGACCCACGGCGACGACAACAACGGCATGCCCTGGCAGAGCGAGACCTCCCGCGCCGCGAACAACCCCTGGGCCAATGTCGACAAGCTGGACATGCCGGTGCACATGGCGGTGTCGACCGGCATCCCCGACCCGTGCACCAATTACCCGCTACGGACGAGCTTCGACGGGGCGTTGATCGAGACCGGCAGTCTCGGCGCGACGATCGCCTGGGACCTGTGGACGAAGCTGCACCTCAAGAACAACGTCTACGTCACCTACGTCCCGGTGGGCATCCACGCCTACGACACCTGGGTCAACGCGGCCTTCCGTGACCAGAAGCTCTACTGGAAATTCAACCGCTTCTGATGTGCTGTTGGTTCCCTCACAGGACGCTGAGGGTGCCTGTCGGGGTTCGGGAAGCCCCTGGCGGTACTGGTAACCTCTGACCACGTGAGTGAACCGAACATCCCCGCCGACGACCGGGCTGACGCCCCCGCGGACCGCCCTCTCACCGAGAAGGAGAAGGTGGCCGCGCGTCGTGAGGCTGCCGAAAAGAAGCAGGCGGCCCGTCGGACGTACCCGTGGTGGGTCGAGTTCCCGATCATCCTGGTCATCGCGCTGCTTCTGCTGGCGCTGTTCAACTCCTTCGTGGGGCGGCCCTACCTGATCCCCTCGGAGTCGATGGAGCCCACGCTGCATGGTTGTGAGGACTGCGAGGGCGACCGGATCTTCGTCAACAAGTTGTCCTACAGCTTCGGCGGGGAGCCGGAGCCGGGCGACGTGGTGGTGTTCAACGGACCGGAGTCCTGGAACGACCAGTACGTCTCCCAACGCTCCGACAACGCGGCGCTGCGCGGCCTGCAGACGGGACTGTCCTACATCGGCATCCTCGCTCCGGACGAGAACGCCCTGGTGAAGCGCGTCATCGCCACCGGCGGGCAGACAGTGCAGTGCCAGGCCGGTGACCCCGGCATCATGGTCGACGGCGAGAAGGTCGATGATTCCTACACGCAGCAGCCGTTGACCTACAAGGTCGACCCGATGACCGGGTCGGACGCCTGCCAGGGCTCCTACTTCGGTCCGGTGACCGTCCCGGAGGACCACCTCTGGGTGATGGGCGACAACCGCACAAACTCCGGTGACTCCCGGTTCCACCTCGGCGATGAACTCCAGGGCACGGTCCCGGTCGAGAATGTCGTCGGCAAGGTCACCGCGAAGATCTGGCCGCTGAGCCGGATCGGCGGGGTGGACTCCCCGAACATCCAGTAGCAGGTAGCTTCGGTGGCTGGAGAAACTCTGGAAGCACTGGAGACCGTGGGCGCGCCGGACGATGCGTCCGACAGGCGTCCGGTGCGCACCATGCCGCACGGCCGGACCCTGGAGTGGGCCGTCCACCGCGCCGGCCTCGGGCCCGTCGCCGGGGTAGACGAGGCAGGACGCGGCGCCTGCTGCGGGCCGGTGACCATCGCCGCCTGCATCCTCCCGCCGGGCCCGCTGCCCGAGCTGGAGGGCCTGACGGACTCCAAGAAGCTCAGTGCGTCCCGTCGGGACTTCTTCTACGACCGGGTGCTGTCGGTGGCGGTGGACTGGGCCGTGGTGAACGTCCCGGCGTCCTACGTCGACCGGTGGGGGATCCAGCACGCGAATCTGGGGGGAATGCGCCGGGCGGTCGCGCGTCTCGACGTGCGTCCCGGCTACGTGCTCACCGACGCGATGAAGGTCGACGGGCTGACGAGGCCGCACCTGCCGGTGCTCAAGGGCGACCTGGTCAGCCGGTGTATCTCGGCGGCGAGTGTCCTGGCGAAGGTGACCCGCGACCGCATGATGGTGGAGTTGGACGAGCAGTACCCCGGCTACGGCCTGGCCGGGCACAAGGGCTACGGCACCGCGTCTCACATGGAGTCGGTGAGTCTGCAGGGTGGTACGCCCGAGCACCGTTACACTTACTCCAACGTGGCCGCCGCTCATGCGCGGTGGTGCGAACAGCAGAAGAAGAAGTGACAGTGCCAGAGTCGATGTCGAGGAGATGACCTGCAACCGTGAGCGCGGAGGAGCTTGAGGACTTCGAGGCGAACGTGGAACTTTCCATGTACCGCGAGTACCGGGACGTGGTCAGCCAGTTCAGCTATGTGGTGGAGACCGAACGACGCTTCTACCTGGCCAATGCCGTGGAGCTGATCCCGAAGAACTCCAATGGCGAGGTCTACTACGAGGTGCGGATGTCGGATGCGTGGGTGTGGGACATGTACCGTCCCGCCCGGTTCGTCCGCTATGTCCGGGTGATCACCTACAAGGACGTCAACATCGAGGAGCTCGACAAGCCTGACCTGCGGATTCCGGACTAGTTTCCGGTTATCCACACAGGTCGGGTTGTCCACACCGTCCTGGGGGAATGCAGTGCGCGCCGACGCTGTCGGTGATGCGCTGTGCCAGTGTTCTGGGGTATGGCACAGAACAATGCACAGGGGCGGGGATGCTCCGGCACACGCCGGAATCTGAGGGACGTCGGGGCCCGTGGGGAGGACGAGGCCGCGGCCTTCTTCGAGGACCTCGGCTACCGGCTGCTGGCCCGGAACTTCTACACCGCCCGCGGGGAGGTGGACATCGTCCTGCGGGCACCGGAGGAGGGCCCGGAGGCAGACCCTGAGACCGTGGTCTTCGTCGAGGTCAAGTGGCGCCTCGACGACCGCCACGGCACCGGGGCGGAGGCGGTGACCGTGGCGAAGCTCAACGCGATGCGATATGCCGCGATGTGGTGGCTGGAGAAGAACCCCGAGCACCGCGCCGAGCATGTCCGCTTCGACGTCCTGGACATCACCTCCGAGGAGATCACCCACTACGAGGGGGTGGAGTGGTGACGACCGTGGGGAGGCGGTCACCGGTGCGGGTGGGGCAGGCCACCGGTGTGGCACTGTCCGGGATCAGCGGGATCCCGGTGCTGGTGGAGTGCGACATCAGCCGGGGGTTGCCGGGGATGAGCATCGTGGGGTTGGGGGACACCGCCGTGGTCCAGGCCCGGGACCGGGTGCGCTCGGCGATGATCAACAGCGGTCTGGAGTGGCCGAAGTCCCGGGTGGTGATGAGTTTGTCGCCGGCCTCGGTACCGAAGAGCGGCTCGGGCTTCGACCTGCCGATGGTGCTGGCGATCCTGGTGGCCCAGGGGAGGGTACCGGCCGGCGAGGTGTCGGAGCTGGTGGTCATCGGGGAGCTGGGGCTGGACGGCACGGTCCGGCCCGTCGACGGAGTGTTGCCGATGGTGCTGGCCGCACGTGAGCGTGGTTGCCGTCGGGCGGCCGTGCCGGTGGCGATGGTCGCCGAAGCGCAGCGCGTCGCCGGGGTGGAGGTGGTGGGCCTGGCCCACCTGCGCGAGCTGCTGCCCTGGGTCCGCGAGGGCTGGGTGCCGCAGCAGCTGGGAGAGGACGAGGCTGAGCAGAAGCCGGGGCAGGTATCGACCCAACTGGCGGCCTTTGGCGGTGCTCCGGACGTCTCAGCGTCCGGCGCTCATCCATCCGTCGGGGACCTCGCCGACGTGCTGGGGCAGCAGGAGGCCCGTAGGGGGCTGGAGGTCGCCGCCGCTGGTGGACACCACCTGTGGCTCACAGGACCGCCAGGGTCCGGGAAAAGCATGTTGGCTGAGAGATTGCCAGGCATCATGCCCGCCCTCGACGAGGACGAGCAGTTGGAGACCGCGGCGGTCCATTCCGTCGCCGGGCAGCGTGGACACCTGGACGAGGTGTGGCAGGGGCTGCGTCCGTTCGTCGCTCCGCACCACTCGGTCAGTCCCGCGGCCTTGACCGGAGGGGGTTCGGGCAGGGTACGTCCCGGGGCGGTGAGTCTGGCGCACAACGGGGTGCTGTTCATCGACGAGGCTCCGGAGGTCGCGACGGGCACACTCGAGCTGCTGCGCACCCCGATGGAGACCGGTCGTATCGAGGTGATGCGCCACCGCGGGACGGTGGTGTTCCCGGCCCGCTTCCAGCTGGTGCTCGCCTCGAACCCGTGCCCGTGTGGGGCGGGGGACGTGCGTGACTGCCGGTGTCGCGGTGGGGTGCGCGACCGCTACCTGCATCGGCTGTCGGGGCCGTTGCTGGACCGGGTGGACGTGTGCGTCCGGACGACCGGCAACCAACTTGCCGATCTCGTCGGAACCGGTGGGGGCGGTGGGATCGGGGTCGGCGGTGAGTCCACCGCGACCTTGGCGGAGCGGGTGAGTGCTGCCCGTGAGCGGGCACGGCACCGCTGGTGCAGAGCGGACGCACTGGCCGACTCGGGGGCGAGGATCGGCGTCAACGCGACGGTTCCTGGCACCGTCCTGCGGCGTGACTTTCCCGCGGAGGACGCCGCGATGGCGGTCCTGCAGGAGAAGTTGCGGGCTGGTGCGGTGTCACAGCGGGGCGTGGACAGGACGCTACGGGTGGCGTGGACGTTGTCGGACCTGGGCCAGGTGGCCCGGCCCGGGGTGGCGGAGGTGATGGACTCCCTGGAGTTCTTCACCGGGGCCGTGGAGACGGGGAGGGAAGTCTCATGAGTGGGGGAGCAAAGGTGGACATGAGTGGCAACAGTGACCGTAACCGGATCAGGGCCTGGATCTACCTGCGCCGGGTGGTCGAGGCGTCCTCGGTGGGCATCCTGGAATGCCTGTGGCCGGACGGGGACACCTCCGAACCGGCGGACGTGGAGCGGCTGGCCGGAATGATCAACCGCTCTGACCCGGCCCTGCCGCAGGCGGTGCTGCAGTCGACGACGGGTCGCAGTCAGGTGGACCCGGTCGCAGACGACGACTGGGCCAGACGCCACGGGTGGCGGTTGATCACCCCTGATGACGCGGAGTGGCCGCACGGGATCCTGGAGGAGGCCTTCATGACCATCGACGGAGATGTCGCCGTCGACGGGGTGCGGGGCCAGGCCGCACAGCCATTCGCGCTCTGGGCCAAGGGGGAGGGCAACCTGGACGCCCTGGTGCAACGCAGCGTGGCGATGGTCGGCACCCGGTCGGCGACGTCCTACGGACGCGAGGTCACCCACGAGATGGCCGGCGAGCTCGCCACCTCCGGGTTCACCGTGGTCTCCGGTGGTGCGTTGGGGATCGACACCGCCGCCCACCGTGGGACGTTGGATGTCGGCGGGGCGACGGTGGTGGTGATGGCGAACGGGCCCGGGGTGGTCTACCCGACGGCGAATGCGAAACTCTTCGCCGCCGTGGCGACCTCGGGACTGGTGGTCTCCGAGTACCCGCCGCTGCAGCGTCCGGCCAGGCACCGGTTCCTGACGCGCAACAGGCTCGTCGCGGCGATGACCCAGGGCACGGTACTGCTGGCCGCTGGCTACCGCTCCGGGGCGGTGAACACCGCCAACTGGGCCGACCAGATGGTCAAACCGGTGATGGTGCTGCCCGGTCCGGTCACGTTGGCGGAGTACATCGGCTGCCACAAACGGATCCGTGACGGTGCGGGGATCCTGGTCACCCGGGCCTTGGATGTCCGGGAGGTCATCGAACCGCTGGGCGTGGTCGACACCGACCGTCAGCTCAGCCTGGACTGTGCGCCCAGCCCGGTGCAGTTGCTCACCCAGCAGCAGCTGAAGGTCTACGACTGCTGTGGCCTGCCCGACGACGGTGCGGGGGACCCGCCCGGTGACGGGCAGGGAGCGCCGGAGCGTATCGCCACGGAGACGGCCATGCCTGTCACAGAAGTGGTACGGATCATCGGTGAGCTCGAGCGGGTCGGCCTCGCCGTCCGGGACGGCGCGCGGTGGGTGAAGGTCCGGACGTGAACGCAGTGAAGTCAGGGGACACGGGACTAGGATCGGGACCATGGAACCTGACCCCGCACCGTCCACCGAGGTCGACTCGGCGATCGACGGCTACCTCTCCTACCTGGAGTTGGTGAAGGGCCGCTCGCAGAACACGGTGCGCGCCTACGGCCGTGACCTGCGCTCGGCGTGCGAGGGCTTGACCTCGGTCAACGAGTTCACCCTGGAGCGTGGACGGGACGTCCTCGACTGGGCGATCGAGGCAGGGGCGTCCCGGGCCTCGGTCGCCCGGCTGGTGTCGAGCATGCGGGGATTCGGCGGATGGCTCAGCCACACCGGGCAGCTGCCGGTGAACCCGGTCTCCGGCCTGCAGGCGCCGAAGCCCTCGAAGAACCTGCCGCGGGTACTGCACAGCGAGCAGGCCGAGGCGGTGCTGGAGCTTGCCCGCAGTCGGGCAGCGGACGCGCGTGGGGAAGGTGCCGAGGCCGACGCAGACCCCGCGACCGAGGCTCTCGCGGTACGGGACTGGGCGATGCTCGAGCTGCTCTACGCCACCGGCATCCGCGTCTCCGAGCTTTGTGGAGCAGATCTGCAGGACCTGGGGGAGAGGGAGCTCCGGGTGACGGGTAAGGGTGACAAGACCCGGGTCGTCCCCTTCGGCCCCACCGCGCAGCGTGCCCTGGACGCCTGGATCGATGTCCGGCACCATCTCCGGGCGCCGGCAGGCGCCGGTAAGTCCTCGCCGGGAGAGTCCGGACGCACCGCGCTCTTCGTGGGACGTCGGGGAGGACGCATCGACCAGCGCCGGGTGCGCGAACTCGTCCACGCCGCCTCCCGGGACGCCGGGGTGCCCGGCATCTCACCGCACGGGCTACGTCACTCCGCGGCTACGGCGGTCCTGGAGGGCGGGGCGGACCTGCGCGTGGTGCAGGAATTGCTCGGTCACTCCTCGATGCAGACCACGCAGATCTACACCCATGTCGGAGCCGACCGGCTCCGGGCGGTCTACAAAATGGCCCACCCCAGGTCCGGTTCTCAGGATTAGACCTCGCAGGACTGCACGCGGTAGACCAGGCATATTCTCAGTCCCACAGCCGCACCCGCACACTGCCGAGCAGACTCATCGGGTCGATGTAGCCCTCATCCAGCCGCGCACCCCAGGACAGGCCCGGATCGCGCCGGGCAGTCTCCGGTAGCGTTGCAGCGTCGGCGAGTCTGCCGATCACCTGGCCGCGGGAGACCGTCTCGCCCTGGGAGACCCCGGACAGGACAGGCTCATAGGTGGTGACCAGACCGTCCCCGTGGTCGATCGAGACCAGCGGGGTACCGGCCACCACGCCGGCGAAGCGGACGGTCCCGGCGCCACTGGCCCTGATCATCGCGCCGGGGCGTGCCTCCAGGTCCACACCACGGTGCCCGGGCAACCAGTTCTGCTCCGGGATGTCGGCGGCCTGCAGTACCGCACCGTCGACCGGGCGCAGGTGGGTGCGCGACACGTCCGCCTGGGACACAGCCACCGGAACATCGAGGGGAGAGGCTACCGAGAGAGAAGTCGTGGTCGGCTCACCGAAACAGAGACAGAGCGTCGCCACCGCGGCCGCCGCGACTACAGCACGTCCTACCTGCAATGTCCGTCCCGCCCGCTTCGCCCGTCCCATGTGCTCATTCTCGGGAAGATGGAGGGGGCATCACCAGGGGCTTCGCCATAATGTGGATGACACACCGACAACGCCCGGGAACGGCCGGAAAACCGGCATGGAAGTTGTCCACACCCCGGCGTCGCTCCAGTTGTACATCGTCGCTGCACACGGTAGGGTTCGGTACTGCAGTATGTCTGCCCGTCAGGTGCCGACACTCACGTCGGGGTCACCGTCATCGGAGCCAGTTCTCCGGAGACTTTCCCGGCACACCAATGAAAGCGCAGGTACACGCCTCCTGTGTGGCAGTCGGTGAGAGTATCGACAACACGTGACAGGTGGTCAGCACTGACATCGCGTAGGCAAAGCGTGATCCGCACTGTGGCCCGTCCGTCAACGGTCCCCGAGCTCGACGAGAGACACGGGGTTACTGGTCGGGGACAACCCGAGGATGCCTGCCAGGACGACCGATGAATCGAGAACCTCTCGGCAAGTCGGCCGTAACCAGAACCGTCAACCTGAACTTTTGAAAGCGAGGAAGGGGAGAGGCGCACCGGATTCTGCAGATCAGAATCGACAAGGTGAATGTCGCGAACTCCCCTGAAACATCATGGCTGTTGTCACCATGCGCGAACTGCTGGACGCCGGCGTCCACTTCGGTCACCAGACCCGTCGTTGGAACCCGAAGATGAAGCGATTCATCTTCACCGACCGTAACGGCATCTACATCATCGACCTGCAGCAGACTCTGACCTTCATCGACGAGGCCTACGAGTTCGTCAAGGAGACCGTCGCCCACGGCGGAAACATCCTGTACGTCGGTACCAAGAAGCAGGCCCAGGAGGCCATCGCCACCGAGGCCGAGCGCGTCGGCATGCCCTACGTCAACCACCGTTGGCTCGGCGGCATGCTCACCAACTTCCAGACTGTTGCGAAGCGTCTGCACCGTCTCAAGGAGCTCCAGGCAATGGAGGCTGCCGAGGACGGCTACAAGGGCCGCACCAAGAAGGAAGTCCTCATGCTGACCCGCGAGCGCAACAAGCTCGAGCGGGTCCTCGGCGGCATCGCCGACATGAGCAAGGTTCCGTCCGCTCTGTGGATCGTCGACACCAACAAGGAGCACATCGCGGTCTCCGAGGCCAAGAAGCTCAACATCCCGGTCGTCGCCATCCTCGACACCAACTGTGACCCGGACGACGTCAACTTCCCGATCCCGGGCAACGACGACGCCATCCGCGCCACCACCGTCCTGACTTCCGTCATCTCCTCCGCCGTCGAGGCCGGCCGTACCGCCCGCGCCGAGCGCCAGGCTGCTGCCGCCGCCGAGACCGCCGGCGACGCCGAGGTTGCCGCCAAGGTCGAGAAGGCCGAGGAGTCCGAGGCCGACAACGCCGCTGAGGTTGCTTCCGCTGAGGTCGCTGCCGAAGAGGCTCCCGCAGCTGAGTCTGCCGAGTAGTATCCGGTACTGCCGGGGAGGGCTTTCCCGACCCCACAGGCTGTACTTCCCGGTGCCGGGTCCACCGATCAGGGCCCGGCACTCACTCACTTCCACAAACTGAAGGAGGATCGCCTCACATGGCGAACTACACCGCCGCTGACGTCAAGAAGCTGCGCGAGCTCACCGGCTCCGGCATGCTCGACTGCAAGAAGGCTCTCGAGGAAGCCGAGGGCAACTTCGAGAAGGCCGTCGAGATCCTGCGCATCAAGGGTGCCAAGGACGTGGGCAAGCGCGCCGAGCGCACCGCTGCCGAGGGCCTGATCGCCGTCTCCGGCAACACCATGGTCGAGATCAACTCCGAGACCGACTTCGTCGCCAAGAACTCCGAGTTCATCGAGTTCGCCAACCGCGTCGCCGCCGCTGCTGCCGCCGTCAAGGCCAACAGCCAGGAAGAGCTCGCCAACGCCGACCTCGACGGCCAGACCGCCGACGCCGCCCTGCAGGAGCTCTCCGCCAAGATCGGTGAGAAGCTGCAGCTGCGCCGTGCGATCACCGTCGAGGGCGACAAGGTCGCCGTCTACATGCACCACCGTTCCGCCGACCTGCCCCCGGCGGTCGGTGTGCTGGTGTCCTACACCGGTGAGGACGAGGCTGCCGCCAAGGCCGCAGCCATGCAGGTCGCCGCTCTGAAGGCCACTTACCTCTCCTCCGAGGACGTCCCCGCCGATACCGTCGCCAAGGAGCGCGAGATCACCGAGGCCACCGCCCGCGAGGAGGGCAAGCCGGAGAAGGCCCTGCCGAACATCATCGAGGGTCGCCTCAAGGGCTTCTACAAGGACGCCTGCCTCCTGGACCAGCCGTCCGTCACCGAGTCCAAGAAGACCGTCAAGCAGGTCATGGACGAGGCCGGGGTCTCCCTGACCGGCTTCGCCCGCTTCGAGGTCGGACAGGCCTAACAGTCCCAGCTGACCCGTCGGCGGCATGCACCTGCATGCCGACGGCGGGTTCACTGCTGTCTGGCCCGTTCTTCTGGCAGGATGGAACGGGTCAAAGTTCCGCATCCCCCTGCCCTCATATCGATCCCACAAGGAGAAACAACGGTGACTGCCAGCGAGACGACCGGTTACAAGCGCGTGATGCTGAAGCTGGGTGGTGAGATGTTCGGTGGCGGCAAGGTCGGTATCGACCCCGACGTGGTGGAGAACGTCGCCCGCCAGATCGCTGAGGTGGCCAGCAAGGGTGCGGAGATCGCCGTGGTGATCGGCGGCGGAAACTTCTTCCGCGGTGCCGAGCTGCAGCAGCGCGGCCTGGACCGTGCCCGCTCGGACTACATGGGCATGCTCGGCACGGTGATGAACTGCCTGGCTCTGCAGGACTTCCTGGAGAACTACGGAATCGACACCCGCGTGCAGACCTCCATAAACATGGCGCAGGTCGCCGAGCCGTATCTGCCGCTGCGCGCCGACCGCCACCTGGAGAAGGGCCGTGTGGTCATCTTCGGAGCCGGAATGGGCATGCCGTACTTCTCCACCGACACCACCGCCGCCCAGCGCGCCCTGGAGATCGGCTGTGAGGTGCTGCTCATGGCTAAGGGTGTCGACGGCGTCTACAGCGACGACCCGCGCACCAACCCGGACGCCGAGCTCTTCCACAAGATCACCCACCGCGAGGTCATCGAGCGCGGCCTGAAGGTCGCCGACGCCACCGCCTTCAGCCTCTGCATGGACAACAACATGCCGATGCTGGTCTTCAACCTGCTCACCGACGGCAACATCGCCCGCGCCGTGAACGGCGAGCAGATCGGGACGCTCGTCGCGTCCTGACCGACGCGTCCCACCCACCCGTCCGGCCCCGGCAGGAACCGCCCGCGGTCTCCTGCCGGGCCCCGGTGTGTGCCGTGGTGGGGAGGTGGGACGCCCCGGCTGGTAGATTTGTCTACGGACACAGACATGCCGGGTGGCTGCATCACGTCGCTGCCCCGTGTCTGCGACGAAAGCTCGACAACACCGTCCGCGGCGAACCACGCCGACGGACCACACCAAAGGACTGCGCTGAGATGATTGACGACACCCTGCTCGAGGCCGAGGAGTACATGACCCGGTCCGTGGACCACGTCCGTGAGGACCTGACCACCATCCGTACCGGCCGTGCCAACCCGGCGATGTTCAACGGCGTCTTCGGCGAGTACTACGGGGTGCGCACTCCCATCACCCAGATGGCCACCATCAGCGTGCCGGAGCCGCGCATGCTGATCATCAAACCCTACGAGATGTCGGTGATGAACGAGATCGAGAATGCGATCCGTAACTCCGACCTCGGTGTCAACCCGACCAACGACGGCCAGGTGCTGCGAGTCACCGTTCCGCAGCTCACCGAGGAACGTCGTAAGGAGCTCGTCAAGGTCGCCAAGTCCAAGGGGGAGGACGCCAAGATCGCGATCCGCAACATCCGCCGTAAGGGCATGGACGCCCTGTCGAAGATCCAGAAGGACGGCGACGCCGGCGAGGACGAGGTCAAGGCCGCCGAGAAGGAGCTGGAGAAGACCACCGCGGAGTACACCGGCCAGGTCGATGCCGTCGTCGACGCCAAGGAAAAGGAACTGATGGAGGTCTAGTGGACCTCCATCGACGGACCCTCGACGCGACAGCAGAAGAACAGGCGACGTGAACGCAGCGAAGAACTCGAGTGACCAGGGTGAGCATCACGGAGAACACCTCCGGCTCCCGCAGCCCAAGAACTCCGCGGGACGCAACCTCCCCGTCGCCATCGCCTCCGGCGTCGGCCTCGGTGCGCTCGTCATCGTCGCGCTGATCATCCCCTACGCCTGGTACGTCGTCATCGCCGTGGCGATGGGGCTGGCAACCTACGAGGTCTGGCAGCGGCTCAACGAACACGGCTACGAGCTGAACCTCCCGGTCCTGGTCGTCGCCGGACAGGCGATCATCTGGGCCGGCTGGCCCTTCGGCTCGGTGGGTATCCTTTCCGCGTTCGCCCTGGCCGCCGTGGTGACCGTGGTCGTCCGCCTGTTCCACAACGGACGCGAGAAGCCCCCGGAGAACTGGCTGCGGGACTCCGGCATCTCCCTGTTCGTCCTGACCTGGATCCCGCTGTGCGGTGCCTTCGGCGCCAAGCTGTCGGAGATGACCTACGAAGGTGTCAACGGCTGGGCCTTCATCGTCACCTTCATGCTGTGCGTGGTGGCCTCGGACGTCGGCGGATTCGCCGCGGGTGTCTTCTTCGGCAGCCACCCGATGGTCCCGGCGATCAGCCCGAAGAAATCCTGGGAGGGGTTCATCGGCTCGGTGACTGCCGCGGCGATCGTCGGCGTGCTCTGCGTGCTCTTCCTGCTCAAGCTGACCGACCCGGTGCACTATCTCCTGGGCGTCGGCCTGGGTATCGGTCTCGCCCTGGCGGCGACGCTGGGTGACCTGGTCGAGTCGCAGTTCAAGCGCGACCTCGGCATCAAGGACATGTCCCAGATGATCCCGGCCCACGGTGGCCTGATGGACCGACTGGACGGCATGTTGCCCGCGGCGATGCTCACCTGGATCGTGCTCACCGCCCTCGGCGCGTCCTGACCAGAGCGTCCTGAGCAGGACGCTCCGGCCGTCCTGTACTGAAGAACCCCGGCCCCTGCGGTGAATTCACCGCAGGGGCCGGGGTCTTTGCTGTGCTCGCTGTGCCTGCCGCTATTTCTTCGGGTGGTTGATCTGGCGGCGCAGCTGGATGATGCGCAGGCCACCGACGCAGGCCATCAGCAGCGCTCCGCCGATCGCGGCGATGAGCATGCCGACACCGATGGGGAAGTTCCACTCCCAGATGAACAGCTGGAGTTTCACGGAGTCCAGGTTCTGCAGGATGAACACCAGCAGCAGGGTCAGCACGACGGCGCCGACGATCAGCGCGACCCAGGTGGTGCCAGCCAGCGAGCTGGCGACCGAGGGGTTCTCGGAGCTGGACGCGCTGCTCTTCCTGTCAGCCTTCTTGTCCTTCTTGTCGGACTTCTTGTCCTTCTTCTCGTCCTCGGACGGTGCCGGGGCGGCCGGGGTCTCCTGGACCTCGAGCGCCGACTGCGACTCCAGCGTGGGATCGAACTCGGCGGAGCCAGCGGGCGCGGTGCCCGTGGCGTCCGCAGCGGCGTCACCGGCGTCCTCCGGCGTGGTGACCGGCGGGAACTGCGAGGTCTCGACTGCGGGATCGTCGATGGCCTTCCGGGCGTCGTCGGGTCCGGTGTTCTCCTGTGGGTGTCTCGTCATGGTGACGAGTCTAGGCGTAACTGGTGCCTCATGGGGTACATGACCTGCGTCACGATGTGCTACCAGCCGATCCGACGTGCAATAATGACCGTCTTATGACTAGTACGCCTCAGCCGGTCCAACTGCAGTTCAAGGCCCCCACCCGGGGCATGCCGCCGACCCACCTGGCCGACCTCACCGATGAGGCGGTCACCGACGCCGTCAAGGAGGCCGGGCTCCCCGGTTTCCGGGCCAAGCAGATCAACAACCAGTACTACGGTCGCCTCGAGGGCGACCCGCTGGCGATGACCGATCTGCCGGAGTCGCTGCGTCCCACCATCAAGGACGCCCTGTTCCCCACGCTGATGGAACCGGTGCGCCACATCTCCTGCGACGAGGGCCAGACCCGCAAGACCCTCTGGAAGCTGCACGACGCCACCATGCTGGAGTCGGTGCTGATGCGTTACCCCGACCGGGCGACGCTGTGCATCTCCTCCCAGGCCGGCTGCGGTATGGCCTGCCCGTTCTGCGCCACCGGCCAGGGCGGACTGGACCGCAACCTGTCCACCGGCGAGATCGTCGAGCAGGTCCGCGCCGCGGCGAAGGCCATGCGTGACGGCGATGTCGAGGGCGGCGAGGGCCGTCTCTCCAACATCGTCTTCATGGGCATGGGCGAGCCGCTGGCCAACTACAAGCGCGTCGTGTCCGCCATCAAGCGGATCACCTCCCCGGCACCGGAGGGCTTCGGCATCTCCGCCCGCAACATCACCGTCTCGACCGTGGGCCTGGCCCCGGCGATCCGCCGGCTCGCCGACGAGGGCATGCACATGCGCCTCGCCGTCAGCCTGCATTGCCCGGACGATGAGCTGCGCGACACCCTGGTCCCGGTGAACAACCGTTGGTCGGTCGACGAGGTGCTCGAGGCCGCCCGCTACTACGCCGACGCTTCCGGACGCCGCGTCTCCATCGAGTACGCGCTGATCCGCGACATCAACGACCACCCGTGGCGCGCTGACCTGCTCGGCAAGAAGCTCCGCGGCGCGCTGGGCAACCAGGTGCACGTCAACCTCATCCCGCTGAACCCGACGCCGGGCTCGAAGTGGGACGCCTCGCCGCAGCCGGTGCAGGACGAGTTCGTCCGCCGCGTCATCGCCCAGGGTGTGGCCTGCACCGTGCGTGACACCCGCGGCCAGGAGATCGCCGCGGCCTGCGGTCAGCTCGCCGCCGAGGAGAAGTAGGACGCACCGTCCGGCCGACGGTCGGGCTGCCCGGCCGTGCGCGTCACTCCCCGTAGAGGAGGGCGTCACTTTTAGCCCCTCGCGTGATTTCCGCATAGTGAGACCTGCAGGTCACGGGCTTGTGTCACGTCAGCGGGCGTCGATGGAGGTGCTAATTCCGACATGGGGTAGTCGGGCCGTGCGGGGGTGTCACGCCGACCATGTATCGATCACACCTCCATCGATTTCCACATACTGAGACCTGCAGGTCAGGAGGTTGCAGCGCTCCGACGAAAATCGAAGAAGGTGTGATCGATCGCCCGGGAGATCTGACAGGGCGGGACAGGGCGGGACAAGGTGGGACAGGGCGGGGGAAGGGGAGCAGAACGCTTCGACGCGCACAAGAAGACGGCCCCGCCTCCCATGATCGGGAGGCGGGGCCGTCTACCTCGAGACTGTCCGTGCGACCGGCGCGCGGTAGGTCCTGCCTGACTAGTGCGCCAGGCCGTGCTTCGGGGTGGCGATCTCCTTCGGACCGTCGACGCCCTCGCCCGGCAGGTTCCAGGCGCGCAGGTCCTCGGTGGTCAGGTCGGCGTAGACGCCGGTGAGGTTGTTCTGGTCGTCGACCCAGTTCGGCTCCTGGTGACCCAGCGGCTTGTTGTGCGCGGTCACGGTCTTGCGCGGCTCCGGCAGGACGCGGCCCGGGCGGGAGATGCGGGCGTAGAAGAAGGTGCCGATCAGGGTCAGCGCACCGAGGACACCCAGCCAGATGTCCTCGACCTTGCCGTGGTGGTTACCGAAGAACATGCCGAAGAGGAACAGGCCGCCGATCACACCGGCGATGATGGTGGCCCTCCGCGGGAACTGGTGCCAGCCCCATGCGGCGGACGGCTCGTCCTCGGTGGAGACGCCGTTGTGAACTTCCACCGTCGTACCGTGGTTTCCGTGTCCGGACACTTCGTGATCCTCCTGCTCTCGGTCGGCAGTGGTCATCTGCCGGTTGCTGACGTCTATTCTTGCATATCCTCCCGCGTGGGTGAACTCCGGCACACGGTCCGGTTCCCCCGGATGTGCACTTCCTGCGCACAGGAAGGCCTACGCAGGCATCCAGAGAGATCCGGACCGGGTGTGGAACAATGGGACGGGTGAAGAAACGCGTAGTAGTTCTCGGGAGCACGGGGTCCATCGGGGCCCAGGCCCTCGAGATCATCGAGGACAATCCGGACCTGTTCGAGCTGGTCGGGGTCTCGGCCCACGGGTCGAAGCCGGAGGCGCTGGTCGAGCAGATCCGACGTTTCGGCCTGTCCGGCGGCCAGGTCGCCGTCGCCAGCCCGCGTACCGCTGACCTCGTCGACGCCGAGGTGGACGGCCACGTCATCCGTGGCACCGACTCGGCCCGGTACCTGGTGGAGCAGTCGGAACTGGGGGAGGACGACGTCGTCCTCAATGCGTTGGTGGGCTCCCTCGGGTTGGACGCCACGTTGGCCACCCTCGAGGGGCCGGCCAAGTTGGCGCTGGCGAACAAGGAGTCCCTGGTCGCCGGCGGGCAGTTGGTGCTCGACACCGCCGATGACGGCCAGCTGCTGCCGGTGGACTCGGAGCATTCCGCGGTGGCGCAGTGCCTGCGCTCCGGCGAGCACGACGAGGTCGCCGAGCTGGTGCTCACCGCGTCCGGCGGACCCTTCATCGGCTACTCCCGTGAGGAGCTTCAGGACGTCACCCCGCTGCAGGCGGCGAACCACCCGACGTGGTCGATGGGGCAGATCAACACCCTGAATGCCTCGACGATGGTGAACAAGGGGCTTGAGGTGATCGAGGCGGGGTTGCTGTTCGACGTCCCGGCCGACAAGATCACCGTGACCGTGCACCCGCAGAAGGTCGTGCACTCGATGGTCACCTTCACAGACGGAACGACGATCGCCCAGGCCGCGCCCCGCTCGATGAAGCTGCCGATCAGCCATGCCCTCGGCTGGCCGCGGCGCGTCGCAGGTGTTCAGCAGCCCCTGGACTTCCGCGAGGCACAGTCCTGGGCCTTCGAGCCCCTGGACGAGTCGGTCTTCTCCGCGGTGCGTCTGGCTCGCGAGGCCGTCACCGCCGGTGGCTGCATGCCCGCGGTCTACAACGCCGCGAACGAGGAGGCCGCCGTGGAGTTCCTCACCGGCACGCTGAGCTTCCCCCACATCGTCGACACCATCGACGCTGTACTGCAGGACTGTGCCGAGTTCACCTCGGCACCGCAGTCGATCGAGGACGTCCTGACCGCCGAACGTGCGGCCCGGTCGGCAGCGCATGAGAGGATGTCCGGGTGGATTTCTGGCTAGGTGTTCTTCTCTTCGCCCTCGGCATCGGCGTGACCATCGCCCTGCACGAGGCAGGTCACATGATGGCGGCGCGTGTCTGCGGCATGCGGGTGCGCCGCTACTTCATCGGATTCGGCCCCACGGTGTGGTCCACCACCCGTGGCCACACCGAGTACGGGCTCAAGGCCGTCCCACTGGGCGGCTTCTGCGACATCGCGGGCATGACGCTCAACGACCCGTGGACGGAGGAGGAAGAGCCGTACCTGATGATCGACCGCCCGGCGTGGCAGCGGTTGTTCGTCATGTTCGCAGGCATCATCGTCAACATCACCCTCGGCGTGCTGATCATCTTCGGCACGGCAGTCACCTTCGGGCTGCCGTCGACGCAGGCACCCGAGGGAGCCGTTGCTGCTGATCTGGTGTGTTCGCCCGCGACGCAGCAGGACGCTGAAGCGGTCACGGAGGACGATCCGCAGTGCACCGGTGACGGTGCAGCAGCAGCGTCCGGCGTACAGGTCGGAGACCTTTTTGTCGAGGTCGACGGAACGAAGATCAACGATCCGTCAGTTCTCCCGGAAGTGATCCAGGATGTAGGCGCCGAGGCAGACGATGCCGAGTTGGGTGAACACGTCACCGTTCCCGCGGTGGTTCAACGCGATGGCACCGACGTCCCGATCGACCTGCAGGTCGAGATTGTCGAGAGGGAAGGGCAGAACGCCGGGGCCATCGGTGTGAGCGTGGAGAGCCCGCCCACCGAGATCGTGGACTACAACCCGATCACCGCGATCGGCGGTACCGCGGACTTCACCTGGTACATCGGCAAGGAGACGGTCAACGCCCTGCTGGACCTGCCGGAGCGCTACTGGCCGGTGGTGCAGTCCATCTTCGGTGGTGAACGCCAACCGGACAGCCCGGTGAGTGTCGTCGGTGCGTCCCACGCCGGTGGCCAGTTGGTGGAGCAGGACCAGTGGATGAGCTTCCTGCTGCTGCTGGCGAACCTGAACTTCTTCCTGGCGGTGTTCAACATGGTGCCGCTGCCGCCGCTGGACGGTGGCCACGCCATCGTCGTTGTGTGGGAGAAGATCCGCGACTGGATCCGCCGCAAGCGTGGTCTGGAGCCCGGTGGTCCGGTGGACTACGTCAAGCTGATGCCGCTGACCTACGTGGCGACCGCGGTGCTGCTGGTCTTCGGTCTCACGGTGATCGTCGCCGACGTGGTGAATCCGCTGAGACTGTTCTGACCCGGGAGGTCGCCGACGCCGTGTCCCTACCTGGTCACTGACCTTTTCGCTGCTACCGTCGGCCCATGGCCCAGAAAACGCCGCTGCGTACCATTCTCGCCACTGTCGTGAGCTTCGCGACGGTGCTTGCGGTGGCGTGCACGCCGCGTCCGGACACCCCCGACGACATCGTCGGTGATTTCCTGTCCGCACTGGGTGAGGGCAACCTCGAGAGCGCGGCGTCCTACACCGACGACGCCGGCACGGCGCAGAGTGCGCTCCAGGAGTCCTGGGACGGCCTGCAGGCCGAGGGGGTCGACGCCGAGGTCACCGACGTGCGTACCGAGGACAACGTCGCCACCGCCGATTACGACATGACCTGGACGCTGCCCAATGACCGGGAGATGAGCTACGCCTCGAGCCTGACCGCCACGAAGACCGGAGGGGAGTGGACGGTGCGGTGGCGTCCGGCCGTCCTGCACCCCGACCTGGGCAGCGACCAGCACCTGGAGCTGCGGCGGATCGAGGCGCAGATCGCCGACGTCGTCGGCTCCGACGGGGCGGTGCTCGCCACCCCGGGCACCACCTGGCGACTTCTGCTGGACACCGAGGCAGCCCGTGACGACGGTGGGGTGCAGGGCACCATGGGACGCATTGCCCGGATCCTCGAGTCCGCCCACGCCGACGAGGACGCGATGCCGACCATCGACGCGAACGAGAAGGCGTCCGAGGCGAAGGACGTCGAGGGCGACTACTCGGTCACCATGATCCCGGGGAACCTCGGCGACCGGGTGAAGGACCAGCTGGAGGAGATCGAGGGCGTGCGGCTCAACGAGGAGCCCACGTTGGTGCGTCCTGACCCCGGCTTCGCACCCGACATCATGTCGCGCGTGACTCAGCTGGTCGAACCGGAGTTGGAGGGCAAGGCCGGCTGGGAGGTGTCCGCGGTGGACCCGAACGGCGGGGTGGTCTCCACCCTGGAGCGCACCGAGGCGGACCCGGCGGCGTCGGTGAACATCAGTCTGTCGCGTCGGGTCCAGGAGGCAGCGCAGAAGGCGGTGGACACGCGGAGTGAAGACGAGGCGATGATGGTGGTCATGCGTCCCTCCACGGGGGAGATCCTGGGTGTGGCGCAGACCCCGGAGGCGGACAAGCAGGGCGATGTGGCCCTGTCCGGCCAGTACCCGCCGGGCTCGACCTTCAAGGTGATCACCGCCGCCGCGGGAATCGAGAACGAGGACCTCAACGCCGACACGACCGTGTCCTGCCCCTCGACGCAGGACATCGGCGGACGTGTGGTCACCAACTACGACTCCTTCTCACTGGGCGACACCTCCATGCGCAACGCCTTCGCCCAGTCCTGCAACACCACCTTCGCCCGGATCTCCACCGACCTGGAGCCGGGGCGGCTGAAGGACGAGGCCGAGCAGTTCGGCCTGGGCCGCGACTACGACATCCCGGGCCTGACCACCATCACCGGTGAGGTGCCGGAGGGCGAGGTCATGCTGGACCGCACCGAGGCCGGTTACGGTCAGGGCTTCGACCTGGCCAGCCCCTTCGGCATGGCCCTGGTCGCCTCGTCCGTCGCCAACGGGCGCACCCCGGTGCCCTCGCTGATCGACACCGACGACGTCCACACCATGGACTCCGACGGCAAGAAGGCCGAGCAGGGCGAGGAACTGGATCCCCAGATGCTGGGCAACCTGCGCGACATGATGCGCTCGGTGGTCACCGACGGTTCCGGCTCCGGGATCGCCGGACGCGGCGAGGTCTACGGCAAGACCGGTGAGGCCGAGATCAACGACGGCTCGCACTCCTGGTTCATGGGCTACCGGGACGATCTGGCGTTCGCGACGATGATCGTGCGCGGCGGCGGATCCGAGCATGCCGTTTCGGTGACGGACCGGTTCTTCGCCAACATCGACGAAGAGTAGGCTGGGACGCCATGAGCAGAGCATTGTTGACCCCCGGAAAGCCGACCCCCGTCCGCAAGGTCCCGTCGCAGATCGAGCGTCCGGAGTACGCGTGGAAGGACTCCGTCCAGGAGAACGTCGGTGAGCCGTGGGTGCAGACCCCGGAGGTCGTCGAGGCGATGCGTGAGTCCTCGTCCATCGCCGCCGGTGCGCTGTCGGCAGCCGGTGCCGCGGTCGCCCCCGGTGTGACCACCGATGAGCTTGACCGGATCGCGCATGAGTACATGTGCGACCACGGTGCCTACCCGTCCTGCTTGGGATACCGGGGCTTCCCGAAGGCGGCGTGCATCAGCCTCAACGAGATCGTGTGTCACGGCATCCCGGACACCACGGTGGTGCAGGACGGCGACATCGTGAACATCGACGTCACGGCCTACAAGAACGGTGTGCACGGCGACACCAACGCCACCTGGCTGGCAGGCGACGTCGCCGAGGAGCACAAGCTGCTGGTGGAGCGCACTTACGCGGCAATGTGGCGCGGCATCAAGGCCGTGAAGCCGGGCCGCGAGATCAACGTGATCGGTCGCGTCATCGAGAGCTACGCCAAGCGCTTCGGCTACACCGTGGTGCGGGACTTCACCGGCCACGGCGTGGGCCCGACCTTCCACAACGGGCTGATTATCGTCCACCACGACGAGCCGTCCTACAACACCGTCTTCGAGCCGGGAATGACCCTGACCATCGAGCCGATGCTGAACCTGGGGGCGCTGGACTACGAGATCTGGGACGACGACTGGACCGTGCAGAACAAGGACGGCAAGTGGTCCGCACAGTTCGAGCACACCATGGTCGTCACCGAGGACGGTGTCGATGTGCTGACCCTGCGCGAGGACGAGGTCGACCAGACGAAGAAGTAGGGGAAGCAGGGGCCGTTGCCGCGCGGGGGTGGGCGGTTTCGGAGATGTCAGCTGCCGGGCTTCGGTAGTGTTTTGGGCATGAATGCATCGCGCTCCCAGTCCAGTGACGGTCCGACAACCCGTGTTCTCCGCCCCGGGCAGAAGCGCCCCGGCATTCGCGAGCTGGGGGTGCTGAACAATCTGATCGTCAAGGTGGGGGCGAGGGTGCAGGGGACGCACACCCTTGGTGTCTTCGCCACGATCGGGCGGGCGAAGCGCCTGTTCAAGGCGTGGCTGGTTTACTCGGCGACGATGATGCCTTTCGGCTACCTGTCCCGACAGGAGACCGAGATGGTGATCCTGCGGGTGGCCTTCCGCAAGGAGTCGGCGTACGAGGAGGCGCACCACCGGGCGATCGGCGCCTCGGAGGGACTGAACGCCGAGCAGATCGACGCCATGTTCACCGAGGACCACGGTCAGTTGGGACGCCGCGGGGTGATGCTGGACGTCGCCGACCAGATCGTGGCCACCGGCGCGGTGGACGACGAGACTTGGGCGAAACTCGCGGGACTGCTGTCCGACAAGGAGTGCGTGGCCCTGGTGATGCTGGTGACCAACTACTCCGGACTGGCGACCGCACTTTCGGTGCTGGGGACGCCGGTCGACAAGAAGAAGTAGTCGGTCCGGATCGGGTAGTTGATCAGACGACTAGTTGATGTCGGCCCAGACCAGACGGTGGTCGCTGGAGGTCTCCGGGTCCATCAGGTCGTGGTGGGTTTCGCCCTCGGACGGCCAGAAGACACCGCTGTCTGTCGTGTTCAAGCCGTCCGACGGCAGGACGTAGTCGGCACGCAGGTTGCCGGGTTCCGGGTCGGAGAAGTCGGCGGTGTCCTGCTCCGGTGGGTTCTTGTGGGTGTCGTTGCCCTCGTCGGACGCCGCCTCTTCGCCACCCTTGGAGGTCGGCTGCGGGTCGGTGACCCGTGGCTGGTCGAGAAGCTGGGTGATGCCGGGGAAGCCGTCGCCGCCGTCCTGCGGGTCGGAGTTCTGGTCGCCGAGGACGATGAACTCGGCGTCCTCCTCGAGACCACCGCGACGACCCTGGTCGTCGGTGATCCAGTCTGCGTCCTGACCGCCGGCGATGTAGTCGGCGGTGAGGCGGATCTCGTCGGAGTTGCGGCGACCGTTGCGCTTCTCGTCTCCGTCGAAGCCGGGCGGGGTGGGGTGGGAGACGAGCAGGTGGATGCGCTCACCGTCCACGTCGACCGGCAGGTCCCAGTGCGACTTGCTGGAGAGCCTGACCTTGTCGGCGTTGTCGGCGTAGAAGTCGGTGGGCATGAGGTTTTCAGGCATGTCCGACCACAGAAGGTTCTGGAAGGTGCGGACGTCTGCGGTGGCCAGCGGGTGCTTCGAGTACACGGCCATGCCGTACTGGCCGGGAAACTCACCGAAGCCCCAGGCGTCGTTGGCTTCACCGGTCTCGCCGTTGTTGTCGAGGTCGAGTCCGGAGTCGACTCCGGTGTTCACCGGGGCGGAGAAGGCGTAGGGGTAGTCGACGGGGTCGAGGCCGTCGCCCTGGGACTTTTCGAGGTAGTTTTCGCGGAACAGGTCGAGCGACTTGCCTTCTTCGTCGTAGTCGAACTCGTTGACCAGGAGGACGTCGGGGTCGTTCTCCTGGATGATGGTGGCGATGGCCTGGGCCTGCTCGTTGTCCGGGGTGGCGAGGTCCTCGGCCAGTTGGCCTTCCTCGTCGCGGTTGAGGCTGGCGTTGTAGGTGGCCACACGCAGGGAATCGTCGGATCCGGGAGGGGTGACGCTGGAGAGGGCGCTTCCGCTGGCGGAGTCGCGTGCTTCGGAACTGCTCGAGGGTAGCTGCTCGGTCGACGCAGGGTCTGCGGGGCTGGCGGCAGCGACGGAAAACGTGGTCGCAGCCACGGTAGTGAAGGCCGCCAGTGCGGTGAGGGGGAGGGTACGGGAGGAGGGATTCATGAGGGATGAGACTAGACATGGGGCATGAACCGTAGGTGAACCCTGGGTGAGATCGGGGCTCTTTAAGGCAAGAAGGGAGCGTTCTCGAAAAGTCGTGGACAGGGGAGTGAACCTGGGTTACTATTTTGGAACCTGAACCATCTGGGGTGAGGGTGGGGGTCGTGGGGACGCGGTCTCGAGTTCGGGACAAGGTTGCCAGTGTGGTGACGTGGAAATGCTGCCCCGTGGGTGGGGCGGCGATCGAAGGGTGGGGCCTGTGGGGCAATCAAGAGACGAAGTGTCGAAACATGCTGATGATGGCTCGCTGCAACTGCTGATGGCGCCAGCTGTGTTGGTGGCAGTCGTGCTGGTGATGATGCTCACGGCGTGCGCCGGAGCGAGCGGGGAGGAGGAACGTGCCGCGGACACTGAGAATGTCTCGGCAGCTTCTGCTGACGATGAAGACGGTAGAGGACAGATCCTTCCGCCGGAGGTGACCGAAGACGGGCGGATGCTGCAGCCAGAGGGGCACGAGGGGATCTGGTTCGAGACGGCTCCCAGTGATCCGCTGGGAAAGCTTGTATATGAGTCACAGCGGTTCGTGGGGGACCCGGTAGAGCTTGATCCCATCGGAGAACGGGCATTATTACCACAATGGGAGGGGATGCCCGATCTGTGTACTGGGCAGGTCCCTGACCGACTGGAGGAGCTGGGAGTTTATCAATCGGCTCCAGCGGAGCCCGGCCTGGGAATCGTTGCTTGCGGTGGAACAGGGACAGTGATCTCACATAGGGGGAACATGCAAACTCCTATTGAGTGGGGGGCGATTGAGGATCTTTCCGCATACGAAGTCTATGAAGAATCGGAAACGGATGATACTGAAGATTTTGTGAACGGAGAGATGCGCGTCTTGGGTTGCACATCATTTCTTTCGGTCTCAGAGGAAAGATTCTATATTTATGCTTCTACTGGAGAAGAAGGTCCCGAACATGGTTGCCGAAACGCGAGTTTTCTTCTTCGAGCTGTGATTAACGTGATTGGAGATAGTCTTGATTAAGTTTGATGTTCCACAGCTGCGGGATGTTAGTTCCCACCTGGATTCTGTGATTTCGGACTTTAGTGTCGATTATCGTATGAGTGCGCAGGCGCTGAGTTTTACGACTTCGCCAGCATTGGGCCAGGTGGCCGCTCAATACACTTCGTATCTCTCAGGGCATCCGGGTTCATTGGCAGTGGCTTCAGAAGCTGCGGTTGAGAACGTTAGGTGGGTGTCGAAACATCTGTCGGAACTGATATCCGTTCTAGAGAACCAGGAGAAGTTTGCAGTGGATTCGTTCACTGGCCAGATTTCGAAGGTTGGCAAGCCGGACTCCATCATGGTGTGGAGGCTGCCTAGTAGGACTGAGGTTCCGGTCCTGGATCTCGCTTATGTTCCACCCATAGCCGCCGTCGAGGCCACGACAACGGTATCAGCGCTCAAGAACATGTTTGTCGGGGATGACAGTGGCATCATTGCAGCCGCACAATCTTGGTCCGCTGCGTCTACACGCATGCAGCATGCGTCAGACACCCTTCAGCGCGCGGCTTCGATCTTGTCGGCCACGACAGAGGGGACTTCATTCGAGTATGCCGCACAGACGGTCCTTGAAGTGGCAACGCAGTGCGCGACTGTCTCTGTCAACGCCCAAGCGATGTCATTGTCTATGAATGAGTTGCCACTGATCAGAACAGCTTCGCTTGCCCATTTGCAGACGATGGAGATGGAGATGGCTGCTGCCATGGCTGCCGGAGCGGCAACTGGCGGAACTGGCATCGCAGCGGCCGCTGCTCAGTCACAGGCTCGAGTTGCGGCGTTCGTTTCCACCTTCCTCCAGCCAGCGCTCGACACCGCCCGACCGCTGGTGACTAACCTTGCCGTGCCCGTTGTGGGACACTCTGGCGGCGGCACGGGCGTCGCCGGTGCGGCGAGCACCACGCCGATGGGGGAGGCGATTACCCAGGTTGCCGGCGGGGTGACCTCTCCGGGGTCCGGTGCAACAACTGTTCAAGCAGTCACTCAGGCAACATCTCCCGCCGGTGGCGCGACTCCGGCTGGCCCGAGCACTCCTGCTGCCGCCGCGCCGACACCCGGACACATGCCACCTTCAGGCGGAGCACCGACTGCTGGAGCCGCACCCGCAGGTGTCGGCAGAACGGCCTCTCCAGGTGTCGTAAGTCTTGCCGGAGGGGTTGGAACCGCGCCTGCGGCCGGGGTCGCTGCACGCGGTGACGCCACCCGCGGCGCGGTGAATACCCCGCGAGGAGGCGCGACGGTACCGCGCGGAGGTGCGACTGCACCACGAGGAAACATGACCGCCCCGCGTGGCGGCATGGGCACTCCACTGGGGACCGGTCCGGGAGCGGGAACACCGGGTCGCGTCGTCCAGCCGCTGTTGCCGAAGTCCTTCCCGATCGCGGGTGCTCCGAACACGCCAGGTTCTCCAGGAGCCGCAGGAAAGGCGGGCGGCCCTGTGTCTGGGCCTGGAAACCAGGGCGCACGTGGCACGACCGCGATGGGTCCGATGATGGGAGGCGCTGGGCGCGGTGCCGGAGCAGGTGCCGGGTCCCACGCCAGCGCACACAAAACCGGCAAACTCAGCTCCGTCCTCGTCACCAGGTCGGGGACCGGGTTCACCGGCGTGCGGGACTACTTCACCCGACAGTTCCTGGGTAAGAAGCCTCGTACGGTGAAGAAGACGATCCGCTGACCAGGGAGATCAGCGTCCCAGGAGCGCATCCAGGGTCGCCACAGAGCCATGACTGTGCAGGCTCTCCAGGGTCGAAGTGTATTCCGCAGTGAACTCCTCGGAGTCCACCAGGTCACCGAAGACCTCCCGGTCCCGCAGAAACGCCAGGATGTCCTCCCGGTTGTGGGAGGCCGTCTCGGTCAGGCGGTCAGCCATCCGGTCGACAACCTTGATCGGGGCACCGTCCTCGTCGACAGCCTCGGCGTACCGCGCCCAGGAGGCGACGATGGCCGCCGACAGGCGGACGGAGCGTCCTGCCTCGAGGTTCTCCCGGACCACCGGCAGAAGCCACTTGGGGATGCGGTCGGAACTCTCCGCGCACAGACGCGCAACCGTGTCCTTGACCGCAGTGTTGCCGAAGCGGGCGATCAGGGTGTGGCGATAGTCGTCGAGGTCCACTCCCGGAAGGGGCCGCAGCGTGGGAGTGGCTTCCTTCTCCATGTAGGCAAGGAGGAACTCAGCGAAACGGGGATCGGCCATCACGTCATGGACCATGCGATGTCCGGCCAGGTAGCCGAAGTAGCACAGCCCCTGGTGGGAGGCGTTGAGCAGACGCAGTTTCATCAGCTCATAGGGGACGACGTCCTCCACGACCTCGACGCCTACCTCCTCGTAAGCAGGGCGTCCGGCAGTGAACCTGTCCTCGAGCACCCACTGGGTGAAGTCCTCGGAGACCACCGGCCAGGCGTCCGTGTAACCGCGGGCGGCGACTTCGTCCCGGTCCCCGTCGGTCGTCTCCGGGGTGATCCGGTCGACCATGGAGTTGGGGAAGGCGACGTTCTCCCGGACCCACGAGCCCAAGGCAACGTCGACGGAATCAGCGAAGGCCAGGAAGGTGCGCTCGGCGACCTCGCCATTGCCCTGGATGTTGTCGCAGCTCATCACGGTGAACGGCGCGACACCGGCATCCCGTCGGGCGGCGAGTGCAGCGGTGACCAGACCGAAGAAGGTGCGCAGGTCACTGGTGCGTCCGGCGGCGAGCTCCTCACGGTCATGGGCGATGTTGGCGTTGTCGTGGACGAACTCACCGGTGACGTGGTCGATGTTGTAGCCACCCTCGGTGACGGTCAGGCTGACGATCCGGATCGAGGGGTCCGCGAGCAGTTCGACCGTGCCCGCCGGGTCGTCTGGCGCGAAGCGGTAGTCGATGATGCTCCCGATGACGCGGGCGTCCTCCGTGCCGTCGGGCGCCTTGGTGGTCAGGGTGTAGAGGTGGTCCTGGCCGGCGAGCGCATCACGCATACGGACATCGGACGGCATCACGCCGAGGCCGATGATGCCCCAGTCCAGGGCTTTGCCCTCGTTCATCAGGCGGTCCAGGTACATCGCCTGGTGGGCGCGGTGGAAACCGCCGACGCCGATGTGGACGATGCCGGGGGTGACCGCAGAGCGGTCGTAGGACGGCACGGCGGTGCCGGTGGTCTCTGCGATGGTCGGGAGGGATGCAGTGTTGAGTGTGGTCACGGGACGTCTCCTTAAGTTTGTTCAGATCAGGTGGTTCAGATCTCGTTGGCGGCCTTGATGGCCTCGCGCTCCTCGACGGGGAGTTCCTCGATGTTCTCGGGGACGCCGTCATGTCCGGGCTGGTTGCCGCGGAGCTGGTGGGACAGGTAGGCGGCGAACAGGTAGAGCCCGACCATGATCAGGGTCAGTCCGGTCGCACCGACCAGTGGCAGAAAGACCGCGACCAGCAGGGGGCCGACCGCGACGGCGGCGCCGACACCCAGGTTATAGGTCGACATCGCGGCACCCGGGTGCTCGGGGTCGAGGGCCACGGCGATGGCGGACAGCGGGACGTAGCCTGCCAAGGAGACACCGAACAGGGCACCGAAGAAGAGGGTGACACCGTAGACGAAGTTATCCGGCAGTCCGAGGGCCTGGCCGATGAGCGGGGTGAAGTAGACCAGCGACAGGGTGACGGCACAGGCGATCGCACCTGCCCAGAACATCGTCCTCGCCCATCCGAGACGGTCGCCGATGCGTCCGTAGAGGGGGTTGAACGGCAGGTTGACCGCGTAGATGACGGTGGTGAGGATGAGGAACCAGCCGAGTTGCCAGCCCAGCTCGTCCGTGAAGTACGCCGGGAAGTACACGGCCATGGCGTAGGTGGGGACGGAGTTGATGGTGCGGATGTAGGTGACGTGGCGGGCGCGGCGGTCCTTCAGCAGGAGCTTGAAGCCGCGGGACAGGGTGGCGGTGACTTCCTCCGGGTTGTCGACCAGGGGCTTGCGTCCGACCTGCTCACGGATGCCGACGAAAGCGATGGTCGCACCGATGATGACCAGCGACAGGGAGACCCACAGCGTCTGGTAGAAGTCGAAGTTCAGCCAGGACAGAGAGATGGTCGCCGTCAGCGCGCCGAGGGTGGGCAGGCCGGCGGAGAAGCCGACGTAGAACCAGCCGACTCCGGTGGCCCTGTCCTCGGCGGGGGCGACCGCGGTGATCCACACGAGGAAGCCGTAGGCGAAGAGGGGATAACCGAAACCGCGTAGGCCGTAGGTGATGAAGATCAGCCAGGGGTTCGAGGTGGTGAGGGCGAGCGTGAGGAAGGCGAGTTCCAGGACGACCCAGACAACGGCGCCCAGGAACATCACCTTGCGTGGTCCCCACAGGTCGGAGAGGGCGGCGGCGAAGAAGGCGGCGATGGCCACCGCGATGCCGTAGACGGTGACCAGGGTGCCGACCCTGGAGGTGGAGAAACCGTGTTCATCGCGGAGGAAAGGCTCCAGGATGTTGGTTTCCACACCGTCACCGATCATGAAGATGGTGAGTCCGATGAAGCCCCAGATGAGGGCCCGCGGGATGCCGAGACGGTCGATGAGGTCTTTTGGCTGGTTGTCCCGTGTCTTTTCCATAGTGTTCTCCTGGCGGTGAGGGGAGCCGTGGGATCCACATCACACTTTTTGTGATGCAATGTGGTCAACGTACCTCTTTGGTGTTAGAAAGTCACGGAAAATCTCACAATGATGGTGAAAGGACCGTTCTCTACACATGTTTTCCGTGGTAACGTGTCGTTCATGTCACACACCGCACCATCGGACGGTCCCGACAAGTACCCGGAGAAGTACTCGGACAAATACCCGGAGAAGCGCCCGGAGAAGAGGCGCGAGCAGATCGTCGCCTACGTCACCCGCCACGGCAGCGCCCGGGTGGAGGAGCTCGCCCAGCACTTCGACGTCAGCCAGATGACGGTGCACCGCGACCTCGACTCCCTGGCCTCGGACAACCTGCTGGAACGCTTCCGTGGTGGAGCACGGTCGGTCTCGCCGTCGATGAGTGAGCTCGGCGTCGGCCAGCGCCGTCAGTTGCACCGCTCGACGAAGGCGCAGTTGTGTGCGGCCGCCGCCGGACTGATCGAGGACGGTCAGGTCGTCGCCGTGGACGACTCGACCACCCTCGAGCAGCTCGTCCCGCTGCTGCCGGACGTCCGCCCCGCGGCGTTGATCACCCACTCGCTGGCGGCGATGAGCAACCATCGCCAACGCACCGGTGCCGGGGACATCCGGCTGATCGGTTGCGGCGGGCAGTATGTCGCGGAGACCGACTCCTTCCTTGGCGCGACGACAGCCGGGCAGCTGCGGAGGTTGTCGGCGGACATCACCTTCGTGTCCACCACCTCGCTGCGGGCCACACCCACCGGGACCGCCCTGTTCCACCCGGACACCGAGGCGGCGGAGACCAAGCGCGCACTGTTGGACATCGCCCCGGTCAAGGTCCTGGTCGTGGACTCCACGAAGTTCGGGGCCCCGGGCCTGTTCAAGGTCGCCGATCTGCACGATTTCACGCATATTGTGGTGGACAATGACCTCACTGCCGATCAACGGGCCACGCTGGCGTCCTCCGGTGCGCACGTCCACATGCTGGGGGAGAATTCCGGAGAATCCGACCACCGCTCGGTGAAAGGAGCGTCCTAGATGACGGCGAACAAGCGCACACGGGTGCTGGGGATCGACAGCTCCACCCAGTCCTGCAAGGCTCTGCTGGTGGACGCGGAGACCGGCGAGATCCTCGATGAGGGGAGGGCCACCCACCCCGAGGGCACCGAGGTGGACCCGCGGGCCTGGGTCGAGGCACTGAACACCGCCACCGAGGGGCTCCTCGAGCACGCCGATGCCGTGGCCGTGGCCGGCCAGCAGCACGGCATGGTCGCCCTCGACAGTCAGGACGAGGTCGTTCGGGACGCTCTGCTCTGGAACGACACCCGCTCGGCTCGCGCCGCCGAACGGCTGATCGCCGAGATGGGTGGCCCGCGGGAGTGCGTGGAGCAGACCGGTAGCCGGTACGTCGCCTCGATCACCGCGACGAAGCTGCGCTGGATGCACGACCACGAGCCCGAGAACGCCGAGCGGACCGCCAGCGTCCTGCTGCCGCACGACTACCTCAACTGGTACCTCTCCGGAGGAAAGGTGAAGGCCACCGATCACGGTGAGGCCTCCGGCACCGGGTACTACAGCACCCGGGAGCGACGCTGGTTGCCGGAGCTGGCCGAGCGCGCCCTGGGGCATGAAGTCGAGTTGCCGCACCTCGCCGCGCCGAACGAGGTCATCGGCACAGTTGCGTCCTCGGTGAATGCCGGTGCGGCGGAGCGCGGGACCCTCATCGCCCCAGGCACCGGCGACAACCAGGGTGCCGCCCTGGGGCTGGGCCTGACGCCGGGGGATGTGTGCGTCTCCATCGGGACGTCCGGGGTGGCCTCGTCCGTTGTGCCGAACAGCGTGCACGACTCCGCCGGCATGGTCACCGGTTTCGCGGACGCCTCGGGCGCCTATCTGCCACTGGTCGCCACGCTGAATGCGGCGCGGGTGCTGGACCTGGGACGCCGCCTGCTGGGCGTGGACTGGGAGGAGTTCGACCGCCTGGCCCTGGCCGCGGAGCCCGGTGCGTCCGGTCTGGTGCTGCAGCCCTACCTGGATGGGGAGCGCACGCCGAACCGTCCGGACGCCAGCGGCATCCTGCAGGGCCTGACCACCGCCACCAGCCGGGAGGACCTGGCCCGCGCGACGGTGGAGGGGCTGCTGTGCTCCATGGAGGACGCGGTGGAGGCCCTGGTCGGCGCCACCGGAGTCGCCGCCACCCGCGTGCTGCTCATCGGCGGTGGTGCGCGCTCGGCTGCCGTTCGGGCGATCGCACCGTCGATCTTCGGCGTGGAGATCCTGGTGCCGGAGCCCGCAGAGTACGTCGCGCTTGGCGCGGCGCGGCAGGCGGCGTGGGCCCTGTCCGGGGCGGACAAGCCGCCGGAGTGGACGGTGGCCGGGACGTCGCCGGCCTCGGCGCCGTACAACGGTCGGACGGTGCGCTCCTACGCCCACCTGCGCACCGCGACCAAGGACTGGAACTGGGGCCTGGAGTAGGCAGGCTGACTACTCGTCGTCTGCGGACTCGTTGTCGGAGGCGATCTCCAGCTGGTCGGAGACCTGATCCAGCAGCCAGGCGTTGGACAGCGAGGAGGGGATGTTCAGCGCGGCCATGACAGCCTTGTTGTCCTCGACCACGGCACCGGACTCAACCTGCGGCAGGTTCGAGTACCCCGGGATCGCGCGGATCTGGTCCATGCCCTCTGTGGCGTAGATGCCCATGAAGTCGGCGGCCAGCTCGGAGACGTTCTCGTAGGAGACCATCGCGCGGCCGCTCTCGACCTTCACTGAACCATCGGTGTAGGCCTCCGGCACAGTCATGCCCAGGCGGGAGTAGAAGTCGTTGGCGATGTTGTCGGGGTCCGCGATGACACCGAACTGACCCTCGCGGTCCTGCACGGTCAGGGCGGTCTTGCCCTCCAGCCCCGGGAACTCCTCACGGGCGTCGGCGAAGGCCTGCTCATCCTCGTCGATGACTTCCTGCGCCTTGTCCTCCAGGCCGTAGATCTGGCCCAGGGCCTCAAGCTGTGGAACCCAGTTGGCGCTCTGGTCGATGCCCGGCAGCACGGAGGTGACATCCTTCAGGGAGTCATAGTCCTCTTCCTGGATGCGGTAGAGGTCACCGACGATCAGGTCGGGGTCCTCGGCGGCGATCTCCTCGAGAGGGAGGCTCTGCTCGGGACGGGGAATACGCTTGACGTCCTCGAGCTGGTCGTTCTTCCATTCGGCGTCTGCGTCATCGGGGGTCTCGACGATGGCGTCCGGGGTGATGCCCAGGGCCAGCAGGTTGTCCGCGGCGGTACCGATGGCGACGACCTTCTCCGGGTTCGTCGGGTAGGTGTCCTCACCGTAGACGTGCTCGATGGTGACCTCCGATGCCTCGGCGCCGCTGCCGGCGTCGGAGGAGGAGTTCGAGCTGTCCGAGTCATCGGAGGAGCAACCGGTGAGAATCAGGCTGCCGACAACGAGGGTGGCGGCGAGGGCGGAGCGAGAGGGGAGCTTCACGAGAAGACGGTCCTTTTCGGCGTTGTGAGGTTGGCGAGAATAGTGAGGTGAAGTTGACATCTGGTGAGCCTTGACTGAGCTGCAAATGTCCTGACCGTAGTAGAACCTACTATCGCGGCGACAACCTTGACAAGGGCTGAACGGAAGCTGGTGTTCCTCTGTCGGCAGCGCTCGAGGTGAGCTGTGTGAACCCTAGAGGCGGTGGCGTCCCCGCGGGTTGTGTGACGTCGACGAGGCGGTCGAGCGACGGGGCGCTGACGTGCTCGAAGTCGTCGGACGGGACGATGTTGCGGGGGTGGTGGAGGCCGCCGAGATGCGGTGCATAGCGGCGGGGTAATCCCCGAAGGACGACCGGGCTGGGGTAGCGGGGGTAGTGGACGGGAGTGCCTCATTACGGGGTGCGGTCGGGGCCACCGGCGGCGCGGCTGAGATTTTCTTCCACCGGGAGACGGTGTCGCGCAGCTCGCTGTAGGCGTAGTCCTCGGTGGCGCGCTTCAGGCCGACGTGGATGTCGCCGAGGCAGCGGCGCCGCTGTTCGTCCGACAACGTGTTGATCCACGGGAACACCTCGACAGCGGCATCGCTGAAGACCGCGTGCTTCTCCTTGGCCGCAGTCAACCACAGCGTGCATTCCAGGCCGGACGGGCCGACCGAGGGGTAGGTCGGTGTCGGACGCGCCGACGCCGCGGTGCCCGGCCGTGCTGACGCCGCGGGCGTCGTCGTTTGTGCGGCCGGTGCGGACGGCGTCGGGGCGGCGGCCCGTGTAGTCGGCGCTGGGCGGTCCGCTACCTGTGAAGCCGACTCCGTCGGCGCTACCTGCGAGGCCGACGCCGACGCCCCAGACTTCAACGACGGCGCAGCCGTCTTCGCCGGGGTCACCGTCGGGGAGATCGTCAGGGTCACCGTCACGGTGTCATGGTTGACCGCCGGCTGGTAGATGTCCAGCAGGGTCCGGACACGGGTGGCGGCGTCGTCCAACGTCGTCACCGTCAGTTGACGGCCGTTGTCGAGAGTCAGCTCCCACCCGATCGACGTTTTCTTGGCGTCGACGTTGACGCTGTAAGCGACCGGGTCAGTCACTGTTCCCCCGAAGCGTGACTGTGTGGTCACCCAGCCACCTCCTGTGTAGTTGAAGATATATCTATCGCTTGTGAGGGTACTCCCGTTACCGCCCGTATACTTGGTATTCGCGTTAGATTTACCCCCGATATCGCCTTTCGGACGCCCCTCAACGGGGGCATCCGTGGGAAATACCCACGTTAGTCGGGGCCACCGGTACGCTGACTGCCCATGCGAGTCATGTTGATCACCAACCCCTTCGCCACCTCCACCACGCAGGAGGGGCGCGACGCCCTCGCCCGCGCACTGGCCGAGCGCCACGACGTCGACCTCCAGCCGACCACCCACCGTGGTCACGCCGGGGAGCTGGGCGTGCAGGCCGCCGCCGAAGGCTTCGATGCCGTCGTCGTCCACGGTGGCGACGGCTCGGTCAACGAACTGGTCAACGGAATGCTCGGGGAGCCCGAGCGGCAGGACGGGAAGGAGCGTCCTGCCGCTGCCGATCTACCTGCCATCGGCGTCGTCCCCGGCGGCAATGCCAATGTCTTCGCCCGGGCCCTGGGCGTGAACCGCAAGTCGGACGCCGCGGTCGACCAGCTTCTCGACGGCCTGGCCGCCGGACGCCGCCGCACCATCAGCCTGGGCCACACCCTGAACCGCTGGTTCCTGTTCAATGCCGGCATGGGTATGGACGCCATCGTCGTGCGCAAGATCGACGAGTCCCGCCACAACGGCAAGCCGGTGACGAACCTCCGTTACGTCTCGGCAGCCGTGTCGTCCTTCCTCAGCAAACAGGACCCGACACCGAACTTCCGGGTCGAGGTGCCCACCGGAGAGGCTGTTTCCGATGCGCGCTTCGCCTTCGTCAGTAACACCGGGCCGTGGACCTACCTCGGGGCGCGGGCGATTTCCACGAACCCGGGCACCACCTTCGACAGTGGCCTGGGCCTGTTCGCCTCCACCTCCGTGTCCGCGCTGCCGAACCTGGGCCTGGGCGCCCAGCTGATCGCCGGATCGTCCAACCCGAAGGCCTCGCACCTCTACCGCGACGACGACGTCGAGTGGATCCGCTTCACCGCCGACGTCCCGGCGGACGTCCAGATGGACGGGGAGTACCTGGGCACCTACGATTCACTCGAGTTCGCCTGCGTGCAGAACGTCATCGACGTGGTGGTGTAGGCAGCGGAGCTACGCGGGGTCACCAGACCCCGACGAGCCACATCCAGGCACCACCGACGAACATCCAGATCAGCAGGGACGCAACACCGGCGACCAGTCCGACACCCCACCACTGGGCGGCGGAGTTGTACTTGGTGCCGAACAGGGTCGGGGAGGCGCCGCCGGAGTAGTGCGTGAGCGACTGGAAGATGTTCGAGCAGTAGCCCAGAATCAGGGCGGCGAGCAGGGGAGGGGCGCCCAAGGCGAGAGCCGCGCCCAGGAAGGCGATGTACATCGCCGAGATGTGGGCGGTCGCCGAGGCGAAGAAGTAGTGGGCGAAGAAGTAGATGACGACCAGCAGGATCAGCGCCGGCATCCACCCCATCGAGCCCAGGGAGCCGGCGATCACGTCGGAGATCCAGTCGATAAAGCCGTACTCGGACAGTGCGGTGGCCATCATGTAGAGCACCGCGAACCAGGTCATCGTGTCCCAGGCGGACTTCTCCCGGATGATGTCCTCCCAGGTCAGGACGTGGAAGAGCATGAGGATGATGACGCCGACGAAGGCGGTGGTCGTCGCTGAGATGCCGAGGACCAGGTCACCGACGGTCCAGAGCAGCAGCAGGACGACGAACGTGGCAGCCAGGACCTTCTCGCCGTAGGTCATCGGGCCGAGCTCGTCGAGTTCGTCGCGGGCCATCTGCTGGACCTTCGGGGTCTTCTTCAGCTCTGGCGGGTAGATCGTGTAGATCAGGGCAGGGACGACGACAAGGGCGACCAGCCCGGGCACGATCGCGCCCAGGGCCCAGGTGGCCCAGGAGATCTCGACACCCTGTTGGGACGCCAGGGAGGCGATCAGCGGGTTCCCTGCCATCGCAGTGAGGAACATCGCGCAGGTGATGGAGTTGGAGTTCGATGCGACCAGTGCCAGGAAGGAGCCTGCGCGTCTGGCGGTGGGGCCGGGTTCGGAGTCGTAGGTGTGGGCGACCGAGGTCATGATCGGAGCCATGATGCCGCCGCCGCGTGCAGTGGCGGAGGGGATCGCCGGGGACATCACCAGGTCAGCGAGACTGAGACCGTAGCCGACACCGAGCATGCGTCCGCCGACCTTTGACACGAAGTACAGTGCGATCCGGCGTCCGAACCCGGTCTTGATGAATCCGCGGGACAGCAGGAAGGCCATGACGATGAGCCAGATCGTCGCGTTGCTGAACCCCATCAGCGCATAGGGTGCCTCGGGGTCGGTGTCGCTGGGGGACAGCGGCACCAGGTTGAGGAGCACCGCCGCGACCATGCCGATGATGGTCACCGCGCCCATCGGCATCGGGGCCATGATGATGCAGACGATGGTGGCGACGAAGAGCCCGAAGATGCGCCAGGCCTGGTCGGTCAGGGCCTCGGGGTGCGGGACGAACCAGAAGAAGACGGTGATGGCGATCGCCACCCCGAATCCGGTGAGGATGCTGCGCCAGTGGGAGGTCGCTGGCGGGTCGACCCGTTGCTTCTCCTGAGCCGGTGCGGCGGTGTGCGACGTGGTGGACATCTGGCTGCTCCTTGTCACTGGACGGTCTCTTGCGGTGACCAGTCCTTATACAGTCCATGCTAGAACCGCGTTCGCAGCATGAACATGTTTGTGATCATTCACACGTGTGCTGTGTGTCCTACTCCGACGGGGCGCCTGCCTCCGGTTCGTCGAGCCCGGCGAAGAACTCCCAGATTGCGCCCGGCCCGTCGTAGCGGGCGCCGTTGTTGTTGTGCCAGCGTCCGGTGGCGGTGGGGAAGGAGTGCCCGGACTTGTCCACGGTGATCAGTCGCACCGGGGCAGCACCGTGATCGCTCGCAGACCAGTCGGTGATCTCCGCGTCGCCGTCGCGGACCGGCGCCGTCGGGTAGGACGCTCCGTTGCGTCCGGCGAACCAACGGGCACTGTCCACCGCCGAGCGGACGTTGCCGCGGGAGACCGCCTCAGACCCTTGCCCGAGGACGACCTCGCCACCGCCGAGCGGGTTGATGGAGTCTTCGCGGCCCTCGATGAAGATCGCCGGGACCGGTTCGTCCGAGTCCTCGCAGGTGATGTTGTCGTCCACCGGCACATTCGCGTTCACCACCGCCACGCCGGAAATGAGGTCCGGCGCCTCGAAGGCCAGACGCTGGACCATGTGACCGCCGCTGGAGAATCCGACAGCGAAGGTCCGCGAGGTGTCGACCACGTCCGGACCGAGGTCGTCACCGATCGCGTCGACGGCCTTGCGCATGAAACCGACGTCGTCGAGGTCCTTCTCCTTGGCCGGCCACATCCCCTCCGCGCGGCATTCATTCCAGTTGTCCTCGTACCCGTTGACGTAGGCGATCACGAAGCCTTCATTGTCGGCGAGTTCCTCAAGATCTGGGCCGATGCCCTCGCGCATGTCGGCGGCAGAGCTGCCGGAACCGTGTACGGCCAGCATCACCGGCATCGGTTCTGCCGGAGGATCATCGGGGACGTAGAGGTCCCAGGTGCGGGTCAGCCCGTCGACGGTGACGGAGTGTGAGGAGAGCGACTGGTGTTCCCGCTCGTTGGTCAAGGTGCAGGACGCCACGATCAACCCGGCCACCAGCACAGTGGCGGCGACCAGGAGTCGGGACGTGGGCTGTTTCATGTACTCCAGTGTGCACCTGTCGCCCGGCAGTGGGGGAATACGTATGGTCGGAGTTGTTGATCAGTCTTCCCACGCCGTTTGGAGTACCTGTGATCGTCGAGAACATCTCCGCCCCCGTGACCCTGGTCCTGCACCACCCGCACTTCTTCTCTGCCGAGTACTGGAAAGGCTGGTCGGAGCTGACCGGGTGCGACATCATCGCCTTCGATGCGCCGTTCCACGGGGAGAACCGGGTTGACCAGAGCTACCAGGATTTCGCCGCGGACACAGTGGCGCAGGCCAGGGATCTGGTGGACACCCCGCTCGTCGTCGCCGGGGTCTCACAGGGCGGGGTGATCGCCCAGGAGTCCTCCGGGCAGCCGGGAGTGGTGGGTGTTGTCGGCATCAGCACCACCCGACGCGCCGCCGACGATGAGGAGCGGGCGATGATGAACGGAACCATCGACATCTGGGGAACCGACGGCGGTCCACAGCCCGTCGCGGAGAACATCGCGGCCGACTCGGCGAACAGTGAGCAGCCAGCCTACGACGAGACCGTGGCTGCGGTGCTGGCTATGACGGGGGAGCAGGTCTCGCACACTATCCCGCTGCTTGAGGATCGTCGGGGCGGGATCGAGTTGTCGACCCCGTACCTGTTCATCCACGGGACCGCCGACCAGACCTACGCTTTCGAAGACATGACGGAGGACATCCCGGCGGAACATCTCGTAGCCGTCGAGAACGGCAGCCACTCCATGACCAGAAACAGCTCCGAGGTTGTGGCTAAGGCACTACGGGAGTTCGCGCTGTCGCTGGTGTAGACCCGATAGTCGGGGATCACAACCCGGAGAAGAATTCCCACACCGCTCCAGGCCCGTCGTAGCGGGCACCGTTGTCATTGCCCCAGCGTCCGGTGGAGGTGGGGAAGGAATGCCCGCTGTGGTCAACGGCGATGAGCCGGACGGGATGCTCGCCGGGCCAGTCGGTGATCTCGGCGTCGCCGTCGCGGGTGGGGGATTCGGGATCTCCGGCGCCGTTGCGGTCGGCGAACCATTGGGCGCTGTCGACTGCGGAGCGCACGTCGCCGCGGGACTCGGCGAAGATTCCTTCGCCCACGATGACCTCGCCGCCCTCATAGGGGTTCCAGGGGTCCTCGCGTCCCTGCATAAACAGCGCGGGTACGGGTTCACCGCTGTCGTCGCAGGACATGTTGTTGTCGGTGGCGACGTTGGCGTTGACCGAGGCGATGCCGGAGACCAGATTGGGAGCCTCGTAGGCCAGGCGTTGGGCCATGTGTCCGCCGCTGGAGAACCCGAGACCGAAAACCGTGGAGGTGTCGACGGTGTCGTCGCCGAGGTCGTCACCGAGACGGTCGACTATCCCACGGAGGAAACCGACGTCGTCGACTTTCTCTTCCTTGGCTGGCCAGTCGCCGGCTACGCGGCATTCGTTCCAGTTGTTCGCGTAGCCGTCGGCGTAGACGATGACGAAGCCGTGCTCGTCGGCCAAACGCTCGAGGTCGATGCCGATGCCGCTACGAATCCCGTCACCGGTGTCTCCCGTGCCGTGGACGACCAGGACGATCGGCATGGGACGTGGGTCGGGCTGGTCGTGCAGCGGGGTGTAGGTGGTCCAGGTGCGGTCGCGGTCGTCGACGGTGATGACGTGGCGGGTGACGTTTCCTGGGGCTGCGGTGTCGTTGACGGCCATGGAGGATCCTGTGGTGTCGGTCTGTTTGCCGGTATCGTTCTTGCTGCTTCCGCCCTCACTCGTACAGGAGGCGACGAGTATCGCCAGCGCACCCGTGGCCAGAGCGGTGGCGGCTCTGGTCATGTGGGCGCGCGGGCGGTGAGGCATGAATGCCAGTGTGCCGGAAGCGGGGCAGGAGAGAGGCGCAGTCTACTCCCAGTCGATGTTTGCCTCGAAGACTTCCTCGATTGCCGCACAGTACCCAGGGTCGTCAATGTAGCCCTGTTGGCAACCGTCTCGTCCCTGGATCTCTCCGGACGACGGATTGCGGTTGCCCTCTGCATCGTGGCCGTAGCCGCAGATTGCTGCCGGGCATGTTCCCCCGTCAGCCATGGCGACGCCGTCGTGCGCTGGCTGGTTGGACTCGCAGTAGCTTGGGTCCGGGACGTAGTGGTCGGTCTGCGGACAGACGTAGTCCAGCCCCTCGGTGGCTTCGTCGAAGCACTCCTGGGAGAACGCGGTTGTGCCGTCCGACCACAGTGCAGGTCCCGGAGTTCCGAATAGGCACTCGACGACCGTGGGAGCCGATGCCTCGTCAACACTGGGCGTGTAGTCAGGCTCCTGCCCGCCAGTGTGTGCCACGCCGCCGAGCTCCTCGGCAAGCTGCGGTGCCAGCGCCAACGACGCGTCCTTGCCTTCGTCCGAGTTCAGGCTTACTGCCGTGGTGTCGAAAGTGACGGAAACCCCTCCGAGGTCGTCACTGGCCGACTGCCAATCATCAAGCGCCTCGGTGGTTGCGAAGACGTTGATGCCTGCGCTGTACCCCACGATCTCAAGGTCGTAGATCTCTTCTGCCCCGGATACTCCGGGATCGGTCTTCGAGGGTTCGGTGTACTCGGCTTCCAGAGTGTCGAGTGCATCGAGCACGGTCGTCACTTGTTCAGGAAGTGCCTCGACTTGTGTGGTCGTCGGGGGAGTGGAGTCAGTGGAGGACGGCGAAGCATCCGAGCTGTCCTCAGTGCCACAGGCTGCGAGCACAAGAACGAAAGCTGCCCCGAGGGCGGCAAGGCTTCGTCGGTGTTGGCTGCGGAGGGAAGTTGGGGTCATGGTCAGTCTTTCTTCTTGGTGGAAAACTAATCATGCACCATGACCGGACGCGGTTACCCCCAAGCGTTCGACTGCAGTTGTGCTGCGCGTTTGCCGAATCCGTGATCTACACGGTGTCGACTATGAGTTGGTGGAGTTCGTGGATCGTCGGCGATTGCGCCCCGGCACGGGACACCGCGACGGATGCGCTGGCCAGTGCGGTCTCCAATGCGCTGATCACCTGGTGCTCCGGGAGCTCGTCGGACGTCTTGTCGTCGAGGAGGAGCTCACCGAGCCCTCCCTGCGACAGCGCGAAGATCAGTCCGGACATGAAGACGTCGCCAGCACCGATGGTGTCTACGAGTTCCACCGGACGCGCCGGCAGATGATGGGTGCGCCCGTCCGCGATGGCGATGCACCCATGCTCCCCGGTGGTCAGGACGGTGAAGCGGGGATCGGAGTCCGCGATGCGTTGCAGGACCTCGGCAGGGGAGAGTCGTCGACTTCGCGTGATCCACGCCACATCCTCGTCGCTGAGCTTGACCACGTGGCAGGAGGTGGCCAGTTCGTAGACGGGGCCGCGCACGGAGGACGGCTCGCCCATGATGTCGGCGCGGATGATCGGATCGTGGGTGCGCAGGTCGCTGGGGCCGGCGCTGCTCATAGTCGCGCCCACCGCTGCTCCGCCCGGTTCAAGGACCGCTCCGATGGGGCCGGTGTGCACGATCGCGGCGCCACTGATGCCGGGCACCTTGATCTCCCAGTTTAGGTCGAAGGTGTAGGACGCCACACCCTGGGGTTCCAGGGGCACTGTGGCGGTGGAGGTGCGTCTCTTGTCGGCGAAACCCTGGGGAAGGTTGACGTTCGCCTTCTCCAGGTGCTGCTGGATCAATTTGCCGTACTCATCGGTACCCACACGAGACTGGAGTGTGGCGTGGAACCCGAGTCGTTACAGCCCGACTGAGACATTCAGGGGCGTTCCTCCGACCGGGGCTGCGTTTTCGCCATCGTTGGACGGGTCGTTCGCGATGACATCGACCAAGGCTTTGCCGAGGACTGCCACATGTGAAGAATTGTCGGCACTAACCATGGTGTCAGTGTACATGTGATTCAAATCACAGATTACGCTGCGCGCGGTGCTGGCACCGCGCTGAGTGTCGCTCAGTCTAGCGGGGGCGAAGGGTTAGTTGTTGCATCAGGTGATGTAGTGGGGGAGGCAGGGGCGCAACGGTAGGTTGCTACGGGGGTGTGGTGCATAGCGAGGATCTAGAGTGCACCAAAATCTGATATCATGTGGTGCATGAGTAAGTTGCTGTCGTCCCGTACCAGTCTGACCCTGACAGAGGAACTCCGTACCCGCATCGCGGAACTCCCGGAGGACTTCGTGCCGTCCACCAGCAGTGCGTCCGAGGTGCTTCGCCAGCTCATTGAACGCGGAGTTGTGGCTGCGGAGGAGCAAGCCGCCGAACGTGCGTATGCGGATATGGCGGCGGTAGAGAGCGTGTACCGAGAGGTACATCGTCAGCGTCGGACAGAACGCGCAACTGCTCGGGAGCGTGCACTTCACGCGGAGGAAGTCAGCGGCTCTGCGCAGGCCGCCCCATATGATGCTCCGGCTGGTGGACAGTGAGCGTTCCCTTACGGGGTGAAGTCCTTGAGGTCGATCTGGGGATAGTGGAACCAGACGGGACACCACTTCCTCCGAAGCCATGGCTCATTGTCTCGCCGAACCCGCGCAACCGGGGACTGGGGACCTTCCTCGCGGTGCGTATCACCACGACCGGCAAACACGCGGAACTACCCACCGTGGTCGCTCTGCCGGACGGTGAGGTGGTCCACGGATGGGTGCGCTGTGACAGCCTCGAGACCATTTACCCAGAGGATCTCACCGGGAGGCGTTGGGGAGCCCTGTCCCGGGAGGCGATGCGGGACGTCGGAGCGGGGCTGGCTGCGGCCCTCGGGCTTGATGAGAACACCTTAACGTGGAGTGTAGGACGGAGCGAGTAACTACGGTGTCAACCTAGTCGTTCATGTGGAGGTAGTCGTTACGGAGTTCATTCAGCGTGTGTCCGGTTTCGGCGACAGACCACCATGCCCAGCCTGGCTCTGAGCTGGTTCCTGTAACTGCCCGCGCAGCTGGAGACGGATACGCGTATTCAGTGCCGTTGAAGGCGATTTTTCCTTCACCGGTGACCTTCGCGGTAACGCCTCTCCAACGGCTGGACTGTGAGGTTGGCCGGAGCCGGGTGCCTTCCGGGAGAATCTCGTTAGTAACCAGGTCGGCGATAGTGACAACGGCGCGCCGGCGAGCCTCTGTGTCCGAAGTTCTGGTCTCGATGTCTCGGTTAGCCACTGTGAATCCTGCCGGCACCGGCCAGATGTCCAGAATCTCACCGATGAGTTCCTCGGTGCGCTGTTCGATTGCAGTCTCGTCCCAGTCGCCGTCAGCCAGGTTCACTGCATCTCGGGTGAGCATTACGTCATCGTACTGACGGAAAAACTCGCGTTTGGTACTCCAGGCCCCGTTGTTGACCTTACTGTTCAGCTTCTGGGTGACGAGCGTGAGATTGCCGAGCTGGTGAAGGATGGAGTCTCGGTCCGCCTGCTGGTCTTCGGTGAGGTCGGCCATCCAGTTTTTCCGCCACTTCTGCGGCATGATGTGCTCCACAGTGCCTTTGCCACGAGAGATGGGGCCCATCGCGAGCTGTCGGCCATCGGGATAGCCGCGTCGGTTGTCCTCGAGAGCCTCGAGGACCATACGGAGGCGTGCCCGGACGTATTTGTTGAAGGCCCTGGTGCCAGTGAGTTCGCTACGGATGTCGGCGTCACTGGGCCAGTAACCCACTTTGGTCGTGTTTGAGGTGAGGTACTCGGCGAGGGCATCTGGCAGTGAGGTGTTCGGCTGGTCCTCGAGGAAACGGATGACATCAAGGACAAACCGGTTGTTGCCGGCAGAGGTGGCTTTCACCAGCATGCGACGGACGAGCCATGTTTCGAGAAGCGCCAGAACCTTTTCTCGGTCAGCACGGGGGACGTCGGCCTGCTCGGGTTCGTTGAGCCAGATGATCAACGGCCTCGCGACCTCGGAATCTAGCAGGCGGATCCGGTAACTGAACAGTTCCTCCCGGTTCAACGGTCCATTGGGGCGGGCGGCTCCCCGGATGATCTCCTGGTAACGGTCCGCTGCGACCCTGATCTGGGGCAGGAGATCAGCGATGTCCTTGTCGATGGTCGTGACGTAGTACTTGAACTGGCGGAACACTTCCCGGATCGGGAATTCTTCAAGGGTCCTGGTGGTGAGCCACTGCCACAGAAATAGTGAGGACCGAGGGTTCTTCAAGCGACCGGAGGTGACTTCCTCCTCCCACCACTCGGCCTCGAACTGGGACCAGTATTTCCGGTATGACTCCTCGGCGGCCGCCGGATTGGTGTTCAGGTTCTGGAAGACGAAGTTCTTGATGAGGTCGGCCGCAGATAGCGGAGTACCCCGGGCATTGAGCGTCTCGAAGATCGCCTGGGCATCCTCATCGGCATTGAGCCGGATAGTGGCGATTTCCAGTCGGTCCTGAACGGCGGCGACCAGCACCCGTCCGCGAGCGAATGCTTGTTCCTCGTCCTCACCGAGCCAGGCGTCAATGGCGTTGGCGAAGTAGCTGTGCCCCTGCTCCAGTCGAGAAGTGGCGCCTTGATCGTTTGAGTCCCTGTTGCCGTTCATCGCAGCGATGAATCCAGCTCGGTCCCGGTTTGTTGGCCAGAGCTTGAACTTGTCTTCGTCGGTTTGACGGTAGTCCTCGGAGTTCTCGATCAGCGACTTGATCTGTCCAGCGAGTTTGTCCCACCCACGTCTCGTCAGGCGATTATGGAGCGCGCTCAACAGGAGCTGGAGCGTCGTCAAACGTTGTTGTCCGTCGATGACGTTCCAGGTCTGGATACTGCCCAGCGGAGTTGGGACGAGTTGGATGACAATGGCGCCGAGGAAGTGAGTCGCTGCCTGATTATGGTGATCGATGACATCGATGAGACGGGTGATGTCTTCCCATAATGGAGCCCACTGCTTCTCCTCTGACCAGACGTAGGGGCGCTGGAATAGAGGCACGACGAGGCGTGTCGTTGCATGGAAGATAGCTTTGGGGCTGTGGACGTCAGTATCCATGGGGTTTGTCTCCAGTTACGAGGCGGATGTCGGTGTTTCTGTGAGTCCGGCAATGATCTGTTGGGTTTCAACGGCCATGGTCGTGACGCGGCCGATGAGGTTGATGAGGTAGCGGGAATTATCCTGCTCGGCACGCCAGTCGATGGGGTCGTTGGTGATGTCGGACGACTTGTCCGTCTTTAGCTGCCACCGGTCGATGATCCATCCCAGCGCGGACCGGGAACCGAGCAAGTACTCCACGGCCTCCTCCGGGATGCCGGAGATCGTGACCTTTGGGTTGTAGATGATGATGGTGGTGTAGTCGGTGAATGCCTTCGTATTCTTCCACTTCATCTTTGTGATCTGCCAGGTCTTCGGGTCATTGGGATTGGCTGTTTTCTTCACATCGATGGTCAGCGGGTAAGGCTCGGCAGTCTCGAAGTTGATGTGGAGGTCCATCAGTTCCTTGCCGGCGGTGGCGAGCGCATCGAAGCGGTCTCGATGTCCACGGCTTCCTCCTGGTGAGGGCGCAGCGTATGAGGCTTCTTCGGGGCGAGATCGACCTGCAGGGTGTTCTTCGGCCAGGCAATGTCCCAACTGACCGGGGAATCCTCCAGGTCCTTCATGCTGATGCGCGTGACCGGGATCTGCTGGCCTTCCAATGCCGCTTCGGCGTTTTTCCTCCACTTGTCGGCGGTGGAGATGATTACGCGACGGGTGAACGGAGCTTTGCCGAACTCGGTGAAAGATGAGTCGATGTCGGACTTCGCCAGGTGGTGCTCTGGGTCGTAGAACTTGCACTGGATCGCGGCGAACTCGTCCGGCGTGCCGAACTCGGGCCCCGTCTCCGCGACATGTGCGACGATGTCGATGCCGTTGTCACCGTGGTTGTGGCGTCCAGGCCAGTCCGGCCACCGCCACACCTGGTCGTACTGTTCGTTGAGTGTGGGGTCCAGCTCGAACCATCGGACCATGAGTTGTTCAAACTGGGTTCCTTGCTCCGAAGTGGAACTGGAGTCACGGAATGAGTTGATCACGTCATGCACGGAGGCCATGATGAAGAAGTTTACTTTGCATATGCTCAGTTTTGCGGTAGGTGGAGGTGGTTAGGGGGTAGTGGGGAGGTGAAGGCCCAAGTTGGCTGATCCTCACGCTAGAGTTATTCACCGTGACTAATAAGAATCAGGCACTGTCCTTTGCCATTGTCGACATCGAAACCACTGGCTTCTCCAATCGTGACCGGATTATTGAGGTAGCAGTGGTTCACGCTGACGCTGACGGCACGGTCACTGGCACCTGGAGCACCCTGGTCAACCCGGATCGCGACATACCGAACAGCAACGTCCATGCCATCTGCGCCTCAGATGTTGTCGGTGCACCTTACTTCGCTGAGATTGCTGGCGAACTGGCAGCACAGCTAGAAGGACGGGTATTCGTGGCGCACAACGTGCCCTTCGACGCGCGTCTACTTACCGCTGAATTCGACAGGCTCGGGCTGGCGGGTACTCCGTTTGCTGGTGCCAGTTTGTGCACCCTCACCTTGACAGGTCGCCTGCTCCCAGCGTCCGGTCGGGGGCTTTCTGCCGCGTTGTCTGCGGCAGGAATCGTCAACACCCACGCCCATGCTGCACTGGGAGATGCCGAAGCTACAACCGAACTCCTACGCCATTATCTGCTGCGGGCGCCGGAGGCCGTTGCTGACCTGCTTGCCGGGGTGCATCTGGTGCCGGCGTTCAGCGGGGACTTGGCGGAACTGGTCCCGCAGGCCGGGGGTACTCCTGTCGCCCTACACAATCGGACTGCGACGGCCAGAGCTCAAGATGGTCAATGGCTCGGTCAGCTCGCCACCGGAGTGCCGGTATTGGGGCAGCCACATGTGGATGCCTATCTCGATCTGCTGGCGACTGCAATGCTCGATCGTGAACTATCCGTTCACGAGGTCGGCGAGCTCACAGATTGCGCAGTCACACTCGGTATCGGACAGGAAGAGGCGATCGATCTCCATACCGAATTCGTCCGCCAGCTTGCTGTCTTGGCCTGGGCGGATGGAGTTGTCACTGAGGAAGAAGGCGAGGAACTGCATTCCGTGGCCCGCGCTCTCGGAGTCGAAGCTCATACTGTCGACGGTTTGATCAGTGCCCAGGTAGCTGACGGTACAGTCGGATCAAGCACGGCAGGAGGTTCCTCGCTTCGTCTTTCGCCAGGGGATCGCGTCACCTTCACCGGAGCAACTGAAGTTCCGCGAACTGCGTGGGAAGCGCGAGCGTCTGAGGCCGGCCTCGACGTAGGGGGAGTGACGAAGAAGTCCGTTCTTCTCATTGCAGCTGACCCCGACTCCCTCAGTTCCAAGGCGAAGAAGGCACGAAAACTAGGGGTGCCAGTGGTCTCGGAATCTGGATTCGCGCGTCTGCTCGGAGAGCTGGAGAACTCCGGCAGTGGGGTCGTAGACCCAAGGATGATCGTCGCTGCCTCGCACCCGGTAGCCGAGAAGCCAGAGACTGAGGGCGGTCTCGAGGACTCGATGCAGTTCGACGGAAGTAGTTTCTACGAGGATGAGGGTGAAGTGTCTACACCGGTGGTTGAACTCGGGGATGACGGGATCGGCCTCGATGCAGGCACTATGGGAAGTGCATTCGACACCGCTGCAGGTATTCTCGGATTCATTGCCCGCACCCACGGCGGCTTGCGTAAAGCGGTGGAACACCGTGGAATCTCGGCAGTCGACGGTGAATTGCCTCCTTACGTTGAAGCGTTGCTCTCCCAAGCTGGCGAAGAGTCCGGGAGCTTTCGGATGGCACTGTCACAGAGAAGGGGGACCATCACCGAGGTTCTGTCGAGTTTCTGGGACTCCTGTGATGAGCGCGAACAACGAATCCTGCGTGATCGGATCATCGCCCAGTCTCCTGCAACTCTTGACGAGATCGGGCAGGCCTTCGGGGTGACCAGGGAGCGGGTCCGCCAACTCCAGAAGAAACTGATCGCACGACTGCAGCCCGTAATCTCCAGTGGCCCTGTCGCCGATTTTTCAGCAGGTGTCCGAGCGCACGCATACCCAGTGGGAACCCTGGAACAGGTGACTTCAATTTTCCCGGAACTGGCTACAACTCTTTCCGGTTGGGAAGCACCTCTTTGGCAGATTCTCGATGCATTTGATGATGACTTCCGGATCGATGACGGCTGGGTTTGTTTCCCCGACTTGCCGACGGCGGCGCAGCGCACAGGCAACCTCCTGGCAGCATTGGTCAACGATGAAGGTGTCGCGGAACTGGCGCGCGTTCTCGAGAAGTCGAGCCTCGAGGATCCGACATTGCTATCGCAGTGGCTTACAACCTGTGGTTATCTCGTGTCCGGCGACCACGTACTTACCCGGGTCGGGTCCATTCCCGCCCGGGCGGCCTCACTTTTGTCAATTGCTGGCCGACCTATGTCCGTCCCGGAGATGTACGCCAGTATCGGTACCTCCGCCTCCGAGCGGTCTTTCCGCAACGGGCTATACTGCAGCGATGAACTCACGCGCGTGAGCGTCGACCGGTGGGCTCTGGAGCGATGGGGGATGGCTGAGTACACGGGAATCGCCGATCTTATCGGCCAGCGCGTAGATGCTGCCACCGCGGATGGTGCAGAGGGTCTCCAGCTATCTGAACTAGTCACCGAACTCTCCGGAGTGTTCGGTGTCGCTGAAAACTCTGTCGCTGCCTATGCTGCGACTGGCGACTTCACATCAACGGGTGGCGTCGTCCGGCGCCGTTCCGAGCCAAAGGTCAACAACGCCACTCCAGAAGAATCCAACGGCGTGTACATGCATGATGGTCGCTGGTGCATCCTGGCGACTGTGACGAAGGATCATCTTCGAGGTTCAGGTACGTATGTCCCAAATGGGATGACAGCGATGCTCGGAATGCAATGGAATGAACCGCGGCTTTTGCCAAGCGAACATGGTGAACAGCGAATCATCTGGGGAAACATGGGCACCAGTTCGGTCGGCTCGATCCGTCGATTCCTCATTCCCCTGCAAGTTGTGGAAGGCGACCGTATCTGGATCGACCTGCATGACGGTGAATGGTTCTCCGTGACCACCGCGCCGACGTCCCGAGCTGAAGAACTGGACGGGATGGCTTGGCTCGCTGATCACGTCGGTGCTGTACCCGGCAAGGATGACGAGGAATCATACCGCGTCGTTGCCGAGGCCCTCGGCCTCGCGCCGAATGCACCGCGCCGTAAGGTGCTCGCCCGGTTCCGCCACCGCCCCGATTCCGAGGCTGTGGAGCATCTCGAACGAATCTGGATGTAGCGGGGGAGAAGTGCTGACCGATACGCTCAGCCGAGCGATGGCAGGCCATCCTTGTAGATGAGACCGTGAACTCCAGTCGTAATATCCACTACCTGGGAAAGCGCGAAGTCGGAGGCCGCCGAGAGGTAGGCGTACGCAACATGGCGTTCGATCCCCAAGTCGGTTTCCAGGAAGTCGAGGGCATTTACCACAGCGCGGCGCATGGCGATGTTCAGATCTCGACCTTCACCATCCACTTTGCCGTCTGGATCCGAGAGACCAATAGGAATCCATGCGTCCTCGGTCTCCCCGAACGGGTAGTTGAACGCCACCGACGGGGTAGATGCATCGCCCTTCTTGCACACAGTCAGTCGGAATGTGGTTCGTAGAGACCCTTCCATGGCTGTCAGTGCTACTTCGCCGTCCCCCATCCCGTGGTGGGGGTCACCGGTGTAGAACAAGGCGCCTTCGGCGATCACCGGGAGATAAAAAGCTGAGCCTTCGCCGAGATGGCGAATGTCGATGTTTCCGCCGCCGAGCGTCGGAGGAATTGAGTTTCGACTGTCTGCCGTCAGGTCGTCCCCACTGGTGTTGGCAACGCCCATCATGCCCATGAAGGGACGTAGCGGGAACGTCAAATCCAACGAGCCCGACGACATGACTCCCTTGCCGTCTTCTGCACGAGTGAAAACGGAGACGTTGTCGTCAGTATCAATCGGAGGCATGACCTCTGAAAGCGACATTCCTTCGGGTGCACTCGCGTCAGGAAGCTTCCTTAGCGCACCCTTGCCGTGTCGACTCGACACCACACCGTAGGGGACACGTAAGGTAGTTTCGAGAGTCTCGATCTTCAGCACGTCACCGGGCTCAGCACCTTCTACAAAGATCGGGCCTGTAACGACGTGGGGACCGTCCTTGTCGAAGTCTCGAGAAGTTCTGTCGTACTCGGCCGCAATTTCTCTCACATCATCCAATACCTCGGACTTGGCAACGCCATGCTCTCCGAACCAGGCTTCAGGGTCTCGTCCCTGGTCCTCCATGATTCCCTCATGACTGACGGTGTCGACGGTGACTGTCTCGCCTGATTTCATCCTCAGAACCGGGGCACTGTCGGTCGAGGGCAGGTAGCCCCACAAGACCTTGTCTGGTTCAGAAGCCAGGTAGTGGTCTCCGGGGATGGCTCCGTTGTGGGGCTGGAGTATCCCGCCGGGCGAAGGAGTCGTAGACGAAGCTGCTGCAGCCCTGGCCCCTGTGTCGGTGTGACTACATCCAGCTACGGCGGTTCCAGCTCCCGCTGCGCTTAGAGCGGTGGCGATCTGGAGGAATCGCCGGCGTCCGAAATTGCTGGTCAGGAGGTTTGCTGTCTCGGAGGTTGTTGGCACTCTTCTACTGGTCGGCATGATCCCGGACTGTAGTTATCGGGCATTGCTGTGCCGTTTCTCTCGCGTAACAGGAAACGTTCTGCGAAAGCCGAGCAAGTAGAGCACAAATCGTCCTAACCAATGCGAGCAATTCCTGCGTTACGCCAGTCGTCGCCGATCGCATAGGGCTGTCTAAATTGTGTTCTCGAACTCGCAGTGAACGGGTGCTAGTTTCCGCAGGTCGACGCAGCGTCCACCCCGTTGAAGCGGTCACCGATCCAGTCGAAGACCTCCGTCGCGTGGTTGATCTGTGGCACGGCATGTCCCAGACCAGTTCCCGTCAGTACCGCAGGTGTGTCGTCGGTGAGGAACTTCACCGTCGTCCCGGAAGCGCAGTAGTCCTCGGCGAGCTGCTTGGTCTGGCCGTAGGGGATCGTGTCGTCGTTGACCGCGCCCAGGATGAACATGGGAACGTCCACCGGCCGATCACCGAGCCGGTAGTCCGGTCCCAACAGAATCCGGCGCAGATCGTCGTCGTCCTGGATGATCTCTCCGAAGGAACGCCCGTCGGCGGTCAGTCGGCGTGAATCAAACATGAACGACCCCACAGGATCCGTCACGTCGAAGTCGCTGAGGTCTGGGGCATCGTCGTCCATGGTGAAGGTGCACTCCGCGGCGGTCTCGTAGAGGAACGCCTTGCCCTCGTCGTTGAAGTACTTGTCGGCAAGCGGGGTGAGTTCCGGATTGCGCGCAAGCGCACCGTTGAGGGCGAACCCGAGGACGTTACCGCCCATCGAGCCGTCCACGGTGTCGGTGACGTCCTCCAGGTTCGCCGGAGGAGCCCCGGCGAACACGCCCTTCAAGTTCAGCTCGGGGGCGTAGGAAGACGCCAACTCAGCGGCACCCGCGACGGCCCCACCTCCCTGCGAGTAGCCGAAGAAGGCGACGGGGGAGTCAGCAGGAGCGTCGGCGAAGGCGAGGCCGGCGCGGGCGGCGTCCAGTACCGCGTGCCCCTCCTCGGTGTGGTTGACGTAGGTGTGCTGGCCCGGGGTGCCGAGGCCGATGTAGTCGGTGACGACCACCCGGTAACCCGCTGCTGAGGCCATCGCGTAGAACGGGTACTCGTAGTTGAGGTTGACGTTGTCGGAGGCATTGTCGGCGCTGAACAGCAGATGTCCTGAACGCGACGGGGCGCAGTCGTCGCCGGCGCCGCGGGTTCCGGGCCCGAAGACGATGGTGGGCGTCGGTCCTTCGCCTGACCAGGGGCGGGCAGGTTCCATAACGAAGCCGCTGGTCGCGATTGGCGAGCCATCCTGGGCAGTGGACGTGTAGAGGATCTTGTCGGCACGGGCTGGGGCGTCCTCCCGGTCGAACCCCGCGAGCAGGTGCGGGGCGAACTGGTCGCGGATCAGGCTGCCTGGGGTGGAGGGGATGGATGTCGGGGGAGTGTAGAAGGGGTCGGACGCCGGGTCCGCGATCGTCGGGTCTGCTTCAGCCAGACTCGGCGGGACGCCGGGAGCGGTGGCCGAAGACGCGGAAATGGTGCCCGGACCGTCTGGGGAGGTGACGATGCCGGCCGCTGCGGTGGCCGCAGTGGCTCCAGCGATGAGGGAAATCGAGGCGAGTACGGAGAGTCCGGAAGCTGATATCCGGTGAGGAAACGTCATGACTAAATGGTAAAGGAAACAAAGTACTGTCTGCGGCGTGCGTCCGGGAGCAAAGCCGTCGGTAGTTCCGCCGGCTGGATGCCGACGACCTTGAGGCCGGGGGTGACGACATCCACCTGCCGATGGCGTCCTGATGCCTGGGTGGGTATAGGATCATCTGGACTCATGTGAGTTCCCAATCCAAACCACGTCACTCGTAAAGGACACCATGGAAATCATCGGCTCCATCATTGACCCCATTGCCGGCTTCGTGCAGGGCGGCTGGCGCGCCTTCCTCGACCTCATCGAGGACACCCCGGTCCGCGAGTTCTTCGGCCAGATCGGACGCTTCGTCGACGACATCGAGGGCTCGATCGGCATCAACCCCGATGACGAGGTTTCCGACTCCGTCCAGGGCAGCCTCGGTTCCAGCTAGAAGTGTCTTCGCTTCCTCAGGCACGAATCCTCGTGCTTGGGGAATTGGTGCCGTTCAGACGACGACGAACTAGCGTTCCTCGCCTGTCGGTACCGGGGGCGGGGCACCAGCAGTCATTCCTGGGGTGCTGCAAGCCCGGTGACTCCTTCGGCCACGGAGCGGAGCCGACGAACTAATACCTTTTCACCCGGGTGCTCGGGCTGTCCTTTCCGTCGACTCAGGAAGATCGTTCGGTCCGGAGAGTTCGGAACTGGGATGATTGCGACACCTGGCCGCAGGGGCATGGTTGACAAGGTCGGAGCGAATGCAACACCCACCCCCGCGGCGACCATGCTCTGAGCCTCTGCCCAGTCGTTCGCGGAGTAGGCGATCTGCGGAGAGAATCCGTACTCGCGCCCCGCCCAGTCCAGGACGGCCCCGATCTGATGGTCGTTGGATCTGGTAACCCATGTCGTCTGATCCTTCATGAGTTCCGACCAGAACACGTTGCTATCGGAAGACGGGACGAGGAGAACAGTTGGGTCGCGAAGTACCGGAACATAGTCGAACCCCTCGTCTCGCTGTGTGTTCCACGGGTAACTCCAGGTGAACGCAACGTCGACTTCGCGCTGTCGAAGCATTCGGCGCAACGGGACTAGGCGGGCGCTCCGCAACTGGAGCCGTACGCCAGTCTCCTCGGGGGAACTTAGCAGTGCGGGGCCTATTGATGTCGCCAGCGTTGGAAATACTCCACAGACCAGGGTTCCCAAAGAACCTTGCTTCAGTTGGTCGATACGACGACTGAAGGCGGTGAGACTGTCAAAGACCTCATCCGCGTGATTCTGGGCGATCAATCCTGCCTCGGTCGGGGTTATGCCGCGAGAGTGACGCTCGAAGAGTGCAATACCCAGAGATTTTTCCAGCGTGTTCATGTGCTGGGAGACGGCAGACACAGTGATCCCCTCCTTCTCTGCAGCTTTGGAAAAGGAGCCGGTTGTGATGACGGACCTTAGCAGTAGAAGGCGTTGGGCTGCGGTGTTGTCCATCTGCACAGATTACAGCATTACTTAAAGCCCCGTCATTGGATTCGCTGTTCACTTAAGTGACGCTGGTCACTAAGGTCCTTTCGTATCGCGGACAATACGCGTACGAGAGGAATCCAGAATGTCAATGACCACTGTCGACCAATCGACTCTGGCGGCGAACAAGAAGAACCGACATCGCAAGAACATCTACATAGTTCTCGGGCCGGTGGCCGCCGTCATCGTCTATCTTCTCCTTGGCACCTCAAGCCTGAGCCACGAAGGAAAATCAGTAGCTGCAATTGCGACATTGATGGGCGTCTGGTGGGTGTCAGAGGCACTTCCGCTTGGAGTGGCCTCCCTGGTGCCGATTATCGGGTTCCCACTGCTTGGGGCGTTGCCGGAGAGCGATGCATCCATGGCGTACGCGAACCCGTCGGTGTTCCTGTTCCTGGGAGGTTTCCTGCTGGCGCTGGGCGTGCAGACCAGTGGGTTGGACGAGCGAATCGCAATTACAACGATCTCGCTCATCGGTAGTTCACCTGCGCGGGTTGTCGCTGGATTCATGTTGGCCTCAGGTTTCGTCTCGATGTTTGTGTCCAATGGGGCGACGACCATGATGATGCTGCCTATCGCTCTGGCGGTCATCAGCCTTGTTCGAGAACAACTTCACAAAGACGGTCCGAAGTTCGCCGTCGGCCTCTTGATCGGTGTCGCTTACGCTGCGACCATCGGAGGCCTGGCCAGTCTTGTCGGTGCGCCAGTCAATCTCATCGCGGCCAACTACATCCAGGACAACACGGGAATCTCCGTGACATTCCTTGACTGGCTCAAGTTCGGTCTTCCTTTCGCAGTCGTCCTCATGATTGTTGCCTGGTGGCTCATCACTCAGGTCCTGTGGAAGGTTCGGTTCCAGGACCAGGAGGCGGTGAATCGACTCCTGCAGGAGCACCGTCAGAAGTTGGGGCCATTACGTCAGGAGGAAAAGTGGTGCATGGTCGCTTTCGCTATCGCCAGCCTGGGGTGGATCGTACTGCCGCTGGTCTGGGAGGATGCCCCGTTGAGCGATTCGACAGTTGCTGTGATCGTGGGAGTGTCGATGTTCATCATGCCGGCTTCCGACGGCACCCGCCTTCTGAACTGGCAGAAGACCCGTGACTTGCCGTGGGACGTCCTCCTGCTTTTCGGTGCAGGATTCAGTCTCTCGGCCGCAGTCTCTGGAACTGACCTCAATGACTGGATTGGGAACGCTTTCAGCGGCCTCGGCGGGCTGCCCATGCTGCTCATTCTGGCGATTATTGTCATCGCGCTGACCTTTCTCACGGAGTTCACCAGCTCAACCGCAGTGGCAGCAACGTTCATCCCGATCATCGGGAGTATCGCCACCGGGCTCGGTTTCGAAATCGCGCCACTTGTGGTGGCGGCCGGATACGCGTGTCTCCTTGCGTTTGCCCTGCCTGTGGGGACCCCACCGAATGCCGTGATCTTCGCAAGCGGCGAGGTCAAGGTCAAGGACCTCATGAAATCTGGTCTGCCAATGAATCTGGTCGGCATCGCCGTTCTCATGATCCTGTCCGTCACTCTGATTCCAATGGTGATGTAACTATGTCTCATCCGCTTCCAACTGACCATGCCCGTGACCTTGTCGCCGGAGCCATCGATCTCCATGTTCACGCAGGACCCGACATCGTCCCCCGCCGATGCACTGCCCAGGAGATCATTCGATGTTTTACCGAGCAGGGACTCGCGGGGTTTGTGGACAAGAACCACTTTTCTCCGACCACGCTGAAGAACGTGGAGACCAGAGACGGTGGTGCTCAGCACATCAGTTCAGTCGTCCTCAACAACTTTGTCGGAGGTCTGAATCCCCTCGCGGTTGATATTGCGGCCAGAGCCGGAGCTGGCGTCGTTTGGCTTCCCACCGTCGATGTCGAGATGACTCCGGGCACTGTCCCAAAGCCGCTCAGCGGATCACCTTCCTCCTGGAGCGCGGTGCGCGACGAAATTATGGAGCGTGGTCTCAACCGGCATGTGGATCCGATCCTCGATGGTGGCGCACCTTCCCGCGAACTGTTGGCTGTCCTCGAGGTCGTCCGCGACTACGGCCTCACGGTGGCTACCGGCCACCTGCGTTTTCCTGAAACACTCGCCGCTGTTCGTGCGGCGAAGAAACTGGGAATCGACAACATCATCGTCACTCACCCGGAGTTTCCCTCCCAGCACTTCTCTGACGACCAGAAGCTTGTCCTGGTGGAGTCCGGCGGAACCCTGGAGTATTGCTACACCACCGCGGCAAGCGGCAAAACCTCCTGGAAACAGTGGTTACACGGTATCGCCACAGTCTCCCCGGAGCACGTTGTGATCAGCAGCGACGCCGGGCAGCCTGCGAACCCACCAGTCGAGGATTGCATCGCTCTGGCGGCGGACCGGTTGCTGCAGGAAGGGTTCGCCGACTCTGACATCCGCACAATGACTGTGACGGCGTCTCGCCGACTCATCAATACTTAGTAAATTCACCCCAATTGAGAATCTGGAGAAAAAAAATGGACAAACTGAACTTCGCTGTGCTCGAGGGAGACGGTATCGGCCCGGAGGTGACCGATGCGACCCGAAAGGTCCTCGAGGCAGTTCTCGTGGAACTGGGCGTTCCTTACACGATTGACAGCACCCTGATCGGCTTTCCGGCTCTTGAGAAGCAGGGGACCACATTCCCACCCGAGGCGCTCGACTTGGCGAGCGGTGGGGACGGGATCATTCTGGGGCCGGTCTCACACCTGGACTACCCCCCGGTCGCAGAGGGCGGTGTCAACCCCTCGGGCGCACTGCGCCGCAACCTCGACTTGTTTGCGAATGTGCGCCCGGCCAAGACCTTTGATGGCGTCCGATACCTGTCGCAAGGGCCGTTCGACCTGGTGATCGTCAGGGAGAATACCGAAGGATTTTACGCGGACCGCACGATGTACCAGGGTACTGGCGAAGTTATGCCCACCCGGGACCTGGCAATGGCATTCCGCAAAGTGACGAGAGAGGGGTCGCTGCGTATTGCCCGGAATGCCTTTGAACTGGCCCGGCAACGGCGAAGTCATGTCACGGCCGTCCACAAGTTCAACGTTCTGCGTACCAGTGACGGACTCTTCCTTGAGTGTGTTCGTCAGGTGCGGGAGGAGTTCCCAGATGTGGAGTACCGCGAGGAACTCGTCGACGCAATGGCAGCGCTTCTGATTCGCGACGCGTCTCAGTTCGATGTGGTGGTGACCACCAACATGTTCGGAGACATCCTTTCTGACGAAGCGACGGAACTATCGGGCAGTATCGGACTTGCTGCGTCCCTGAATTCGGGGAAGGACCACGCAATGGCCCAGGCCCAGCACGGTTCCGCTCCAAGTCTGGCCGGATTGGACAAGGCGAATCCGTCCTCATTGATTGGCTCGGTGGCGATGCTTTGTGAATGGTTGGGTATTCGGAAGAACCTCCCAGAGCTTCATGCGGCCTCAGACTCAATTCATCACGCAATTGCGGAGGCTGTCGCGGACCCTGCCACCCGTACTGGTGATCTCGGCGGACCGCTCGGAACACAGGCCTTCACTGATGTCGTCACCGAGAAGGCTCTCGCTTTCCTTCGCTCTTCTAAATGAACGATGATGCTCGCCCGATGACTTGGACGGTACCGTTGCTGGACTGTCGCCTGGGTCAGGTAGAACCCTCGATCTGAGCCGTTGACCTGCACGCCCCCGGCAGACTTGTCGACCGGAGGGCAAACCGAGGGGGATGAAGCCCACACGTTGGTGAGCGACACGATCTTCTTCTGTTAGTACATGGACGATCTGCCTGTGGCCATCCCTGTTGTGCAACGTCGATTCGACGGAACCTGCTGTGACTAGCGACTACCATGTTAAGTCTTTGGACGCTGATATTCGGACATCACCGTATTCTCAGGGACATGGCTCCCACAGACTCTGACACCGCATTGATTTCTGCCATCCGATCCGGTGGGCAGAGCGGTGCGGATCGTGGGGCTCTCGACGCCGCGAGTGCCCACGGGGTGGCCATCGTGGGCTTGTGTCCGGGCGGGGGTGGGCAGAGGATGTCCCGGAGCCGCCGTGAGTCCTGACCGACTATCCAGAGTTGGTGGAGACACCCTCGGCGGATCCTGCGCAGCGGACCGAGTGGAATGTGCGCGACAGCGACGTCACCTTGGACATTGCTCTACCTTCGGCCGACGGAGTCGCCGTTTCACCGGGGACAGCACTCACACTGGCGCTCGCCGAAAAGTACTCGAAGCCATCCATGGTCATTCGTGATGGCGGCCCGGACGAAAGCGCAAAAGTCCTCACCTGGTTGGAAGATCAGGGGAGAGAGATGACCGTGAACGGCGCCGGCCCTTGGGAGAGCGAGAGTCACGGAGTCTACCGACTGGCCTTCCACGTCATTTTTGGAACTCCTCTCAACACACCTGTCCGAAACGTGGGATGAATCGTCGTGATTCCACGCGGAATTACAGCGATCCGTCCCACGTCTCGGCCTCAGGCAGTGGCATAGGTCTCAGGGCTGCCCACCGTGTCCGACATCGGCACGGACGAAGCGGACCGTCGCCTCGGCGTTCGCGGTGCGCTTCTCCTCGTCGAAGTCCGGGGCACAGGACAGGAAGAGGTCCTTGCCGTCCGGCCCGCCGAGAAGGCAGGCGAACACCGGTGCGCCGGGGTCGAGACTCTCGAGGATCTCGCCACCCTCCGCCACATGCAGGACCGGACCACCGCCGGCGTCGGCGACCCAGAGGTTGCCGTCGGCGTCCAACCCGCAGCCGTCAGGCTTCACGACGCCGTTGGTCATGACGTCCTCGAGGACGAGCGACTCCGGGAACTCGCCGAAGCTCGCCCAGTCACGACGGGGCCCGAGCGAGCCATCCTCTTTGATGTCGAAGGCGCTGACGCGGCCGGAGAAGGTCTCGTTGACGAGCAGAGTCTTCTTGTCCGGGGTGATCACGCTGCCGTTGGGGAAGTACAGGCCCTCGGCGACGACCCGGGAGGAACCGTCCGGTTCGACGAGGATCAGGCCGGTCGGCACGACAACGTCGTCGCCGAAGAGGTCGAAGCCGAAGTTGCCGACGTAGGCGCGTCCCTTGTCGTCCACCACCATATCGTTGAGATGGCCGGCGGCCAGGTCGCTGAGGTCGGCATGCTCGACGACCGTGCCATCGTCCTCACGGCGCAGGATCCGCTGGTCCTTCATCGAGACGACCAGCAGGCGTCCGTCGGGCAGCCATCCCAGACCCGAGGGCTGCTCCGGGACCTCCAGTTCGGTTCGGAAATCGGAGCCGTCCTCGGCCATGGAGTGCACGGTGTGGCTGTAGAAGTCGACGAAGTACCACCGGTCGTCGTGCCAACGCGGGCACTCGGTGAAGTGGCGGTCGGTGAGGACGGTGCGGACCTTGCGTGCTACGTGACCCGTGGGCGGTGTGGTTTCACTCATGAAACCGAGGCTAGCAGCCAGTGGCCGCTGTCACTCCGTGTCCGACCCGGAGATTAGGATGACCTACGGCCGCAAGGCACATCAGAACTGTCCGCCACCAACTGTCCCAGGGAGCCGTGTGAGTATCCACGTTGTCACCATCGCCGTCCTGGTACTGATCTTCCTCATCGGTACTCTCCGCAACATCAACCTCGGCATCCTCGGCCTCGTCGGCGGCTTCCTCGTCGCCCTCGGCGTACCAGAGTTCACCGCCGAGGCAGAGGACACCAGCGACGTCTTCTCTGAAGCCTTCGCCGGATTCCCCGTCGACCTCATGATCGCCCTGATGGGCCTGACCTATCTCTTCGGCTTCGCCCAGCAGAACGGCACCATCGACATCATCCTGCGCTGGGCCATGCGCGCGGTCCGCGGCAGTAGGGCAGTGATGCCCTGGATCTTCTTCGCTCTCACCGGGTTCTTCATGTCTATCGGCGCGATCTTCGCCATCGGCGTGATCTCCCCGCTGGCCATCCCCTTCGCCCGCCGCTACCGCATCAACCAGCTTATGATGGGCATGATGGTCGTCCACGGCGGCATGGCCGGACTGCTCAGCCCGCTGAGCGTCTACGGCATCTACGTCAACGACTTCCTGCGCAGTCACGACCTCGGCAACCACACCTGGACGCTCTTCGCCATGGCGCTGGTGTTCAACGTCGTCATGGGTGTCGTAGTCTACGTCTTCCTCGGCGGACGCGACCTCTTCGGCGCCAAGGCGCGTGCCGACGAGGAACTGCTCCGGCAGGACGCTGCGGCGCGCGACGCCGCAGAGTCGGACGGCGGTGCGTCCGGGGCGTCCGGTAGCTCAACTGCCACCTCTGCCGTGACCGCGATGGCGGGCACCGCGAACCCGTCGACGGTGACCTGGTACCAGTGGGCCACGATCGTCGGCCTGGCCGTCCTGGTCATCGCCGCCGGCATCTTCGGCCTGGACATCGGCGTGGTGTCCCTGGCCATCGGTGCAGTCCTCGCGATCCTCAAGCCCGAGGAGTCGAAGAAGGCGCTGGCCAACGTCTCCTGGTCGACCATCGTGCTGGTCGGCGGCATGGTCACCTACATCGAGGTGCTGCAGGCGGCGGGCACGGTCGACGTGATCACCGACAGTGTCGCCACCCTCGGCGTCCCGCTGATCGGACTGCTCCTGCTCTGCTACATGTCCGGAATCGTCTCGGCGCTGGCGTCCTCGATCGCCACCATCGGTATCGCTGTCACCATGGTGGCGCCGTTCATCACCAGCGGCGACCTGCCGGTCACCGGAGCCGTCGCCGCGATCGCCATCGCGGCCACCGTGGTGGACGTGTCCCCGTTCTCCACCAACGGCGCGATGGTGCTGGCCAATGTCGACGCCGAACACCGCGAGCGGTTCTACAAGCAGATGCTTATCTACTCCGGTGTGGTCGTCGCCGTCGGTCCGCTGCTTGCCTGGCTGCTGGTCTTCCTGCCGTTCTAGGGGGCGCCCATCGTCGAGGTCCGAAACGTGGGACGGATCGCTGTGATTCCACGCGGAATCACAGCGATCCGTCCCACCCTTTCGGCACCAAGGGAGAGGGGCAGCGGCTACTTGGCCTTCACCGCGTCCGCGGCAGCCCAACGCAGGCCGCGGTTCAGCAGCCGCATCACCCCGCGGTAGGCCCACGGCATGTTCACCTGCGCCCAGCGTCCCAACCGGATGTCGAAGCTGGTGAAGATCAGGTAGCGGCCCTTGCGCACACCCGAGACGATGCTGTGCGCCGCCTCCGCGGGGCTGTCGGCATGCCCCTGGAAGAGCTTCTTCACCTTCGCCACCCGTTCATTCGTCTGGTCCACTTTGTCGATGTCGATCGTGCCGACCAGGGGAGTGTCCACCGCACCCGGCGCGGCGACGTGCACGCTCACCCCGTGCGGGGCCAGGTCGAAGCGCAGCACCTCGCACATGCCCATCACCCCGCCCTTCGACGCGGAGTACGCCGCATGCCACGGCAGACCGATGATGCCCGCCGCCGAGGACACCATGCACAGCCGGCGCTTCTTCGGCTTGCGTCCGAACAAGCCCTCGCCCCGCTCGGCGATCGGCCCCGCGGCAGTCAGTGCCGGGGTGAAGGCCTCGACGATGTGCACCGAGCCCATCAGGTTCACCTCGATGACCTTGACCCATTTGTCGTGCGGCATCGTCCGCGGATCGCCCCAGATGGCGATGCCGGCGACGTGGTACACCTCGTCCGGTGTGCCATGCTCCACGATCAGCCGGTCGGCCCAGGACTTCACCTGTTCGACCTCGGTGACGTCCAGCGCCTGGGCGTCCAGCAGGGACCCCGGACGCATCGCCTCGACATCTTGGCCGGTCTGCGTCAGTCCCGTCTCGTCGCGGTCGGTGATCATCACCTCGTGGCCCTCGTGGGCCAACAGCAGTGCGACCTCCCGTCCGATCCCCGAGGCCGCCCCCGTCACCACACACCGCATTGCATCCAGCTCCTTTTGCCTTGGAAACCCTGTCCGGGTCCCAACCTATCGGAATTCCAGCCCCAGCACCGCGTTCTCGACAAGCTCGGACAGCGACGGATGCGGCCAGTACTGCTTGGTGGCGAACTCCACCAGGTCCAGGTCGAACTCCATGGCGGTGACCAGCAGCTGGATCAGGGTGGCGGCCTGCGGGCCCATGATGTGCGCGCCCAGCAGACGGTGGGAGTCTGCGTCGGCGATGAGCTTGCAGAAGCCGGTGGTGTCCTCCATCGCCCAGCCGTAGGCGACGTCCGAGTACTCCTGGACCTTCACAGTGACCGTCCGGCCGTTGGCCTCGGCCCACTCGTGCGCCTGCTCCTCGGTCATGCCGACGTAGCCGATCTGCGGGTGGGTGAAAATACCGCCGGGCACGTTGTCGTGCTTGAACTGCTGCAGGTTCGCGTCGCCCGCGGTCTCCTCGGCGGCGACGTTGTGGAAGACCGCGCGAGCCTCCTGGTTGGCCACGTGCTTCAGCTGGAAGGTGTTGGACGCATCGCCCAGCGCCCACACGCCCGGTGCGGTGGTGCGTCCGAACTCGTCGGTGATGATGCGGCCGTCCTCGGCGAGTTCCACACCGCCGGCCTCGGCGTTGAGCAGGTCGCCGTTCGGGACGCGGCCCTGGGCCAGCAGCAGCTCGTCGCAGTCGATCTCTCGGCCGTCGTCGAGGGTGATCGTGGTCAGCCCGCCCTCGGCGCGAGCAGCGGTGACCGTGTGGCCCAGCAGGTTCGTCCACTGGTTGTTGGAGAGCTCGGTGAAGCGTTCGGACACCGTCTGGTCGTGGCGGCGCAGCAGCTGCTCGGAGCGGTTCACCACGTAGACCTCGACCCCCAGGGAGGAGAAGATGTGCGCGAACTCGGTGGCGATGATCCCGCCGCCCATGATGACCAGGGTGCGGGGCAGCTCCGGCATCCGCATGATGTCGATGTTCGTGCGGTAGGGGACGCCGGACTCCTCGATCACCGGCGGCACCCAGGTGCGCGAGCCGGTCGCCAGGACGATCTGGTCGCCGGTGATGGTGGTGGCGACGCCGGACTTGCCGTCGCCGATCTGCAGGGTGCGCTCGCCGGTGAAGCGGGCGATGTCGCTGTAGAGGGTGATGTTCGGGGTCTCGTCGCCCCGGCGGTACTCCTCGCCACCCTGGGAGATCGGGTCGATGCGCCGACCGAAGACGCGCTCCTGCAGGCCCTCCCAGTTCACCTTCCAGTCGGCGACGGTGATCTCTTCCGCGGCGGCCCCGCCGATGGGATAGATGCCGTAGGTGTCGAGGTTCTGGAGCTCGCGGACGATGTCGGCGGTGTAGACGTACATCTTCGTCGGGATGCAGCCGACGTTGATGCAGGTTCCGCCGAAGATGCCCTTCTCGACGATGGCGATCTTGCGGTCGTTGAGTTCCTCGGGGATGGAGTTGCCGGAGCCCGTGCCGATGATGATGAGGTCGTAGTGCTCGCTGCTGGACTGGGGTGTATCGCTGCTCATGAAACCGATGGTACGTAGGACAGTCCCGGCGATGTTGGCTACGCCTGACCGGTTGCCCCTCACTCCGGATTCCTGCTGCTGACAAGCTGCCTTCCTGCTGACGCTGTTCCGCTCCCGGCGCCGGAAAGGTGGTATGAATCGCTGGTCTTTCGGGCGATTTCCCAGCGATTCGTCCCACGGATTCGACAACTTTCCCGAAATGAATCACCAAGGCGGGTTCGGTGTGGTGTGATGACTCCAGCGCTTCGAGGGGGTCGGGGCGCAGGGGAGGGACCTAGCTTTGGGAACACAGGGGACACCGGCGAATCCTGCGTGGAAGCTACCACCGGACATCGCTCGTGCGCTGAGCGAAGGTCGGTACACGCCGGGCAGGGGACCGTGGTACAGCTCGCGGATCCTGCCGGCGCAGGTTCCGGAACGGCGGGACTGGCTCGAGTCCTCCGGAGTGAGTCGGTGGGTCATAGACCGTGGATACGACACGGTCACCAGGGGAGTGGTGCTCAAGCGTGACGGTGACGATGGAGACCGGGAAGCCACGCGACCGGGGATCGACACCGGGGCTTACCGGCACTGCATCATCACCCGCGCCCGGGCCCAGCTGATCAAGCACCATGAGACCTGTGTCCTCGGTGGATGGGGAGCCGCCGCATTCCACGGACTGAAGTACTGGGCGGATTCCGCACCGGTGCTACTGCTGAGCGACCAGAAAGCGAAGCGCGACTCGGACGACAGCAGACTCGCGGCAAAGCACCCACAGCGGGCAGCAGTGAGGGAGCTCCCGAAACATCTCGACATCGAGCGGGACACAGTCTGTCCGGATCCTGAATTCCCACACCACCGCGTGGTCAGCGCACCTTTCGCCCTTGTGCAGTGCCTGCGGTCGGTCCTGTCGGACAAGCACACCTGGTACGTGGTGGACATCCCTGGACTGACCCGGCAAGAGGTGCGGGCGATCCAGCTGATCGACGCCTTCGTCATGTGCACCACGGTGACCCGGAACGAGATTATTCATGCGGCACGGGGACTGGTCTGTGGACGGACATTGAAGCGACTGCTCCGTTTCGCGTTCTTCGGTGCGGAATCACCGAGGGAGACTGAACTCCGACTGTTCATTCGCAACCTGTTGCCGAAGGGGCACCAGTGGCGGACCCAGGTCGGGGTCGAGCTGGCTGCGGATGAGTCGACTGGGAAGGTCCGCCGGACGTTCTTCGACATCGCCTGTCCCACGTTGAAGGTCGGTCTGTACTACGACGGGGCTCATCATGCGCGGGCGGATCAGGCGGAGAAGGACTTCGAACAGATCCAGGACCTGCACGACGGCCGGTGGACGGTCATTCGGGTCGACAAGAGGTTGATGGCCAATCCGCAGAAGATGCTGCGGCAGATCCGGAACGCCATCAATCGCGCCGAGATCCAACTCGCTGACCGCTGAACGTCAACCGTGCAGGAAGGGTGGGACGAATCGCTGTGATTCGGGCCGAAACACCAGCGATTCACCCCACCTATCCGACACCCACGGGAAGGAAGAGGGCGAGGAGGGGCGACTACTCCTGTCCGACCACCCCAGCGAGGAACTCGTCGGTGGCTGCGAAGGCGTCCGCCCGGGCCTCGGGGCGGGACAGGAAGATGTCGTGCATCGCGCCGGGGATCACGTGGACCTGGCAGTCAGGGTCCACCTTGGGGGCGGCCTCCTGCATCTGCCGGACGCTCAGGATCGTGTCGGTGACGAAGGCCCGCTCCACCGGCACTTCCTTGCCCGAGGCGTCGGTCTCGCTGCGTCCGGAACTGGAACCGTCCGAGCGCAGCAGCAGGGTCGGCACCCCGGTCGACCAGTTCCCGGAGAGCACCTTGTCGATCTCCCGGCTCACCCCGACCAGCCAGCTGATCTGCTTCGGACGCGGGTACAGCGGCTTGTAGTAGCGGTCGTAGTCCCACTCGCCGTTCTCGGAGACGTGCAGGGTGCGCCCGTAAGTCGGATTGATGCCGCCGGGGACGTGCCAGGTCGGCGCCACCTTCGCCACGAGAGGGAAGATGTGCCGGATGATGAAGTTCGTCTGCTTGTCGAACTGCAGACCCAGCCACGGGCTGTTCAGCACCGCGCCGCGCACCGCACCGTGCAGGGCGGCCCGGGCGGTGTCGCCGCGTTGGGAGGCCGCGTGCAGGCGGGAGAGGAACATCGTCACGTCCAACCCACCCGTGGAGTGGCCCACCGGGATCACCCCGTCGTGGCCGGCGCCGAGCAGGGAGACCGCGATGGAGAGGTCCTCGTCGTAGATGGTCTGCGAGGTGACGTGGTGCCAGGTCTGGCCGTCGCGGTGGCTGCGTCCGCACTTACGGAGATCGATGGCGTAGACGGCGAAGCCGCGGGCGTGGAAGTGCTCGGCGACGTGGGTCTGGAAGAAGAAGTCGGTCATGCCGTGCACGAAGAGCAGCGCCGGACGCTGCGACCACTCGGCGTCGGCGTCAGCATCGGCCTCGGCACCGCCGGACGCAGCGTCCTCCCCCCGCGTGGGGTAAGCCGACCCTTCCGGCCGGTAGCGCACCAGGGTGGTAACGACGGGGCCGGGTTCACCGTCCGGATCTGAACCGATCTCGATGGTGTGGCGGGTGTAGCCGTCGCCCAGGATATCCGGCTCAAAGTCCAGCTCATGGACACTGGTTCCCAAAGGATGGGAAAGGATGGTGGCCAAGGTCTGGTGGCTCAAAGCCCGGGGACGCTGCGAAGTCGGAGTGCTCACGAGGGTCATCCTAGCGTCTTGTGGCATCCCTCCACCCGGGGGTCAGATGTTGTCGAGACCACTCGGGCAAGTAAGATCGGCTCATTGTGGATGCCGACCAACGGTCGCCGGAGTCCCGACGGGAGTCCCGCAGACATCGTGCTCGGCGCAACAGCAGCGATCCAAAGGAATGAGCTTAACGTGTCACCTTCCCAGAATGATCACGTCGACGTCGCCCTCATCGGCGCCGGTGTCATCTCCACCACCCTGTCCGTGATGTTGCGTCAGCTGCAGCCGGACTGGACCCAGGTCATCATCGAGCGCCTCGACACCCCCGGTGCAGAGTCCTCCTCCCCGTGGAACAACGCCGGCACCGGCCACTCCGCCCTGTGCGAGCTGAACTACACCCCCGAGGTCAAGGGCAAGATCGACATTGCCAAGGCCGTCGGCATCAACGAGAAGTTCCAGGTCTCCCGCCAGTTCTGGACCCACCTCGTCAACGAGGGCGTCCTCGGCGAGCCCAGTGAGTGGATCAACCCCACCCCGCACATGTCCTTCGGACACGGCACCCAGCAGGTCGACTACATCAAGGCCCGCTACGAGGCCCTGAAGGATCACCCGCTGTTCCAGGACATGCACTACACCGACTCCTTCTCGGAGTTCAGCGACAAGCTGCCGCTGATGGGTGAGGGACGCGACCCCTACGAGCCGGTCGCCATCTCCTGGATCAACGAGGGCACCGACATCAACTACGGTGCGCTGACCCGCCAGTACCTGGACGCCGTCACCTCCGAGGGCGTCGAGGTCCGCTACGGCAACCAGGTCACCGACATCAAGCGCGCCGGCACCGGCTGGAAGATCACCACCAAGAACCTCCACAACGGCGACACCGCCACCGTCACCGCGAAGTTCGTCTTCGTCGGTGCCGGCGGAATGGCCCTGCCGCTGCTGCAGAAGGCGGGCATCCCGGAGATCAAGGGCTACGCCGGCTTCCCGGTGTCCGGCGAGTGGCTTCGCTGCACCAACGAGGAGCTCATCGAGCAGCACTCCGCCAAGGTCTACGGCAAGGCCGCCGTCGGCGCCCCGCCGATGTCCGTCCCGCACCTGGACACCCGCATCATCGACGGCAAGAAGGGCCTGCTCTTCGGACCGTACGCCGGCTGGACCCCGAAGTTCCTGAAGCAGGGCTCCTTCCTGGACCTGTTCAAGTCGCTGCGTCCGGGCAACATCCCGTCCTACCTGGGTGTCGCCGTCCAGGAGCTCGGCCTGACCAAGTACCTGGTCGAGGAGGTCCTCAAGGACCAGGCTGCCCGCGTTGAGTCGCTGCGTGAGTACATCCCGAACGCCAAGGCCGAGGACTGGGAGCTGGTCACCGCCGGTCAGCGCGTCCAGGTCATCAAGCCGATCGGTGCCCCGAAGTTCGGTTCGCTTGAGTTCGGTACCACCATGGTCAACTCCAACGACGGCTCCATCGCCGGCCTGATGGGTGCCTCCCCGGGTGCCTCCATCGCCCCGCAGGCGATGATCGAGGTACTGGAGCGTTGCTTC